>CALZJD010000203.1 GCA_945787795.1 Thermodesulfovibrionia bacterium | reverse complement strand
GCATGTCTCAGCTCTGAAAGCAAAGGCAGAAAGAGGAGGGAAAAAGAAGAAGAGATAAGGACATGTTTTCAGCGTGACCGTGACAGGATATTACATTCAAAGGCATTCAGACGGTTAAAGCACAAGACCCAGGTATTTCTCGCGCCTAAAGGCGACCATTACAGGACAAGACTTACACACACGCTTGAGGTATCCCAGATTGCCAGGACCATTGCAAAGGCCCTCAGGCTCAATGAAGACCTGACAGAAGCTATCGCCCTGGGGCATGATCTCGGACACACACCGTTCGGCCATGCAGGAGAAGATGTATTGCGTGAAATATATCCCGGAGGCTTTGATCATTTTAAACAGAGCCTGAGAGTTGTTGATATACTGGAGAGAAACGGCCGTGGGTTAAACCTTACGTTTGAGGTAAGAAACGGGATCGTCAAACACTCAAAGGGAAAGGGAGATATCTTTTCATCCAGGACACGGAGCGAAACCCTGGAAGGGCAGATCGTCAGGGTGTCAGATGTTATTGCTTATGTAAATCACGATCTTGATGATTCCATTCGTGCCGGAGTTCTGAAGCGGTCAGACATACCTGCAAAGTTTTTAAAAATCGGTGATTCCCAGTCAACGAGGATAGACCTTATGGTCAAGGACGTTATTTACAGCACCATTAAAGCAGACATGGTTAAAATCACCATGAGCAGCAGAATAAATAAAATCACCCATAACCTGAGAGATTTCCTGTACAGCAATGTATATGAAAGTGACCTGTCAAGGCAGGAGTTTAAAAAGGCGCGCAAGATCCTCCTGGACCTGTATGAATACTACCGTGAGCATACAGACGAGGTGTTTAAGGAATACCCCAAGGAAAAGATATCATCCAGAAACAGGATGGTCTGTGATTTTATTGCAGGAATGACCGACAGGTTTGCGCTGATGATGTATGAACAGCTATTTCTGCCGCAGCCCTGGCTTGTTTTTTAATCTCAGCCGTATTAGCGTATTGCTGAACAGAACGCTGTTTTCATGCCGGAAAGAGCATATGTCAGGCCCTGTATATTATGATTAACACCGGGGCAGCCAGGGCTTTTTAATATCTTTAACTGTTTTATCTTGACAATGAGGCTATGTCCTCTTATAATTTATAAAAATGATAGGAGGGTTGTTATGACAAAAGCTGATTTAGCTGACAGACTGTATGAGAAAATCGGACTGCCAAAAAAAGAGGCCACATCTATTGTGGAGACGTTATTTGATTCCATGAAAAATATCCTTTCAGAAGGTGAATCAATCAAAATAACAGGGTTCGGGACCTTCCTGGTAAGAAAAAAGAGTTCTCGTAAAGGCAGAAATCCAAAAACAGGTACCGAGCTGGAAATTGAACAGAGAAAAGTAGTTACCTTCAAGCCAAGTCTTCAGTTCAAAGCGCTTGTGGAGAAGGTTTAGTTCCCCATGGGGTCTTCACCTCAGAAAAAATTCAGTACAGATAAACTGTTTTATAAGATCGGTGAAGTCAGCATCATTGCTGAGGTAGAACCGCATGTCCTCAGATACTGGGAGTCAGAGTTCTCCTTTCTCAAGCCGAGGAAAAACAAAACAGGTCAGCGTGTGTATTCCAGAAAAGATGTGGAGCAGGTTCTTAAGGTAAGGGACCTCCTTTATAAGGAAAAGTACACGATCGCAGGTGTACGCAACAAGTTCGCGAGCAAATCGCAAGGCGGACGTACGGTATCGATACAGACCATCCAGGGAGTAAAAAAGAAATTAAAGGAAATTTTACATTCCCTGAGTAAAAGCCCGGACGGCAAGAAACCACGGTCTGCAGCAAAAAAGGCTCCTGAAAAAAAGAAGGCAACCGCAAAAAAGAAAACCCGCGGAACAACTGAAGAGAATGGAGGAGCAAGACTGTTTCTCTGATGTTCCTTTTAATCATCTCCGGTCTTGATTAAAGATTAATCCCGGCTTATCCTTAATAAGCTTACATATAATGCATTAAGACTTATATACATATTCGGGGCGTAGCGCAGTCTGGTTAGCGCACTGGTCTGGGGGACCAGGGGTCGGAGGTTCAAATCCTCTCGCCCCGACCATATTATTTAAAACTTTTTGCTGTTGTTATTCCATCAGTCTGCCGGAATGCAGGGGTATGAGAGATATGTAAAAGAATTATTTGTAAAATCCCCCTTTTTCAAAGGGAGAGACTTAAAAGGAGATATTTTCATGCCTGTTTACCCCGTATAGAGACATATCTCTAACGGAATTTACAAAACAGGGTATTCAAGTTCAATATGCATACATTGGATTTAGTCTAAGAGTTGAGGATTATATATTGACCTTCCCACAAAAAAAAGTATCATTGGTTCGGGCAGGCAGGAATATTGGATTTAAAATTAATGAATCAAAAACTATCGGGGAATTTACTGAAGATTAGAAACTTGAATTGAATAATCCTTGACAACTCCATTACTATCAAAATACATTATCAACTTTACAGGTTTGCTTGATGAGTTATTATCAGATGTTTCAGCTCCATTGAAATACACGGTTAAATATAAATCAGAATTCCGGACCACATCAGCTGTTTTCTCATAACTCCAGACTTCTGCATCCTGTTTATACATGACTGAATCAGGTTGACCAAACATTTCTATTATATCCAACTGTTTGGTTTCACCTGGATAAATGTATACTTTGGCAGAGTCCTTATGCCGGGTACTTTTTTCGTTACTGACATGAGAGCTTCTGGCATTGCCTGCGCAGCCTGATATGTTCATCATGAAAATAATGAACATGCCAATTAAGAATAGTTTATTAATAATATTAGCCATATATTAGATTTTAATGGATATTGACCATTCCGCTCTTTAAGGTAAGTATACATATAATAATTATTTACATTGCAAGGTGTCAAGAAAAAATCCAATATAGTTTTTTTATGCCTGTAATAAGGGGGTTTGATTATCCCGGGCCTCTGTATTGATGCGCTCTTTTAACTGTCAATAAACGATTAGGATCTTCGTGTAATTGAGTGGGTTCCCCTCTTTGGAAAGAGGGCCTGCCGGCCGGCAGGCAGGTTTCGGGAATGACGGACAAGGAAACCGAGTTTATGGACGACATTATTTAGAAGATGGAAATGATTCCTGGAATATTTCAAGCAGCTTGAGGTTCTGCTTGGCAAGCATAATGCAGGTACCTACTATGGCGTAAAAGAGGATGCTGAGCCTTGTCTTTGAAGTGTCATCCTGTATGCGCTCCATCTGTTTGAAGTTGTAATGGTCAGCCAGGTTCCTCAGAGTTTGAATCTGGGTTGTTATGATGTCAGGAGAGACCGTTTCCCTGGTATTCAGGGAAACCTCCACATCTGAAAATATGTTAAGAATGATGTCCTTGATTTCCCTGAGCTCCTTAACCTGCACATCCAGAAGCCCTTTGTGGTTATTGCTCACATGCACCCATGAACGCAGGACTATGTCTCTATGTCCGTCTGAGAGCTTCTGCAGCCTCCTGATAGTCTGTGCGTATTTGTAGGAATCAGCCATCTGCTCCTTCTGCTGATACCTGAGCACCTTGAAGATATTTGCTATCACGATATTTACCCACAGCTGTACATTGCTGGTCTTTTTCCTCTGTGTCCGTATCGTGGCAATGTCATTTGAAAAAAGCGCGTCCAGCGTGATATCTAATGATTCACGTATTTCTTTTAGAAGATACCCGATATGGTTGAAGGTAATGGCAAGGGCTGCAGATGCGTCTGTCACGCTATCCAGGTTAAAAACCTTTTCCTCCTCCTTCTCCTTTGCGCGTCTGCTGTAAGCACGATGGGTCCTGAAGATGACGAGACCGCAGAATATCAAGCACGATGGGTCCTGAAGATGACGAGACCGCAGAATATCAGAAGAAGCATCACGCCAACAGCCTGAAATGAATGGATAAGGTATGCAAAGATGAATGCAACTGAAAATGCGATCAATGCGGTCATGAACCAGCCGCCTACGACCGTCATCACCCCGGTCACGCGGTATACGGCTGTTTCACTGCCCCATGCCCGGTCTGAAAATGATGTGCCCATGGATACCATGAATGTGACGTATGTTGTTGAGAGGGGGAGTTTCATGGATGTGGCGAATGATATAACTATGGATGCCACCATGAGATTAACAGAAGCCCTGATCAGGTCAAATGACTGCTGCCCGTCTTTATCTGCAGGAACAAACCTGCTCTGGTCCATCCGACTGTCAACGAACCTGCGGACCGGCATGGGGACCAGCACCTTTGCATTGGTAAGGAAAGAGTCAACGAGCCTCACTATGACACGTGAGAGTTTAGTTGATTCAAATGATTCGATCCCTTCATGCTGTTGGCCAAGGCCGAGTTCCGTAGCAGATACGGTCCGGGCCTTGCGTGAAAACCAGAGGGTCAATACCATTATGATTCCGGCAATCAGGAGCAGGTAGGTCTCAGAAGGGACTTTTTTGCTCAGCGCGTCCATGGTGATGTTAAGCGGGTCTGCGGAAGCAGCTGCAATCTTGTAAGAATGAAACCCTGCCAGCGGTACACCGATGAAGTTGACGAGGTCATTGGCTGCAAAAGCAAGCGCCAGCGCAAAGGTACCTATAAGTATGATCGGCTTCAGAATATTGACTCTGAAAAAGGTCATCAGTACCTGAAGAAGCACAGCAGAGGCAATAAAGACCAGCAGTAAAATGGTCAGAGCATTCGTCGTGATGGCGGCATAGGTATCGGGCGTGATAAAGGACGCCCCTTTTGCTCCCTTGATAAGAATGAAGAAGACTATTGACGTAAGGGCCACCCCTCCCCACAATGCACCGTAACGTTTAATGGTCCGGCTGTAATCAAAGGTAAAGATGATACGGCTGATAAACTGGGCGATGGCGCCGAACAGAAAAGCAACTATGACAGACAGAAGAATTCCCATAATAATCATCATGGCCTTTGCGGTGTTTATGTATTCACTTAAATTGGCCATGCTGTCACCCGCCTGGATAATTTTGATCACTGACATGGCGACCGCTGCCCCCAGAAGCTCAAAGACAATAGAGACGGTCGTTGATGTAGGCAGTCCAAAGGTGTTGAACATGTCAAGCAGGAGGATGTCCGTAAGCATAACAGCAAGGAAGATGGTGATGAGTTCAGGCATGGTGAAGAAGTGCGGATGGAAGATACCTTTACGTGCGACCTCCATCATGCCGCTTGAAAAGGTCACCCCTGCGATGATACCGAGGCTTGCCACTATCATTATTACGTGGCGCGGTGCAACACGGGAACCGAGTGATGAATTAAGAAAATTGGCAGCATCGTTGCTGACCCCCACCATGAGGTCGAATACAGCGCAGAAGAGCAGTATTCCGACAGCTATGACAAAGAGCTCCATGCTCATCTATTGCAAACCAGGAAATAATACATGATATGAAATTGACAGGAGTATAGCATAATCGGTTTCAAAAATCATTCGCTCCAAAGGGAATAACTGCGAATGACGATTCATTATACTTCGTAAATCGGCAATCGCTATTCGTCATTCTCTTTTTCCCCTTTGTAAATCGCTACTCGTCAATCTCTTTTCATGCTTCAAACGTATCGGGATGAATATCTCAGGCACATAGATAAAAGCTACACACCACCGCCGGTGCGAAAACCACCCTTTGAACCTATTCCCCCGCGGCCCGGACCATGACGCCAGCCGCCGCCGCCGGGAATGGGGAGCCGCATGGAACCGCCGCCTCCGGGAAAGGGAAGACGCCACATCCCTCCCCGCCCGAAGCCTCCGCTGCCGAAGACCGGGTTGGACTTTAGCCGGCGGTAACGATGTTCCCGCTGCAGGGTGCGCCAGAGGTCTTCTCCGCTGGTCGCGCCGTTGAGAAACTGGCTCAGGAGGAGAGCGAGAAGGCCTACGTTCTGAAAGACCGAGTGAATATTATCATAACGCTTCTGCTTGTACCGGCTGCGCACGCCCTCAAGTTCCTTGAGCCGGGCAAGCTGTCTTTCATATATCATTTTGTGTTGCTCCATTGAGCTCTCGAGTTCTTTCTTTTTCTCATTCAGGTCTGATAGTGCGTAGACGATCTCATCGTCTTCAGCGGTTGAGGTGGTCAGTGCATATTTATGGAGCGCCAGAATATTTTCGCGCTGGAATGCGGTTGACAGGGTGTCGATACAGGAACGGAAGTACCTGTCCCTGCCTTCAGCAAAGGACGCCCGGTCCCTGAGCAGGCCCTGAATAAGCGTCTCGATCTCCTGAATCTCAGTGTCTGTTTTGTCAGCGCGCTTCTCTGCTTCTTCCAGTGCAGCCCGTTTGCCCAGGACACCTCCCTGTTCCGCTGCCTTTTCTTCCATTTTTGTCAGGACCTCATATTCCCAATTTGCAGCTGTGCGCAGACGTTCTGCGTGACGTTGAAGACGCTTTGGAATTTCGAGCAGCATTGAGTAATTCGGGCGGGCCTCGTCATATCTGCACAGGTTGGAGACCCATTTGTCGAGAAAACGTGTTACAGGATTTGCTGAATACTCTGACGTTCCATACCCCTTTTCCCAGAGATAGGTAAATAACCGGTCCTCTTCGTACGGTCTGCCCTTTTTGACCCGGTCTTCTTCTGCCTGGGCAGTCTTTTCCTCAGCATGCCTTGCTACACTGTCTGATTTGCCCGCAGCTTCAAACCGGGATATGTATGCACTGTCCTGCTCAAGTGCTGCCTGTACAGCAGCCTCGATACTGTCAAGTTCTTCTGCTGCTCCGTCCACCAGATCGCCCTGTTGCTGCCGTTTTTTTTCTAATGCAGCTGCCTGTTCCCGGGCCTGTTCAATCTGCTGATTCAGAGTCGTCAGGGCACGGTCACGCTCAGCTAACAGTTCAGTCACACGGCGGTCAGCAGTGTCAAGCCCTTCAGCAATATCACCGCTGATGTGCTGATCAAGCCTGATCCCAGCCAGTTTATTGTAGTGGGACCCTTCCTGCTGGCGCAGTTCCACCAGTTCCCGGCTCACCGCCTGGATCTGACTGTCTGTCTGCTCAAACTGTTTCCTG
>CALZJD010000202.1 GCA_945787795.1 Thermodesulfovibrionia bacterium | reverse complement strand
CGACTATTCTGACCTGATGGATTTAGGGGATTTGACGTGTCACTCGTTCACGAACCTGACACCCGGACCATGGTGCTTTGCTGTGACGGCATATGACACTACAGGTAACGAAAGTTCATTTTCAAATGAGGTTTGTAAGTTTATTAATTAGTTTCTGGTGCGGAAGTTGTTATTTGTCACCCTGAATTTATTTCAGGGTCTTACGACTCATTGCACACTTGAGATTCTGAAACCCGATGCGGGTCTCCGCTAAGGGTCGCTACGACAAGTTCAGAATGACAGTGATTAGAATTTTGACTTTTCGCAACAGGTAGTAATTAGGAATTCTTTACTTCTTTCCCCATATGGAGCCAATAAAAATCTCACTGCTGCTTTCAGTTATCACTGCTCCTGAAGTAGTAGGTCTGAGCGAAACTACCTGCATCTCTCCAACAGGTCTTTTTACCGGGCTCTCGGTATATACAGTGAACACATCTCCGATACTGATTCCGTCATTCTCCCCTTTGTCTACAAATACAATATTGCCCAGCGTAACCATTTTAAGGTTCATATGAGATTCAACTATATATCCGGAGTTATCAGGAGTTCTTGGTTCTTCTGTTACTTTGGGCAAATCAATCCCCTGAAAAGGAATAAGTCCGTCACCTACATGAACATTCTCATAAGATTCCTGTACCGCTGCTTTGGTTTGACCATTGTCCCTTCCGGTAACTTCAATTATACCCGATACCCTGATCTGGTGACCCAGGACCTCTTTTGATTCAGGATGATTAACCATCTTGATCTCCTTTATCACCAGATACCTGTCTCCCGCAGCAGTTTCTTTATCAGTATTGATATAGACCATCTCATCCTGGCCAACCATTACCCTGCCTGTCGGAGTAGATACAATTTCTCCTTCTGCCGGATAAATGTCATCAATCCATCCGCTGGCCAGGTAAAGATTCCTGTCTACCAGGAACTTTTTCTTTTCTATTTCCGGCACAATCACTGCAGAGCGCTTACTCTTTCGTTTCTTTACTACAGGTGCCTTTCGTGGCGGCATTGTCATACGCATTAACTCTTCCCTGGAAGGAATTGTTATGCTGATACCAGGATAAATAAGGTCCGGATTATCGATCTGTGGATTCACATTCCATAATTTAGGCCAGAGAAAGTTATCTTTCAGCTCTGAATCGGAAATGTCCCAGAGAGTATCTCCTTTCTGAACGACATATTCCCTTGATGACGTATCTTCTGCATTAACAGCAGTAATTGCAAATATTGAAACTAACACCAAGTAATAGAAGATTTTTTTCATCTTAATACCCCCAAAATTGATAAGTAATATTTCATATTAATATATACCTTAACATAATAAAAAAAATAAATTATGTGATCATGTTAACATCTATTATTTTACGGCTCTCCTACCCAAAACCTGAACCTGACAGGCCATTATAATCCATAAAATTTGGGGTTATGATCTGTATTCGGCATTAATTGCTATATACTTTTCTGTCAGATCACAGGAAAGGGCCCTGACCATCTTATCTCCTGCTCCAAGGTCAACAGTTATGATTACTGTTTTATTCTGAAGGGCCCTGAAGGCCAGCTTTTCCCTGTCAGTCCCAATACCTCTGCCCATTACCTTGACCCTGCCGATATATATATCTATTTTGTTCTCATTAATATTCACTCCTGAATAACCGGCTGCTGCCACTATCCTTCCCCAGTTCGGATCATTGCCATATACTGCAGTTTTAACCAGCATGGATCCTGATATTGCTCTGGCCACCTTATCAGCATCAGTCTCAGACTTTGCTCCTTTTACTATCACTTCAATAAGCTTTGTAGCGCCCTCCCCGTCTCTGGCTATCATCTTGGCAAGATCATAGGTTAATCCGCTTAATGTACCGCAGAATTCTCTGTATTCCTTCGAACTCCTTTTAATGGGATCATTACCAAGCAGCCCGTTTGCCATGGCAAATACGGAATCATTTGTGCTCATATCATTATCAACAGCAAGCCGGTTAAAGGACCTGTCAACAGCTTCTTTAAGAGCTCGTTCCATTAATGTACTGCTTATCGAAATATCTGTGAGAATATAACAGAGCATTGTGGCCATATGGGGACATATCATACCTGCCCCCTTGGTAATGCCCACGATTGTCCCTGTTCTTTTCCCGATCCTGACTTTTTTTGAAATCACTTTTGGGAAACTGTCTGTTGTCATGATTGCACTGGCAGTATCAGCAAGTGACAGGGGAGACATATACCGAACAAGGTCAGGTATGGCCCTGCTGATTTTTTTCATGGGCAGTGGCACTCCAATGACTCCGGTAGATGATACATGGACAAGATCAGGTGATATTCCAAGGGCGCCTGCTGTCTTAACCGTCATTTCCCTGGCATGTTTCATCCCTTCCTGACCCGTGCAGGCGTTTGCATTCCCGCTGTTAATTATTATGGCCTGACAGTTTTTTTGTCCGGAAAGACGTTTCATGGAAAGTTTTACAGGAGCAGCCTTGATTTTATTGGTTGTAAACATTCCCACCGTGGGAGCAGGGACTTCTGAAAATATGAGGGCAAGGTCTTTACCACCCGTCTTTTTAATTCCGGAAGATATGCCTGCAAACTGAAAACCTTTAACCGTGAGCTTTCGGGGCGAAGTGTTTTTTTTCATCAGGGGGTGGGAGAGGAAGTCATGAGTCCGGCAGTCTCTTCAAAATTATACATGATATTCATATTCTGAACAGCTAACCCGGATGCTCCCTTAATAAGGTTATCTATAGCGCTTACAATAATCAGGGAATGCCCTTTGCCGGAACGCTTATCCAGGAATACAGATATATCACAAAAATTGGTCCCTTTCACCGCCTTTGTAGCAGGATACACGCCGTTCGGCAGTATTCTGACAAAAGGCTCCGAATTGTAGTATTCCCTGAAGAGCTTTTGAATGTCAGACAGTTTTACCTTATTGTTCAACCTGACATAAATGGTGCTTAAAATTCCCCGGTCCATCGGGATAAGATGGGGGATAAAAATTATTTTGATTTTTTTCTTTGATAGACCGCTTAATGCCTGTTCAATCTCAGGAGTATGCCTGTGGACCGAAATTCCATAGGCCTTCACAGATTCATTGACCTCACAAAACATAAAAGGCTGGGCAGGATTCCGTCCCGCACCTGAAGTCCCGGACTTGGCGTCCACAATGATCGAATCAGCGTCTACATACTCCCGGTCTATTACAGGGGCCAGCCCCAGAATGGCACTGGTTGGATAACATCCTGGATTGGCTATGATAGATGCCTCGCGTATGTTGTCCCTGTTTATTTCAGGAAGCCCGTATACCGCTTTTTTCAGCAAAGGGGAAAACAGGTGGGGTGTTTGATACCAGTCTTCATACACCCTGGCGCTCTTAAGCCTGTAATCCGCAGACAGATCAATTACTTTCCTGCCGGCTTTATGCAAATCAGAAACTGTCTTCTGTGAAGTTTTGTGAGGCAGACACAGAAAAAACAGATCAGCCCTGCCAATCAGGTTTTTAAGCTTTAATGATTCGAATGTTACATCTGTATTACGGAAATTAAGAAATGTATCAGAAACTAACCTTCCTGACAGACGCTCTGAAGTGACTGCTGTTATTTTAACTTCCGGATGTCCCTGAAGCAGCCTGATCAGTTCTCCCCCTGTATAACCGCTTCCCCCTAAGATCGCAACGTTTAACATGTTCAATTAACCAGTCCGATAATTTATATACATTTATATGCTTTTGCCTATAAAAAAAAGGCCCAGGTTAATAACCTGAACCCGTCTGTTAAATAAATTTGAGTTTTATAAAAATCAGTATCTTATTCTGACCGATTATCTCTTTGAGAACTGGAAACGGGCCCTGGCACCCTTAAGACCGTATTTTTTCCTCTCA
>CALZJD010000201.1 GCA_945787795.1 Thermodesulfovibrionia bacterium | reverse complement strand
TTTCTTCTTATTCTGATAACAGAGAACAGTACCGCTGACAGGCCTGCCAGTAATACAAGACCTGACACAGCAGGATATTTTATCCCGTACACGAGCGGTGCAAGCGCAGTTCTCACGGTAAACCTCATTGATTTATTCCCGCTAATAAATTCAGCGACAGGAGGTGAGTAATTATAGTAAAGGTTTACAAGGGACCTTCCAATGCCATTCGGGATGAGCCATTTGTCCCTGAACTGTCTGAGCAGCAGGACCTCATCAGCCATATAACTGCCATAGGCTGCTGTGGCTATGAAACAGCCGCCGCCTCCGCCTCCGCCCTTCGAACCTGCTATTCCGGTCAGCACAACTTTCAAGGTTGAATTATCAACATCATTAGTCAGGGTCAATACTGCATTTTCATCACCTGATGATTGATTCGGTGAGAAGATAACTTGTAAATTTTTCTGTTCATTGCCTGATATCAGCTCATCACTGTTACTGATGGAAAAAGCAGATGAACCGCTTACGTCCATACAGGTTACGGTAAGATCGCTGTCTCCGGTATTTGTTACCGAAACTTCCTTTGTTGAGGAAGAACCACGTGAAATACTTCCGAAGTTTAGGGTTGAGGTGTTTGACTGCAGTATCCCCTGATTTGTTCTGACTGCCACTCGATGCATTTTGGGCATGGCAACATCAAAATCATTCAGCAGTTCTACAGGCGTGCCTCCACCCCAGGTACTGTCAATGGGAATTCTCACAGCTTTTCCGGAAACTCCCGGATCAAGTCGCTGTATGGTGATAAAATCATCATCCCCCCAGAAGCTGGGGATACCCCATACCCCGGCTGTGTTTTCCCCCAGGTTAGGACTGGCAATATCTGCAATCTCCTGTGTCTCCCGGTTAAAGGTCCTGACCGTTGAAACAATAGTGTTACTGATGCTTTTGTCCAGCACATCCATGGTGATAATAAAGTTATTGTTATATGCAAAAGAGGGATATCCAAAATCAAGATCAGGGTTTTGATTGGGGAATGGGGTTGTTATGGAGCCGTCCGAAATATCCAGGAAACCAATGGTCCAGTACCGGTAGCCGTCACCTTCACTGCAGAGATTTCCAGGAAAGGAAATACAATTCAATGCATCAAATACCAGAATATTTCCCGTATAATCAAATGCCAGCGAATCAGCATATAGCACCGTGTTCGTACTTTCTGATCCATCGTCCTGATAATTGGTCGGAATAATCGGCACGGTCAGGTCATTGTCACATATCAGATCTACTACATATATATTGTTATCATTTTCAGTTGTCGTGGTGTATGAAAGAAATCTCCCGTCCGGAGAGAGAGCTATACTCCAGATATTGCCTGTAGTTGGGATCCTGGCAAAATCAGATCCGTCTAAATTTATTGAATAAATGTTAAAGTCAACACCCACATAAAAAATTCTTGTGCCTCCAATGTCAGAATAAACTGCAGGACGGGTGTAATGTGGTAAAACATCGGTTTGGAGCAATCTATCCTGGGAGGAGTCATACCCCTGAAAGGGAGAAGGAAATGTCTGAACATAAAGCGAATACGTCTCACTCGTATCTTGAGGATCATCATGAGTCTGATCCGAGGGGTAGAGATATACCATCAGGTCATTTCCTGTTACCGGGTCTGCAGGAGATGGCTTCAGCCCTCCGGGGAGCCCTGCACCCTCTATTACTTCTACTTCGTCCCAAGCCGCGGTAACGGCTGCTGATTCTGCTGAGCCCTCCCCGAAAAGGTCTTCTGCCGACTGGATAAGAGCGCGTCTGGCATCGAGAAACTGTGAAGATGCCTGCAAATATGTTGTCAGGGCCCTGTAATAAATCTGTTCTGTCCTGCTTCTGCCGATACTCGTGCCCAACCCTTCAGCAGTAAGATAAGCAGCCCTGTTCGGAATACCGCTGTTAATATGTACCCCGCCCCAGTCGCCTGCTTCTGTATTGGGCAGGGGCTGATACTGACTCATTTTTTCCGGCTGCGAACCAAGTCCGGTTGCAGGACTGGCCAGATCTCTGAGATATCCCGGTTGAACACGGGTTATGTCCTCACCTATCCTCCAGTCATCTCTGTCAACCATGACGGCAAACACATCGGCAAAGGATTCATTCAGCGCGCCGCTCTGGGATTCATAGGTAAGATTGGCCGTGTTCTCTATTACCCCATGCGTCATTTCATGTGCAGCCACATCCAAAGCGCCTGCAAGAGGTGAAAATACCTGCCCTCCGTCTCCGTACACCATCCAGGTCCCGTCCCAGAATGCGTTATCATAACCAGTCTGGAAATGAATGACCACCAGCAGATTCATATTATTATCATCCATGCTATCTCTGTTAAACGTGTTCTTATAATAGGTATAGACAGCTCTTGTATTGTGGGCCGCGCTCACTGCTGAAGTATCCCAGCCGCTTGATTGAGAAGAATTGGTAACATAATACAAAGGGTCTCCATTCCCATTACCTGCGCTCATGATAAACGTGTCGCCTGTTGAATTAGGTCCGCTGTTTACAGGATCGTAAAGGGGATCCACCACCGGGGTACTCGGGTCAATTGTATAATATGTGCCTCCCTGCAGCCATGCATTGAAATCTCTTGATGTTGAGTTAAGGTCATCACCGGTGGCAGTTACGATCTGGCTGTGAATATTATTGATTCTATGAATAAAAGAACCATTTTCCGCATCAATAAAATAAATCCACCGTTGATCAAACGCCGGCTGGATATCGATCTTGTAGGCAAGCGTCATGGTCCCGTCTTTTCTGGTATAAAAAACCAGCTGATGTTCCGGACCGGAAATCCCCTCATGGTTTATCTGCAGATGGTCCCTGACCGCGTATATTGCCTCATCTGAAGATATAACAGGTTCAGTATTCAGGTCACCACGGGGAGATGGCTCGTACGTGCCCTGAAAAAGATAGACAGAGTCATTTGCCCTTAAGTGAACAGCAGCTTCCCTGCCCCAAATCGGTATTCCCCGGTAGGTCTGCTGATAATGGAAATGTTTTTTCCCCTGATTGTCCATTCCCTGACGGGTGATCGAGAGTTCCTGCACAGGATCAGTCAGCTTCAAAAGGTCACGGTTATCAGCCATAAATCTTAATGCTGTGCTCCTTGACATCGCCATGTCCGATGTATTCATGGTCATCGCTGCGGTAAGACCGGTCCCCTTAATAAATGCAGGAGTTCCATTTCTTTCAGAAAAGCGCACATCTGCTCCGCCACTTTCCTGTGTTTGCGCCATGAGCTGAGCAAGGTTTCTCTTTTGCAAGTCTGAAATGTGAACCCTGGATCTCTTTGTTTTTGACAGGGCCCTGCTTTCTGCTATGGATTCCTTTATCTGCCTGGCATTTTCATAAAATGAATCAAGGCCTGAGACACTCCCCTTTACCGTTTTATTCGGCCTTACATTGCTGCGGCTTATTTTCTTTCCGGAATCAGATGCTGCAGATTTCAGAGAACTGTTCCTTTCATTCTCTTCAGCTGCATAAACTGTCCAGCTCAGAAACATTCCGGTTGCTGATATGATGAATATTACTGCTAAAGAACAGAAAAATTTCATTATTTGTCTTGATAAAAAAGTAATCATCTCAGTAATTATAATAAGGACGTACTCTTATCTAATATTATCAACTATTACGCGTACTATCAATAAAATCGGATTTTATTCGGGAATACTTAATAATTATAGAACAGAAACGGATTGCTTTGTAAATCAGAGTTCAGACAGGAATGCCCTGATTTCAAAGACATATTCCTTTTTGGAGACATTGGTCCTGCTGCAGCATCAAAGAGTGCCACGCCAAATTTAAGCGGAATAATTTCATCATCAATGCTGTGCATTATTAATTTGGGAACAGTAATGTCATCAATTTTATTAATTGAATCATACTTTGTCTTATATATGAATGATGGTATAAAGGGGAAATATTTTCTGGCAATGTCCTTTATGGAAGAAAATGAGCCTTCGATAATCAATCCTTTCAGGTCGCGCCTTGATGTCAATTCTATAGCGACAGCTCCTCCCAGGGACTCACCATATGCAATAATCTGATCAGGTTCATATCCCTTTTCCTTGAGAAGATAAACAAACATGGCATCCGCATCCAGATAAAGCCCCTTTTCAGATGGCCTGCCTTTGCTCAATCCATATCCGCGATAATCATAAATCAGAATAGCAAGATTCAGCGCATGCAGCATCTGAAGCTTTTCCAGTCTGTGGCTGATATTTCCTCCATTGCCATGATTGAAAAGTAAGACTCTGGAAGGATCTTTGACAGGGATAAACCAGCCATGAATTTCAATACCGTCATCTGTGGTAATATGCACGTCTTCATAATCAAGCCCGATATCTTTTGGAGTGATCTCGATATCCCGAAAAGGATAATACAGGCTTTTTTGTTCAAGATAGCGGATAAAGACGAACAGGATAATGGGGATTGCGATAATTAATAAAATTATTTTCATGTATATTGTAAGGGTACGATGCAATCAGCAGGGGCACGTTGTAATTAGCAGGGGCACGTTGCAACGTGCCCCTACGGTATCACCTTATTTAAAGGATACTCAATTATCCCTTCAGCTCCCACAGATTTAAGCCTGGGGATAATATCCCGGACTATGCGCTCATCAATCACAACTTCAAGGGCAAACCAACCTGAATCTGAAAGCTCGGAAATTGTAGGTGAATGAAGTGAAGAGAGCAGACTCATCGCCCGTCTCAGGGATTTCTGGGGAACATTCATTTTCAGTCCG
>CALZJD010000200.1 GCA_945787795.1 Thermodesulfovibrionia bacterium | reverse complement strand
TTTGATTGCTTCCGGGATATGCAGGGCTGGACGCGTTAAAAATTAAAAAGTGTCTGAGCGGAGCGAGTTTTTTTTAATTTAGCGGCCAGACCGGAATAGATCGGAAATTAAGCAATCATGCGGGGTGTCCTTCTTTGGTTCTTTCTTAGACAAGTAAGAAAGAACCCGTCGTTTGGGGGCGGAACCCCATTTTTAAATAGATTAAAATTTTAATACATATGAATTATACGCTAAAAGCAATTGCAAATTTTGTAAACGAATTTAGTATTCAGCCCCACTCATACTTTTTCAACGTATCTATTTTTGTTCTAACTTTGCAGCAGCTTTTTTATAATATCTACTTCCGGGAGGGACTATCGTCAAAATCTCTTTCCATTTCTTTACAGCCTGGGCTTTATCTGAGTGATCGAAAGAGCTTCCTTCTTTATACAGCTTTGCTGCCAAACTTTCAAGTTTTGTCAGAGCCCTCTTATGGGTCGGATCTGAACTTAGAGCCTTAACCCAGTTTGTGACAGCGGCATCATGATTTCCCTGTTCATCCTGTACAATTCCTCTTCTGTAAAACTCATCGGCTGCTGTACCGGCAATCATCTTTGCATACCAGCTCTTCTTATTGATAGGAAGTTCTTTTTCATAGAGAAGCGTTTTTTTCCATTCATTCATTGCCCCCTCAATGTCATTATCGTTATATAACGTTGTGCCCAGCTGAAAACTCTTTTCTGCCTGCTGAATATAGCCGGTAAGTGTAACTGCTTTTTTCCTGCTTCCGGAATCAGCCTGAATTTCTTTAAGAAGAGATATGGCCTTTCTGGCCTGTCCCTGTACATACATATCCAGGGCAATATCAATGCCGAAGGTCTTTTTTCTTGGTCTTACTTCTGCCTTTTGTTTTCTCTTTGCCTGAATAATGAGATTGTTAATCCTGCGGATTTCCTCCCCTGATGTATCGAAATAAACGCTGGTAACCGGTATTGCTTTAAGTGCCTTTAATGCATCTTCATATTTGGCCTGTGAAACGTGAACGAATGCTGTATCAAGATTATTCTTATGTATGAGCTCATTCTCAGCTTTATTCATCAGCTCTTTTGCTTTATAGTTCTGCTGGTCAGTTTGAATGATTTTATTCAGTTCGTCGATTGCCTCAATCCAGGATTTGGCATTTATTAACTCTATCCCTTTTTCAAGATGGTTCTGAATAAGATCTTCCTGCGGTACTGACTGGGTCTGAAGAGTAACAGGTATTTCAGCAGGCTGCTGCACTGACTGAATCTGAGAAGGAACAGGTATGTCATCGGGCTGCTCAACCACCTTACCTGATATAAAATATATAAGGACTGTCATAATAATGAGAGCAGGCAATGCAGCATACATTTTTTTATTTGGTTTTTTTGGTTTTTCCTGCGCAGATGACTCCTTCTCTCCCTTCTTTGCTAAATTTACAACCTCATCATTATCAATATATGTTAAAAATGTTTCTCCAATCTGTATTTCCTCATCATGACTGAGAACTGCTCTCTCAATTTTCTCCCCCCTGATAAAAATGCCGTTTGTGCTATTAAGATCCTCAATAACATAAGAACGATCATTCTGTACAATGAGCTTTGCATGATGTCCTCGTGAAACCCTCTTATCATTGAGTACAATATCATTATCATCAGAGCGGCCGATTATTAATAATCCTTTATCGAGCTGAAATTCCTTCCCCTTGTCCGGACCTTTAGTAATTACGAGTTTTCGTATATTCGGTCTCGTTAACGCATCTCCCATCAGAATAGTAGCACTTTCAGACATAGGGTCACTATGTACTTCTTCTATTCCACTCTCATGAGAAGCGTATGGTGTTCCGGAAGGGTCATGTATCTCTCCTTCCTGTTCCAGTGCCATACGATCTTCTGATTCCTTATCATCATTCATGGGCAGTATTTCAGTGCCTTTTTCTTCATCTTCAACTGGAATATCCGGAGGGGTAAGAACTGTTTGTACAATTTCATCCTCCTCCATAAATGTTACAAGCGCAAAAGTATACATGCCGATCTTTATCTCATCACCGGGAGAAATTCTCTGGCCCTTCACAGAAGATATTTGTTCCCCATTGACAAACACTCCGTTCGTGCTCTGCAGATCGTTAATGTATGCATTGCCCTGATGCATGGTCACTTTTGCATGGGTAAGAGACACGCTTGCATCTTTAAGTAACAGGGTGTTGCCTTCTCCTCTGCCAATAGTTATTGGTTTGGTTGTTACAGGGAATTCCATGGCTGTCCGGTTATCCCCTTTTAATACTAGCTTTAACATAAAATCCTGGATTGCCCTCCTGAAGCTCTCAAAATGTCAGTGAATTAAATATAGATGTTAATGACATCAGAACCGTTTTATTCTACCATTAATATCTCACGCTATCTACCGTTTTTATTGATTTATTTTTGAAACTTTTGTGAATCATATCACGCACATGGTCTGTAGAGTAATGAACCAGCTGTTCAACTTTCCTGGCATTCCATCCTTTTGAATGAGCAATCATGGTTTGATCCATCGCATGCTCAGATATAGCTTCAGGACATATAAATTGTACAGATATATTGCCAATCGTAATTCTGTCCTGATCATACAGGGAGGCCCTTTTTACAGGTTCAGTATTAACAGTTGTACCATTTTTACTATCAAGATCAATTAACTCTGCCTGCCCGTTGTGAAGTCTGATTTTAGCATGATATCCGGAAACGCTTCTGTCATTGATCATGATGTCATTTCCCATTATTCTGCCTATATTAATCTCCTCCCTGTCAAATGTTAAGGCCTGATCTCTTCCTGATCCATTTTTAATAACGATTACACATTTCATGATAATTCCCTTCCTTTTCCTGCTGTAATTTTTTTAGTTAATAACGCATCCTGGTTATTTGTTTTCTTATACTGTAATTTTTAATTGCAAGTATAGTGCCAATGGATTGGAGGTATTTAATCATTATTATTCAAGCAGTTATAACTGCATCTTTATATGGTTTATTACTGCTTTTCGGTATGCTTACCGTTTAAGCTGCGCAATGGTTGTACCAACCATTCAAAGGGATCAAAGTGAAGCTTCCCGCTTACAAGGCTGGGCTTCAAATATTATTTTTATAAATGATAATTAAATCTGTATTCCCCTCTTTGGTAACGTCGCTACGATCCTCGTAAGACCCGACTCGGGAGGGACTTGACTGCCGGTAGGCAGGGTTAGGAGAGATTTTAAAAAATTTATTTCCTTAATCCCCCTTAATCCCCCTTTACCAAAGGGGGAAACTTGAAAGGAAAACTGTTCATCCCCGTTTACAAAACGGGGTATTCAAGTTCATTTTTAATGAACAAACATCAACTACATATCATTCATACGGCAACATCATATTATTTTTCTCTTTTATTACGAGTCAAAATCAGATATAATAAAGAATTCTCATGTGATCACAATCCGTATCACTATATTTTAATTTTCTGGCGTATGTGACTGTTAATTAAGATCACAGAATGTAATTGCAATATAGTTAAATCCAGATCGCATCATTGTAAAAGGGGCATATAACATGAAAGTTATTGAAGTGTTTTACCGAGACGAACTCTTCTCAGAATATCAACTTTCAAAAAAAGAGATAAAAATTGGCAGGGCCAAGGCAAATGATATCATCCTTAATGACCCAACTGTTTCAAGAGTTCATGCAGTTATTAAATGTGACAAGGGAAAATTGTCAATACTTGACAGCAGCACCGTAGGGACATTTATTAATAACGAAAAAATTTCTGCCAGTTCAAGAATGCGATGAAAATAAGGAGTCCTCTGAACTTCGCACCACCTGTCATGAGAAAACGCTTGCCGTTCCCCTGCCTGAAAAACAGGCAGAAAAAAGTTTTCTTCTCCAGCAGGCATCACTGAAATTTGTCAAGGGTGCTGAAAAAAACCGTACGGTCCGAATCGAAAAAGAAAAATTAACATTTGGAAAAAATGATGATAATGACCTGGTGCTGACTGATGAGTTTGTTTCCCGTCATCATGGAGAGATTTATTTCAGAAATGGAGAGTTTTTCATTCGGGACCTGGGAAGTAAGAACGGCATTTTTATTAATGGAAAGCGGGTGAAAGGATCTGTCCTTGCCCCTGGCTCCAGGATTGACATCGGCAAGATATCCATTGATTTTATGCTGTCTCAGGACAAAGGCATTATTTCAGATGAAAAAGTGGACCACCTTGGCGAGATTGTGGGTAAAAGTCAAAAAATTCAGTCACTCTATACATTATGCAAGAAGGCGGCATCCTGTGATGCAACGGTATTAATAAACGGAGAGACCGGCACAGGAAAAGAGCTTATAGCAAAAACCATTCATTCCATGAGCAGCCGTGCAGCTGAATCCTTTGTCACCATTGATTGCGGTTCAATACCCAAAGAATTAATAGAAAGTGAACTGTTTGGTCATGAAAAAGGTGCTTTTACCGGTGCACAGAA
>CALZJD010000199.1 GCA_945787795.1 Thermodesulfovibrionia bacterium | reverse complement strand
GCCGGTCTTATTCTTAAAATATAAAACAGCGATTGTTTTTTTACCGTCAGTCTGCTGAATCGTATGTTCCTGAGCCATTGCCTGCTTTGCCCACTGCCGTGCATCATCAGTGATTACCTGACCGCTCCATGCTGAGTGAGTAAGCGTAATGGTGATTAAGGTGGTTAAGAAAAAATGTGCTATGTATCTCATATGACCCTCCTCAATAATGAGACTATTAAATAATAATGGTTTCTATAGATACTATTATGCTTATCTAGTTAATAGTGAGTGGATTATCTTTTATATCACGGAATCTTACTGATTGTCAATAAAAAAAACAATTAACTTATGTCCTGTAGCACATTAATACACCAGTTGTTTTTCTAAAAACTTTATCCAGCAACCTCTTAATATTTAAGATTATTTCTTTACCCTCCCCTTTTTGTGTTAAGTCGAAATCTTTAACTATCCAATATCTCAAACGGCAATGGTCTCATTAATATATTGTTAAGATTTTTTCCATTCCCACCGAATAAATACTAAGTCATTCACAAAGAGTCCTTAGCTCTGCATTACGTCTGATTGACGTATGAAAATGCTGTTTAACATGAATATCATGCGAATACATAGATCTCTATCATTATTTATATATTATATCATCATTTTTTTAAGTATCCCGATAGCTGCCATTGATGGCCATACTGATTATGTGCCCGGCGAAGTACTCGTTAAATATAAACAAAAAACTGATGTATCTTTAGTGAATGCCTTAAAAACAGATAGCAACTCGAAATATATCAGGGAATTCAGCAACATCAGGGTCCACCACATCAAAATCTCCAGTGACCTTACGGTCGAGCAGGCAGTCCGGATGTACAATGAAGACCCCAATGTTGAATATGCTGAACCAAATTACATCATTTCTGTACATGCCATGCCTGATGACATAGATTTCAATCAACTCTGGGGGCTTCACAATCAGGGACAGACAGGAGGTATGCAGGATGCTGATATAGATGTCCCTGAAGCCTGGGACATAACCGTTGGATCGAAAGATGTTGTGATAGCAGTTATTGATACAGGAATCGCATATACCCATCCGGACATCAGCCCCAATCTGTGGAAAAATCCGGGTGAAATATATTGCACTGACGGAATGGACAATGACAACAATGGATTTATAGATGATTGTTATGGATGGGATTTTGTTGGAAATGACAACAATCCTGTGGATTACAACGGACATGGAACGCATGTGGCAGGCATTATTGCTGCTTCCGGGAATAACAGCGAAGGGACGTCAGGCGTTATGTGGGAAGCTCAGATAATGCCGATACGCATCATCGGGATAAACGGCAGCGGCACAACAGCAGATGCTGTATCAGCCATTGAATATGCGGACAGCAATGGCGCAAGAATCATAAACCTCAGCTGGGGAGGCAATAATTTCAGCAATGTACTGAAAGATACTATTGAAGCATCACATGCAATAGTAGTATGTGCAGCAGGTAATGATGCTAACAACAATGATATGAACCCTGATTATCCGGCAAGCTATACAAGTTCAAATATTATTGCCGTGGCAGCCTCAGACAGCAATGATGATCTTGCATTCTTTTCAAATTACGGGAGGACATCTGTTGATCTGGCAGCTCCGGGCATACAGATTTTCAGTGCAAATCCTGTGTTCAATTATGGACCCCCGGTTATCGTGTTTGAAAAGGAAAATTTTGATGAGGGGCTGGATTTAAATGCCATGGGATGGAAAAGCGATAGCATGGATTCCCCCTGGCGTGTAAATGCGGGTAATGGACTGGATGGCTCCGGCAGCCTTGAAGATAGTCCGGACGGAAACTATCCTGACGATACCGTAAGCTGGACAGGCTACATGACTCCCATCCCTGCTGTCAAGGACCACCTGTACACTCTTTCGTTTGAGTGGAAAGGTGAGGTTGAAAACAATTATGACTACATGGATATTAACTATTCAGCAGACGGCATTACCTGGAACTGGATTGATTACAGAACAGGGTATGAAGAGGACTTCATTTCAGACCAGTCAACAGCATTTACCGGAGTAGCTGAAATGTTTGACAGTTTTTATTTTGGATTCGGCATAACATCAGACAGTTCGATTAACGGTGACGGCGTGTATCTGGACAACATCTCCCTTACGAGAAGTTCAATTGAGATGAGTGAATTCAATTATTCAAGTACAAGCGGCACGTCAATGGCCGCACCCTTTGTATCAGGAGTTGCCGGATTAATACTTGCAATGAATCCTGAATTAACAAATGATCAGGTAAAAAATAAAATTATTAACAGCGCAGATAAAATACCCTCACTTTCACACAAGGTCATGTCAGGGGGAAGATTAAATGCGTATAACGCTCTTCAGGCTGATCCTGACAGTGATCCCTGCAGCGCGGGCAGTAACGGGGGGGGCACGTCAAACTGCATAACCATTAGCAGCGCACCAGCAGGGACTGATAAAAGAGGTGAAGGATGTTTCATAGCTACTGCTGCTTACGGGAGCGTGATACATCCGTACGTAAAAGAATTACGAAGCTTCAGAGATTCATTTCTTTTGCCTCATACACACGGCAAAGTGCTTGTTCAATTATATTACGAATATTCACCTCCCCTGGCAGACTATATCAGCGATCGTGAAGATTTAAGATTACTGACCAGAATAATTCTGGCGCCTCTGGTATTGCTCGTAGTATATCCATATAAAATGCTTGGCATTCTTTCAATATTGATAATAGGCATACTGATTCCGAGAAAACAAAAAATTTCTTGACTCCCGCCCTATGGAGTGCTAGAATTAATTACTGTTTAATCTACAAAAACTCTAGTTCTCAATACTAAAAATTGTATCTGTTACCGGAAACAGGTATCATGACAGCCAGAAGCCATTTAACTATCGTTAATATACGAGCAGTTAAACATGTGGCATGGCTCTTGCTTTTTTCTTCACAGAATGAAGTTAACAGCATCGACAGGCTTTTATGATAACTCATCTGTACATATGCTCTGAGGTATTGCATGAATAGTTTAAAAACAGCAGTTTGTTTTATCTCCTGTATACTGTTTCTGGTGTCATGCAATTCTTCCAGACAGGTATTAAAAAAACCCCCTTCCCGAGTGAACGCCATTACGCTCTCAAAAGGCATAGAAACAGGGGACTCAACAGGTGTGCCTGTTAATTCCACAACATCATTTTCCACGAATGACAAGGAAGTAATTGCCCTGTTTAAGGTAGAGAATCTTTCAGGGAAGCATGTTGTGCGATGGGACTGGCATGATCCTCAGGGAAACGTATACTATTCTACGGGTGACCATCCTGTTAAGACCGTGGAAGGCAAATATATTCCGGAAGCTGCGTTATGGCACAGACTTTCAATAAAAGATAATAAAGCGGCGTATAAACCCGGACAGTGGGAAGTTAAGGTTTACATGGATAATATCCTGCTGGAGTCCAGAAACTTTACTCTTACGTATGCGGTTGTAAATGTTGACAGGATTAACACTCGGAGCCTTAAGCCCTACCCAAAAGACTGGGGGCTCATAATCGGTATAGAGAATTATGATAATTTGCCCAATGTACATTATGCCAGAAAAGATGCTCAGATAATGAAAGAATACTATACGAAGCTTCTGGGGGTGCCGGAAGATAATATTATCATGCTTATTGACAGAGGCGCGACAAAGGCAAGAATAGAAGGATACCTCAAGCAATACCTGCCCCGTAATGTAGAAAAAGACACAACACTATATGTATATTATGCCGGTCATGGCATGCCTGACACTGAAATGAGTGAACCTTACCTTGTTCCCTATGACGGAGACACCCGCTTCATACACCATACCGGATATAAGCTGAAGGAATTTTATAAAGACCTTGATGCCCTTGATATAGGGAAATCTTATGTATTTCTTGATTCCTGCTT
>CALZJD010000198.1 GCA_945787795.1 Thermodesulfovibrionia bacterium | reverse complement strand
ATGTAGCCTCGTAAGATATAAAATGGAGTTGCCGACTCTCTCATAATTGGAGGAAGGCTGATACATCTATCCTAACAATAACTGCCAGAACCGATAGATGGACTCCCGGGGTATCAGGGTCGACACGCAGGGGAAGCCATACGGGGTAGCACGGGAGACCCTTGCAGATGTCTCGACGTATTGGGACAACTGGTGGATATAAGGGAGACCGAAGTTTCATTGGGTCTGTAAGGGAGTCGGAGTTGTCCATAGTACCGTTTGAATCTCAAGGACAACATAACCTTGAGAGAGGAAAGGGGCAATACCTTCATCACGTTTCTGAAGGAGGGAAGGAAAGGAGATTGCTGAAAAGCTATGAACTCCTGAAATTCGAGAACTTTGGTAGTGCTATGGAAAACCTAATCGGGCACGAAACTGGAAACGGTGGATACAGCCAAGGTAATACCTACGGTAACTCGCCTTCCCTTGACCCTACAATGATTTTGATTTAGCCTAAATTTCCTCACTTTGTCGAAGTTATAAATAAGCCAAAATCTCACTGTACATTTAAGATTACATCCGTAAATAAACTATTTGCATATTTGTGCAACTAATTGATAGCTAAATGTTTTTAAAACTTTTTTTAAAACTTTTTTTCTTGACATCAGGGATTTAGTTTGATAAAATTCACATAATTTTTTGATCCAATCTGAAATAAATATTAAAAAGAAGGTACCTGAAAAGTATGAAGTACATATCAAAAATTTTACAAGGATTCATAATCGTTATATTCATTATTTTATTTAGCATCGATCAAGCAAATGCTGACACTCTTTCAATGAATCCTGATGAAACCTTTCAAGGCGCATCACCTGGGAACAACGGCCCCTGGGTTACAGCAACATTTGATGACAGCTTTGGCGATACAAGCACTGTCAGGTTAACAATGTCTGCAAATAATCTTACCGGGAATGAATACATAAATTACTGGTATTTTAATTTTAATCCTGATCTTGATTCCAGCCTTTTGACATTTACGCCAGTGGACACCACTGCTTCTGTTGCGAGCTTTTCATCAGGGGAAAACTTCGAAAGGGCTGACGGTGATGGTTTATATGATATAGCCTTTGATTTTCCTCAGGCAAATAACAGCGGACAATTCGAACCAGGAGAAACAGTTGTCTATGATATTACATATGATGCACCCATATCGGTTTATTCGTTCGATTTTGCCAGCGTTGGCGGAAATAAAGGGGCCTTCAAAACTGCAGTAAAAATTCATGGTATTGGTGGTAATAACAAAGGATGGTCTGGTGCTAAGTCATCAACAGCTTCTTCATCACCTATGGCACCCGAGCCAATCAGCTCAACTCTATTTATCGTAGGCGGAGCTACGTTAGGCTTTAGGCGTTTCAGAAAGCAATTTAGAACATAGACTCTGTGTATATAGGCGTTAAACCGTTGGCAGGACTATTTCAGCTTGCCTTGTTTCTTACCTCTAACTGGCAATTATCAATTCTACTTCTGTAGCTGTTTATCAATAAAATGATGGAATCTTCAACTTACAAATCTTCAAAGTTTAAAGCTTCTTTCTGAGGACTTTCCTTAATTATCATGATTTCAAATCATCTTACGTTAGAAGATGTTATAGCTATTACTGTTAATACGCATATTTACTATTTGCGTCAAAGAGCAGATATTGAAATCTTATAGGTTTGATAAATATTTTTAATTTAACTCATATAATTTTAATAAGGCATAATACAAATATCAATAAATCGATTAATACGTGTCAATAAAAATCAAAGGAACACATCTTATGAGTAAATTATTTGTATCAATTAGCTCCGCATTTATTTTTGTCATGGTTATTATGTCGACTTATTCATTGGCTATCATGCGTGCAATGAGCACAGAAGATCTTACAATAGAGTCGGACATTGTAGTACAAGGTGAAGTAAAAGATGTTAAGACTCACTGGAGCAGGGACGGTAAGAGCATTATTTCAAGAGCACTGATTATGAAACAAAACATGATTAAAGGCATCTCTGGCAGAAGAACCTTGATAGTTGAATACGAAGGAGGAGAAATTGGAGATATTGGTCTCAGCGTATCAGATATATCACCACTATCAGAAGGAGAACAGGTAATTTTATTTTTAAGAGTCGGGAAAAGTAATAAGGATGGAGAAGCTTTTCATATTGTGGGGAAAGGCCAGGGCAAATATGTCATTGACAATGAAGGCATTGCAAGAAAACGAGGGTTTTCTGTTATGGAAGGAGATAACCTCATTGACAATAACATTCCTGTAGAAGAATTGATTGATAAAATAAAAAGGCATAGTTATTAAGACATGAGATTCTTAATGTGTACGATTTTCATTTTAGCTACTCTTGTATGGACTGCAAATATCTTTGGATATGGAGTTTGTACAACTAATGGCGGAAAAGAAATAATATGGGAAACTCCAGATGCAGCTTATTTAATAAATGATTCGGGAGGGCCATCAGGCAGTATAACAGCCATTATTGAAGGTATGCAGACATGGACAGATGTAGCGACTTCGGATTTTATTTTTTCCTATGGTGGAACCACAACAAGCACAGCACACGGCATAAATGATGGAAACAATATCGTGACGTTTGGTCTTCTGGAGGTTGGAACATTAGCTGAGAATAGATTCTTTTATAAAACGTGGCCCCCATCTCAAGAGGGGGAAGGACTTGATAGTGACATCCGGTTTAACACGTATTATTCATGGAGCACAACTGGTTCACCCGGCACGTATGATGTACAAAATGTCGGTACACATGAGCACGGACATTCTCTATGCTTAGCTGATTTATATACTGGTGCAGATTCTGAAAAAACAATGTATGGATCTGCATCATCTGGTGAGATAAAGAAGCAGACATTGGATCAGGATGACATTGATGGCATTACATATTTATACACGTGTCCGAACCTCAAAGCAAGTATTGAAGGAACTTCTTCTGAATACGATGTTCTCCAGTATGCCTATGATAACACTCCAGACATGGGTACTTTTCAGAGTCAGGCTACGGTCTTTGTCGAAAATCTATTTATTGATATGGACAAAACAGTCTATTTGAAGGCTGGATATGACTGCAGCTATTCAGACAATATTCTCATATCTACAATTAATGGAGATCTGACAATAACTGAAGGTACATTAACTATCCTGAGTGGGACATTGGCGCTTCAGTAACAGGATCGTATATCCTTTACGTTAATTATCATATACACTCATCAGCCTGGCTCTATAAGATTTGCATTTTGTTATAATGATGCAAATTGGTCTGAGACTGAACACATCTGCAAAGCAATGGGCAACAAGCCATATAAAGAAAAGAATAAAAGAGAATTATACAGAATATCGTATCCTGTTAATGACAGGCCCATCTTGAAATTACTGGGCAATGAGTTTGAAGTAATAAATATATCCGAGAAAGGGATCAAATTTATCTGTAAACAATGTTCTGAATTTAAGGTAGATGCAGATGTTCAATGCACATTAACTTTCCGCGATCATGAATCATTCTTACTTGAAGGAAAAATATCACAAACATATAAAAATGCTGCAGTCATCTGTCTCGCAAGAAGTCTCCCCCTGGAGAGAATTATTCAGGAGCAGCGATATATCCTGGCTAACTACCCTGATAAATTTCATGAATAACTGATCTTCGTTAACCTTTCCCTTATCCTGCATTACTTACCGAAAAACGTATTTATACTGAAAGTCGACATCCTCAATAAAAGAGCAATACATGTAAAGTTGATGAAAATCCATTATTTATATAACTGGCAATGGATTTGCTAATTATATTTACATAACAGTTAAATCATCAGAGGAGGAAGACATGAAGAAATATTTATTATCGATGAAAATTTTCTCAGGAGTCATCATACTCATATTAAGTCTAAGTACGTACGGCATTGCAGGTTCATCTGCAGGCAACGGTGCATCATCAAATACACACGGAAGAGTTATAGTTAATGGAATTACTCTTTCATCATCTGATGTAGCAGAATTAAAAACACTTTATGGTTTTGAGCCACAGCCAGGAAGCTACTGGTATGATGCACGATGCGGCCTCTATGGAGTGGTGGGATATCCTGCATATGGTGTGATGTATGCCGGTCATGATTTTGGAACGCTCAGCAGTACAGTTTCACATGGAAATACAGGTGTCTATATAAATGGTCGTGAACTTCCCCGGGAGGAATTGTATTACTGGAGTCAGCTTCTGGGTTCCTGGATACAGCCTAGTGTCCCGGGACATGGTCCCGTAGGATTTGGTTTTTAATAAATTTCAACAAAAAATACAAACATTATAGTTACCGTTTTTTTCATACAAAGATCTAACCCTGGACACAAGAGACGGAGATTAGCGATTGACTGGTAGCGAATGACGAATGACGAAGTTATTATTCGTAATTCATATTTTTTCTTCCTGGAATTCTTAAGGAATCTGTTCATGGAGTTATAAATGTCTCCTGAATTTTCTCTGACGTTTAAGAATAAATCACATAATGCCGAGTAGTATAATTGCTGCAGAAAGATCTATTTTAAAATTTAACAGGAGAAATAATGGATAACATAATCGAAAAGTTCAACAAAGTTCTCACTGAGGGTATGCACATGAAAGCCTCCGATATACATCTGTGTGTCGGCTCCTCCTGGAAGTATAGAATACATGGAAACATAACTCCACTTGACATGAAACCGCTTGACATGAACGAATGTAAGGCTATCGTTAGACATATTCTCCTGGATTCACCCACAACTACTGAAGAAAACATTGACGATGTCATACAAAAGCTCCAGGACCATGACTGCTCCTATATGCTCCCCGGCGTTGCACGCTTCCGTGTTAATATCTGCCGGCAAAGAGGTTCTTTTTCAGTTGTCTTAAGGGTAGTTCCCTTTTCAATACCAACAATAGATGCTCTCGGTTTCCCGGAAGTTATCAAGGATATATCACTCGAAGAAAGAGGTCTGATCCTGGTTACCGGTATCACCGGCAGCGGCAAGTCAACCACGCTGGCTTCAATGATTAACATAATTAATCACACAAAACCATGTAAGATCGTCACCATTGAGGACCCGATCGAATTTCTTCATACCGAGATCAAATCCTCTATTATCCAGCGGGAAGTTGGACCTGACACAGAGAGTTTCTCGCTTGCCCTGCGTGGTGCCCTGCGCCAGGACCC
>CALZJD010000197.1 GCA_945787795.1 Thermodesulfovibrionia bacterium | reverse complement strand
ATAACCTATAACCTATAACCTGTTTTTATAAACCCTCAAACGTTGCAAGTACAGGCGTATGGTCAGATGGTTTTTCCTTAAGTCGTGGTTCCCTATCAATCCAGGAATCAACTGATTTCCGGGCAAGAGTTTTTGTGGCCCAGATATGATCAATACGCCAGCCCAGGTTTCTTTTTACCCCATTTTTTATCCTGTAATCCCAGAACGTATATTGCCCGGGACCGGGTTTGTGTTTTCGGAAGATGTCCACAAATCCCCATTCCATAAGCCGCTTGAGTGCAGCATGTTCATCAGGATGATAGCCAACATGGCCGTATAACTTTTCAGGATCATACACATCTATTGATTCAGGGGCAACATTAAAATCGCCCATCCACAATAACGGCTTTTCAGGGTCGAAATTTTTGTTAAGAAATTCGTTAAATTTTTTAAACCAGTCCAGTTTTTCAATGAACTTTTCAGAATCCGGGGAAAAACCCTGGGGCACATATGAGTTGATAATCGGGATATGATTTATGGTAACTGTTATAAGACGGGGGCCGTACGACTCTTTTTTATTAAAACCTACCTTAATATCATCTATCGGCAACCTGCTGAATATGGCAACGCCGTTATACGACTTTTCCCCTTTAAAGGCAATGCTGTAGTTTATCTCCTGAAATGCCTCTTGTGGGAAGTCCTGGTCCTGGCATTTAAGCTCCTGGACACAAAGGACGTCAGGGGATTCCTTTATCAGCCAGTCAATGACAATGGGCAGCCTTGCTCGTATGGAATTGACATTAAAGCTTGCTATTTTCATATTCTTATATTTCAGATCACTGCTGTCCTAAACAATTTAAATCCTATAATAAAACCATTCTAAAATAAAATTTTTGACAGAGTAATTGCCATTTCTACACCAGGTTGCTCATGCTGGTTTAATGTCTCCCGACTTGAACCTTTCTGACATTAATCTTTTCCATAGATAGAGCCTGATGCTGTCTCCAGGGTAATAGACCGATTACCAGGTATTTTGCAACAGAATTGCTTTAAGCTCAAGGGAGTTCAAGTCAGAGACATTGAACTAACATATTTTTTATTTATATTTGTATTTTGAACACATGCGATTTAGATAATTTACAGAGAAATGTCTATACTTATCTTGAGAATCTAATAAATTTTTTCTCCAGATTATACAAATAACATCTTATATTATAAAATTTTATTAAGTATACAATAACTATCATGAACTGAGGGGAGTAATATTTAATGGTCTTATGGCTCTCATTTATAATATGTACTGCAGTTATTATCTACTCCGGATCGAGACTCTCCAGATACGGGGACATAATTGCAGAAAAAACCGGACTTGGCCGGACATGGGTCGGTCTTATCATGTTAGCGTCGATTACTTCATTACCCGAACTCATAACCGGCATGAGCTCTGTAATAATAATCGATGTTCCCAATATTGCAATTGGTGATATTCTGGGAAGCTGTGTATTCAATATGCTCATTTATGCCTGTCTTGATGTCATTTATCGCCCCATGCCTCTATCAACCAGGGCACATCAGGGCAATATATTATCAGCAGGTTTTGGTATCTTTCTCCTGGGCATTGTTGGAATCGGTCTCGCTGCAGGAGAGCATGCAGGCGCTCTGGGCTGGATTGGGATGTACAGCCTGATTATTATGGTCATTTATTTTACGGCGCTCAGGCTGGTCTTTATGTATGAGAAACGGGAGAGATCTCAGTATGTAAAAGAAAGGGCGGTTGAATTGAAATATGAAGCTGTCTCCTTAAAAACAGCTTTGGTGAACTACAGTATTAATGGATTGATCATCGTTGTAGCAGCAGTATTCCTGCCAAAGATAGGGGAGGGGATTGCGTTAAGCACAGGACTGGGCAAGACGTTTGTAGGTAATATCTTTATTGCCCTGTCAACGTCCCTCCCTGAAGTGGTGGTATCAATATCCGCAGTCAGGATAGATGCATTAAATCTTGCTATCGGCAATTTGTTCGGGAGCAATATTTTCAACTTGTTCATTCTTGTAATAGATGATATCTTCTTCATTAAAGGCCCGATCCTCTCCTTTGTAGATATGAATCACATCATTTCCGCCCTGTCTGCCATTACCATGACAGCTATTGCCATAATCGGCCTGACCTATCGGGCTAGCAAAAAACCCCTGTTTCTCGCATGGGACTCCATGGGAATAATATTTATATATATTACAAATATTATGTTTCTTTATCTTTTAAAGTAATGTGCTCTACTCCTCTATTTCCCATTTCTCATAGGAATCTTCCTGCAGTTCCTGGATAAAAATCGAGGGCCTCTTAACAATGGCCCCGTCATACCACCTGTTGTCCATGATGGGATAACACAAGTAGAGCTCATCCTTTGCCCTGGTCAGGGCTACATAGAAAACCCTTCGCTCCTCTTCTTCCTTTTCAAGGTCTCCCAGCGCCCGTGCTGATGGCATACTGCCGTCAGCAAGGCCTATAATAAAAACTCTTGACCACTCAAGCCCCTTTGCCCTGTGGATTGTTGACAGCACAATGGTCTCACCCTTTTCATCGGGTTCAATAATGTCTTCAGACTGCACATTACTGAGCAAGGCAAGGTCGCCAAGGAATTCTACAGTGGACTTGAAATTATTGGAATAGTTTGAGAGCTGTTCAATATCCTCTTTTCTGTCTTCATAGTTTTCAAAATTTCCCTGCAGGTATGCGTCATATCCGTTTATAAGTATCTGCTTTATCGATTCTGCAGGATTGTTCATCACACCATCTTCATCCAATCCTTCCATATGGTCCCTGAACGTCTGCCAGTTTTCCCTGCCCCTTTTGGGTATCTTTTTTAGAATCTCTTCAGACATTATAGTTTCAAGGGGATGTTCCTTTTCACTGACGGCCTTCCAGATATTTATTGCCGTTACATTTCCAATGCCAGGGGTCAGCTTGAGTATTCGTGTCCATGATATTTCATCCAGAGGATTAAGGATGGCCCTGAGATACGACACAATATCCTTTATATGTGCCTGTTCAAAGAAACGCAGTCCTGACCTGACTTCATAGGGTATCCTCCTCCTTGTCAGTTCCATCTGAAGATCCATTGACTGGTAGTGTGATCTATACAGCACAGCGATCTCCTGTATGGGCACGCCTTCATCTATAAGATCAAGAATCCTCTGACAGATAAACTCTGCCTGCTGGGACAGGTTTTTTAAAGGGACCAGTGCGGGTGACGGACCTGTCCTGTTTGTTGAATGCAGCTCTTTGGGAAACTGTCTTGAGTTATGTGCAATACTTTCGTTAGCAACGTAAAGGATTTCATCGGTACTCCTGTAATTGGTCGTTAACTTGAATACTGTTGTATCAGGATATCTCTCGGGAAACTCAATAATGTTATCAAAGCAGGCGCCTCTGAATGAATAGATGGCCTGTGAATCATCTCCAACGACCATAAGGTTTTTGTAATGCATTGCCACAAGATCAACTATTTCAGCCTGAATTTTATTTGTGTCCTGGTATTCGTCAACAAGCACATGAAGAAATCTCTGTGACAGCTTTTCCCTGATCTCAGGGACATCAATAAGTATTTTTTTCCATAAGAAGAGGAGATCATCAAAGTCAACAAGGGTCATCGCCTTTTTCTTTGCATCATACCGTGACTTTACAAGTTCTATCTCTTCTGTATAGATCATAAGATGTGCATGGTTTTCTGCGATTTCATCACTCACCGGACGTTCCGTCCCTACAGAATGGCTTATGGCATCCATGAGCACATTGCCCTTTGGGAACATCTTGTCCTTTCTCAGTTTCAATTCTGCTACACAGGATTCGATCAGCGCCTTTGAGTCCTCACGGTCAAGAATGGTAAAGTTTGAATTCAGATCTATTGCACTTCCGTATCTGCGGAGGATCATGTTCCCTATATGGTGAAATGTTCCGCCCCATACCCTGCGCGACTCACCTTTAATCAGGTGCTCTACCCTGTGGAGCATCTCCCTTGCCGCCTT
>CALZJD010000196.1 GCA_945787795.1 Thermodesulfovibrionia bacterium | reverse complement strand
CATAAGCGTCCTGCAGCGTATAAAAAGATGTTGTAGCAATCAAAACAGGAAGATTTGAACACAGCCATGCGTCAGAGTACATAAAAGGATATTCGTCGGTATTACCGGAGCATGTGTCGGGTGGATGAGGGGTTAATGTGTCACCTATGTTATCACCTGCAATAGCATGCTTGCCTGTACCGCTGCCGTCATCATCCCCGGCATAGTCAGACCAGTAGTTGCCTTCTAAAAGAGTAGTGCTGTATGCTGAGCAGAGATCGGTGGCCTGAACTGTATTTCCTATCATGTTATTGTGGTAAAATATGTCAGTGCCCTCGACCCCAATACCGTTCGATATTATCGTGTTAAGGGTAAAATAATCCCCGTAATAGGCTATTATCCCAATAGGATTATCTGCTATATAATTATTGTAAAAACTATTGCCCAATCCAAAATATCTTTTAATACCAACACTGGTATTTGAAAATATATAATTATTTTCAACGGAATAGTAAAACTCCCACGTTGGATCTGAATCCTTTATATTAAGCCCAATATTATTCCCAGTTATATAGTTGTCTCCTATGATTCCGCCCATCCCGTAATGTGTACAATAAATACGGATACCGGAACAGGGCTGACCATCAGCAGGATAGTAATTTGAGCAATCACCTGTAGCACCTGTTATGGTAAAGCCGATGATTGAAGGAGAAGCGGTGTTATTGAATATATGACACGCCCCTGCCCCTTTATGGACCCATACATTCTCATAATAAGTTCCAGGGCACACCTTTATTATATCCCCTCCGGCATCTACCGCAGACTGGATGGTTGTGTGGTAATATTGAGCTTCATCCGGGTCAGCAACAGTGCAGGGTGATTCACCGGGAAGATAGGCAATGCGTGTTACAGATAATGCCTCATCGAAATATCCAAAGACGACTGTCAGTAAACAAAAGAACATCAATAAACTAGAAAATAATTTATTTCCTTTTATTTTTTCCTCCGTATTATCAAAGGATTTTGGAATCATGATTAACTTTTTTATATGAGAATGTTTTTATATGTATAACATCGGAAATTTGTCATTAAAGGGGTCGTGGCATGCAAAAAACATCATTATCAGAGTTCCAGAAATATCTGCAATCTAAGAGCCTCATACGAAAAAAGTATATCTTACCTTTCACAAATAGTGCAAGAATAAAATGCACAAAACCCTGTCGCTAATTATTGACTTTCAGTGGAAATATTCAGTGACGCAGCGCAGTCATAAATTGAAGATATTTAGATATTATTTGGTTTAATGATACTACCGACAAAGATTGAAGGCGGGAGAGGCTTTGAGGTCACTGACTTCATCATGTTATCTTCAGAATGATGGAAGATCCAAGTTACTAATAACATCTAAATATCAACCAAGCTTTACCGCTATCTCCTTGGCGTGCCATGCTATGTCCTTTATAACCTCGAGCATTTTTACATAAATCGTTCCCGCAGCAGGCATGCATTCACCGGTTATCAACCTGTCTTCATGTAACGTAGCATTTTCCTTTGCCAATTTTTCTACGTCTGCCTGCGATCGTAATATATATTTGCTCAGAAACGTATTTCTGGCAAGTATCATATCTGCAGTTGGCCTCAGGATTTCAATCAGTCTTTGAAGAAGATATATTGTTTCATCTGCAGCCTTGTCTGAAAAGAGGATTTTCTCCTCGCTTTTTTTAATTGCGAGTTCAGAGAGTTTCTCCAAGCGATGCCAGATCTTTATTATATGTGCAGGAACTGGCACATATGGTTTCAGGTCAGGATCGTCCACTGCATATGCTGTTATGAATGTTGATAGTTTATCAGTTTCTTTGCTGCTCTTCTCCGGTTCGGCCTTACACTCTTGAAGAGGTCTTGTATTGTTGTAAATGAATACAGTTTGAATCAATGAAATAAATTCACCTGTATTATTCACCATCTCATATAAAGATACTATCTTCTCTTTTGGGTCTGCTTTTGTTTTTACTTTCAAATCCTCACCCCTTTTCAATTCTATTTCGATCTATAATTTAAAAGTATCACATAATCCTTAACTCTGCAACTTTTATCAGGTCATATGTATAAGCATGCACTAATCCTTGATAATACAGATTTATCAACGAAATTCAAGTCGCTATGGGATATTGGTAAGATGGGAAAGTCGTTGAAATCCAGCATTTTATAAAATCATTGATACTTAGATATTATTGGTACACTTGGATATTCCTTCATTCCTCTGGGTAGAGTCAAACTTCCCTTCTTCAGGAAAATCAATAAATGCAGACCCTACACCACCACCTACTGCTTAACATAAGCATACCCATCAGATTGTATTTTAATAATGGCAGTAATGCCGGAAGGAACCGTCTCAATAAAAGAAGAGAGGTTCTCTTCATTAATACACGAATCGCCTGATGAACACATCTTTCTTAAAGTGTTTCTGTAGTAGAGAATAAAACAGTTTGATCAGCCTGAACTGCTTGAACCGTTTGATCTGATTGAACGGTTCAAGCAGCTGGAACATTATTATTCATATGTACTTTGTCGTTTGGAAATCCATACACAATTAATAAATATGATGTAGTGACTAAAGTCGTTTTTTGAAAAATAGTCTTATAAGATCAGAGACTTAGTTATGTAAGCATGTAATTGGTATATATATTGCTATTCTTTAATTAGTTGGCTATAACGATAGAAAGAGAGGGGGCTGTGATGTATAAAAAAATAATACGTGATATACAGAAACAATTAGAGCTGAGAGGAGAAGTAACAAAAGAGCAACGAGATTATGCACAGGTGGAATTAGAACAAATGGAAAAGATGTATCCATTAACAAAGTACTACGAAGAAAAAAGACTGTCCCATCGTAGAACCCTTGATAGTTATATTGGTAATCAGGATATTAAGACGATATTAATGGACAAAGGCATTTCTCTTTCAATAAATTAAATCATCTGATCACAATCCGTAGTTGGGGACAGGCCTATACATTTTACAAACGTTGCGCAACATCAGTAGTGCCAGGACCCATTTTTCAGGAAAATCTGTAAATATGGACCTGACACTAATCCGCTAATAAGACAGCATATCCTTCAACGAGTCACATACTCGGGTGGAGGGGGAGCGAATCCGTAATCATCCCACAGTCTGTTTTTCTTCTCACCACATTTCAGGATCCCTTTATTGCAGAGTACGTCGTGCCATTCGTACTTGACCAGTATTTTCTCAATGGGTGTTCGTTCCGGATTAAAATGAACTCGTACCGCGGGAGAGTAGGTATCATCACCATAGCCTGTTCCTGCAGACTCGCCTTCCAGGCTTTTTGAATCTCTTGTATCAGACGGTGCGGCAGGTGCCCTGAATGTATTCTTTTTGCTCTCCCTTTTTTTGAAATGCTCTCGCGGTCTGTCCTTTTCCTTATATACGGCAGCAGCGATTACTCCCATTGCAGAAGAATCTTTAAAGGTCCGTACTGAATAGGAATCTTCCTCATCGGTGAAGTAGAATCTGTTCACTGTGTTCAGATCTGCTCTCCATCCTTCCAGATTCAGCGAACCATAGGGGTTTATTATGTACATCCTCTCATTATTTTTGAGATAGGATGTCTTGCCGGAAATGATATTTCTTCCGTCAACAGCGATAACAACACCGATTCTGTCAGGCGTTTTGTTTTTTATGAGTATGGTATAGTTCTCGCTCTTTCGTGCTTCAAGATATTTCTTGATTACCGAAGTATTTCCTTTCTTAAATTCCTCAAAAGGTATGGTGAGGAACGTGCCTCCCCTGTCCGGTATAATCCTTAACTCCACCTTGCTCCCTTTGTGTGGATAGGCAAATGTGGCTGACAGCAACAGTAAAACTGGTATGAGACCGACTGTGATGATACGCATATTTCATCCTCCTTTTTTTGATTGTTTTACTGGTTAGACAAAGGGTGTGCCGAAAAAGTTCCCGGGGCAGGGAATATTTTTCTTGAAGGCGAAAAAATATTGTATGATACTCTGTAAAGATGAGGGCAGGAACTTTTTCAGTTGTATGATTGTCAAACTATATGAAAGAGCAGGAGAACCTGAATAGAGACAAGGATGTGGATGCTGTTCATCGCTGCATAAAGGGCGATCTGAATGCATTTGAGGAAATCGTTATGAGGTATCAGAAAAAAATGTTCAATATATCATACAGGATGATTGGTGATTATCAGGAAGCAGCAGAAACTGTACAGGATGCCTTCATGTCGGCATACAGGAACATCAGGGGCTTTAAAGGTGAGTCGAAGTTTTCAACATGGCTCTGCTCTATCGTGCTGAATCTGTCACGGAACAGGTTAAAGCAGATGAGGACAAGGGCGTACAGGGAGGACTGCTCACTGGATGATCCGGTTGATATGAAAGAGGGGCGGGTCAATATCGATCCTCCGTCCAGTGACCTTTCGGTTCTCGAGAGGCTCGAGAGGCACGAGGTCGGGGAAAGGGTCCGGCAATGCATTGGCACACTGGAGAGCGGATTCAGGGAAGTTATTGTGCTGAGGGACATACAGGGTTTTTCATATGATGAAATCAGCGATATGCTGAGTCTTGCAATCGGCACTGTCCGGTCAAGGCTTCACCGGTCGCGTATGGCTGTCCGGGAATGTCTAAAGAAATTTGTCGGGGCGTTACAGCATGGAATGCAATGAAATAGAAGAAAAGTTATCGGATTACATGGATGATC
>CALZJD010000195.1 GCA_945787795.1 Thermodesulfovibrionia bacterium | reverse complement strand
ATCGCATCTGTTCTCAATCTTGTGGCACATCAGGCAGCCCTGACGCTGCATTTCCGGAGACTGGGTAAGAAAGCGTGAGCACTCTGCATCCTGTCGTGGCGCAAGCGATCCCTTTTCATGACAGTCTTTGCATCCTTTGGAAATCTTATCAGTTTTCTTTTCATTTCTCGTGCAGGCCTGACCGGCCCTAAAACCTATACCGTGCTTGCCTGCAAAATGTCCTTTGGCAGCCTTGTCATGACAGCGGGCACAGACATATGCCTCCACTACAATCTTTTTGTGATCGGATGCATGTTCAGCCTTATATTCCTCTCCATGACATTCGACGCAGCCAACCTGAGCTATTGCATGTGCTGATGATGTCCACGCACTGACGATAACAGGAGTTTCCCGCCTATGGCAGGCAAAACAGGATTCTGGTTCTGCCGCCATGACATCATTGAGGCAGAATAGAAGAGTTGAAATAAATAATATCAGCAAAACTAACTTGTTCACTGGCCGTCCCCCTTCTGGATTATTCAGGATTTATTTCTCGTTAAACTCAGCATTTGAATTTCATACAGGTTGAGACTATTTCTGGGCTTTTTTTATTTTGGCCCAGGTGTCCCTGAGCGTAACTGTTCTGTTAAAGACAGGTAGATCAGGAGAAGAATCCGGATCAACACAAAAATATCCAAGCCTTTCAAACTGGAAACGGCTTCCGGGAGAAGCGCCTGCCAAAGCTGGTTCAACTTTACAGGAAGTCAGTACCTGTAAGGAGTCAGGGTTAATAAATTCTGTCAATTCATCTCCTGTTTCAGGGTTTTCAACTGTAAAGAGGTTATTGTAAAGTCTGACATCAACATCCAATGCGTGTTCAGCAGATACCCAGTGCAGGGTCGCCTTTACCTTTCTGCCGTCCGAAGAATCACCCCCCCGTGTTTCCGAATCGTACGTGCAGTGAAGCTCAACACTTTCTCCGGTCTGATCATCCTTGATTACATCAGTGCAGGTAATGAAATAAGCATATCGAAGGCGCACCTCTCTTCCGGGTGCAAGTCGGAAGAATTTTTTAGGAGGATCTTCCATAAAGTCATCCTTCTCTATATATATTACTTTTGAGAAAGGGACCTTTCTTGTGCCAGCTTCAGGGTCCTCCGGGTTATTTACCGCATCCAGTTCGTCTGTCTGATTTTCGGGATAATTGGTTATAACTACCTTCAAAGGATTCAGGACAGACATGACACGCATGGCGCTTTTATTCAGGTCCTCACGGATACAGTACTCAAGTAAGGCCATATCCACGGTGCTGTCAGCCTTTGCCACACCTATACGGTCACAAAAATTTCTTATTGATTCCGGGGTATAACCCCTTCTGCGCAGTCCTGATATGGTAGGCATTCTCGGATCATCCCAGCCGTTAACATGGCCTTCCTCTACAAGCCGCAACAGTTTCCGTTTACTCATTAGGGTATATGTCAGATTAAGACGTGCAAACTCTATCTGCTGAGGATGAAAGACATCGAGTTCATTTAAGAACCAGTCATACAGAGGACGGTGGTCTTCAAATTCAAGAGTGCATAATGAGTGGGTGATTCTTTCAATGGAATCAGAAACACAGTGGGCATAATCATACATGGGGTAAATGCACCATGTGTCACCGGTGCGGTGATGGGTTGCCCTCTGTATCCGGTAAAAGACAGGGTCGCGCATATTGATATTGCCGGATGTCATATCTATTTTGGCCCTGAGAGTTTTTGAACCGTCCTCAAATTCGCCGTTCTTCATGCGCTCAAACAGGTCAAGGTTTTCCTCAACCGATCTGTTACGGAAAGGGCTTTCCCTGCCCGGTTCGGTCAAGGTTCCCCTGTATTCCCTGATCTCATCAGAGCTGAGATCACACACAAAGGCCTTGCCTTCTTTAATTAACTGAACAGCATACTCATAAAGTTTTTCAAAATAATCAGACGCATAATATTGCCGTTCTGCCCAGTCAAACCCGAGCCATCGCACGTCTTCAATGATAGACTGGACATATTCTGATTCCTCTTTACTTGGATTAGTGTCATCAAACCGCAGATTACAAAGACCGTTATATTCAGCCGCAACACCGAAATTAAGGCAGATCGATTTGGCATGTCCTATATGCAGGTAGCCGTTAGGCTCAGGAGGGAAGCGCGTCTGGACTTTCCCTTCATTTTTATTATTCTTGATATCTTCTTCAATAATATGCTTTATAAAATTTGAAGGAGTTTTTGAACCTTCATCACTCATATATGTATACGTCTCCTCTCCATATATCGCAGTTGAACTTCGATATGAACTAGATTGAGTCTATAGATTTCTTAAGTCTTTTCAGTGTGTTATCCTTGCCGATCACATCTATTACTTCAAATATTCCCGGGCTCTGTGTACCTCCGGTCAATGCCACACGAACGGGCTGGGCCAGCTTGCCAAGTTTTACTTCATGTCTCTCAACAATGGCTTTGAAAAGCTTTTCAATCTCCTCTTCTGAAAAATTATCCATTGCTGCCAGTCCGTCTTTCAGCTCTGTAAGCAGGGCACGGCTGTTTTCATTGAGGAATTTATTCCGAGCCTTTTCATCAAACTCTACTTCTTCTGCTAAGTAGTAACGAAGTGATGTTGCAAGCTCGACCAATGTTTTTGAACGTTCCTTTAACGTGCTTACAGCCTTTGCAAGCCATGTCATGTCGATGTGCTGATTTTCGAAAATGGTGCCGTCTTTTATGAGAAAGGGGATGACCAGTTCTGCAAGACGTTCATTTGACGAGTTTATAATATATTGCTGATTCAGCCAGAGCAGTTTTTCAGGATTGAACACTGCAGCGGCCTTTCCCACATTATTAAAAGAGAAATATTTGATAAGCTCTTCTTTAGAAAATACTTCCTGGTCTCCATAAGACCAGCCCAGTCTTACAAGGTAATTGACGAGTGCTTCCGGAAGATACCCCATATCATAATAGGCCATTACCGAGGTTGCGCCATGTCTCTTTGACAGCCGCGCCTTGTCAGATCCGAGAATCATCGGCAGGTGGGCAAACTTTGGCATATCAAATCCGAGTGCATCGTAAAGCTGGACCTGTCTGGGAGTATTATTTAAATGATCATCTCCCCTTATAATATGGGTTATTCCCATATCAACATCATCAACAACAACAGTCAGGTTATAGGTGGGAGTGCCGTCAGAGCGCTGTATTATCAGATCATCGAGCTGTTCATTTTCAAAAACTACATTACCCTTGACCATATCTTCAACGTAAGTGCTGCCCTGCAGGGGCATTTTAAATCTGACGACCGGCTCAACTCCTGGAACAGGTTCTTTCAGGTCCCTGCATTTGCCGCTGTATTTCAGGGCCCTGCCCAGCTTCATGGCCTCTTTCCTGTTGGTCTCAAGTTCTTCAGGAGAGCAGTAGCACCAGTAGGCTTTACCCTCATTTAAAAGCTTTTCAACGTTTTTCTTATAGATGTCAAATCTGTCGGTCTGTCTGAAAGGCCCTTCATCACATTCAAGCCCTAACCATTTCATTCCCTGTAAAATTGCATCAATATATTCATCGGTTGACCTCTCCCGGTCGGTATCTTCAATCCTTAAAATAAATACTCCATTGCTCTGCCTCGCGTACAGCCAGTTAAACAGGGCTGTGCGGGCCCCGCCAATGTGCAGAAATCCGGTTGGACTCGGAGCAAAACGTACTCTTACATTTTCAGACAATAATGCCTCCTGATATACAAACGGGGTGATAGGTTATAGGTGATGGGTGATGGGTAAAGGGCAATGAAGTTTTTTTAAATAAATACCTATAACCCAGGGCTTACACCTTTCATCAGCCCTGTATCCGGCGATCCATATGATATCATTTCCTGACCACACAATGGGAACAGTGTCTCTCATATCCCGCGGCACTTTTTCATCCACAAAAAAGTCCTGGAGCTTTTTCTTTTTTCCCATTCCGAGGGGATAAAAAAAGTCCCCATTCTGTCTAGGTTTTATCTTTAGCGGTACAGAAAGGGCCTGGAGATTAAACAAGGCTGTGCTTCTACCATCAGTTTCGATCTCTTCATCAATGATTTCCGCCTCTATTATCACTCCCTGTTCCTGTATGATGATCTCTCCGGGCACATGAAGGGTATGTTCTTTAAAACTTCCCGGTACTTCCAGAGTTAACTGAAGGGTAGCGTAGTTTCTGACAGCCCTGAGGCCTTTAGGCATGTTGATCCGGTCGCCGGACCTTCCGTTTCTTATAAGGTAAATAATGTCCTCTACATGCACAAAACTGATGCCTCTCAATCCGGTTGTTGCATCTATCGCTCTTCTGAGTACACGTCTCAGCAGGGACTTCTCAAGTGTCTCCAGAGGTGTCAGAAAGAGTTCAATAGAGTTATCGCTCTTTCTGCTGATAAGCCTCATAAGGGTTTTTGTAACGATGACCTCAAGATGATTGTCCTCTTCCCGTAAGATATCAGCAGTTCTGGATAAATCTCTAACAATTGAAGGGTTGTGCTTCTTAACTTCATTCATAACATTAATTCTCAGCCAGTTCCTCAGATAGTCCTCATTTAGGTTGGAGCTGTCAAGAACAAAGGATTGCCCCATTTCATCACGTAAAAATTTCTCTATCATGGACCGTTCGATTTCTATGAGAGGTCTGATAATCATTCCCCGTACCGGCAGTATACCGGACAGGCCTCTTCTGCCTGAACCCCGGATCAGCCTCATAAAAATCGTTTCTGCCTGATCATCAGCATTATGACCAACCGCAATCCTTGAGGCATTAATATCCTCAGCAACTTCTTCCAGCATCTCGTATCGTAATTCTCTGGCCGTCTCCTGGATATTCAGTCTTTTCTCTTTCGCAAAACTCCTGACATCAACAGACCTGGAATGAAATGTAATGCCACGTTTTTCACATAGCTCTTTACAGAATGACTCCTCTTTTTTACTTTCCTCAGGACGCATTCCATGATTAACATATAATGCGTGAAGAGATATATTGAAATTGTGCCTGAGTTTATCTAAAATAGCGGTGAGACAGACCGAGTCAGGTCCACCGGACAGGCCGATCAGAAGGGTGTCTCCTTTTTTAATCATTGAGTGCTTCTTTATAGTTTTTATCGCCTTGTCTATAATTTTCATAGTCAGGTTAATTATAACTTAATTTAAAACAGATAGATTATGCATTTTTTTACGTATAAAAATTCGGAATTATATGCCGAGGATGTTCCTGTCAGAAAGATCGCTGAGAAAGTAGGGACCCCTTTATATATATACAGCGAGAAGACGCTGCTCAGGCATTTGCAATCATATCAACAGGCATTTGACGGGTATCCCAGTACAATCTGTTTCGCACTGAAGGCCAATTCAAACCTGGCTGTGCTGAGACTGCTTGCAAAAAACGGATGCGGGGCTGATGTTGTTTCAGGAGGAGAACTGTTTCTGGCAAAAAAGGCCGGCATACCATCTCGAAAAATTGTTTACGCAGGCGTGGGAAAGACTGATGAAGAGATAGCTGCAGCGCTCAGGGCCCGCATACTTATGTTTAATGTTGAGTCTTCCGATGAACTGGAGGCCATTGACGCAATAGCAGGTAAAATGAAGATTAAGGCCCCGATCGCACTACGTGTCAATCCTGATATAGACCCAAAGACTCATCCCTATATATCTACAGGCCTGAAGAAAAGCAAGTTCGGCATTCCCATAGAGAATGCACTTGAGTATTACAGATTGGCCAGAAAGCTCGACAATGTTGAGGTCCTTGGTATTCACAAGCATATCGGTTCCCAGATAACAACGATCAATCCTTTTATAGATGCCCTGAAAAGAGTTATCCTGCTTGCACATAATCTGAGAGGGCAGGGCATAGAGATAAGAAACCTTGATATTGGCGGAGGACTTGGGATTTCTTATAAGGACGAGTCACCGCCTCTTCCTGGAGACCTGTCCAGAGCTGTATTGCCTTTACTTGAAGAGGGTGGTTTTAACCTCATACTTGAACCGGGCAGGTCGATTGCTGGTAATGCCGGTATACTGGTAACAAAGGTTTTATATCTGAAAAAAAATCCTGAAAAAGAGTTTGTGGTTGTTGATGCCGGTATGAATGATCTCCTGAGACCGAGCCTTTATGAGGCATTTCATGATATCAGGCCTGTAATAAGGAACAGCCGCAAAAAAGTGCTCTCTGATATTGTGGGACCTATTTGTGAGTCCGGTGATTTCCTTGCTAAAGAAAGGATGATCAACAGGGCCGGCCAGGGAGATCTGCTTGCTGTAATGAGTGCCGGCGCATATGCTTTTACGATGAGTTCCAATTATAATAGCAGACCAAGGGTGGCTGAAGTCCTTGTTCATGGAGCTGAATTTTTTGTGGTAAAAGACAGGGAAAGTCATAAAGATCTGGTAAGGGG
>CALZJD010000194.1 GCA_945787795.1 Thermodesulfovibrionia bacterium | reverse complement strand
ACCCTGGTCTTTTTGGCAGCAGAGGTAAGAATTCCTGTTCCAAGTCTTTTTGTAAGAATAAGGGTATCACCCGGCTTTGCTCCTGTAACTTTCAATATCACACCCTTTTCAACTACCCCTGATACTGCAAATCCAAATTTAAATTCATTATCCTCTATGGTATGTCCGCCTATTAAACATGCTCCCGCCTCATCCAGTTTGCTGATCGCGCCCTTTAAAAGCCTCCTTATCGTGGATGAATCAAAATCGCATGTAGCAAATCCCAGAATGGCAAGTGCGGTAAGGGGAGTTCCCCCCATTGCATATACATCACTTACCGAGTTGGCAGCACAGATGGCCCCAAAGGTAAAGGGGTCATCAACAATGGGAGTAATGACATCTACCGTCTCTACCATCAGGGTATTTTTATATCGATAGACCCCTGAATCATCACCTGGACCGACAACAACTCCGCGGTTTTTGCACTTATAAAGATCGGTCAGTATTTCCGACAGGTCCGCCGGACCTAATTTTGCTGCTCAGCCACCGGCTTTGACCTTTTCTGTTAGCCTGATATTTTTCATATTTGATTATATTACTTAAATGAATTTGGCATGTCAAAAGTATATATATGTTTTGACATTTACTCCATGAGTACTGCATATTACATAGTTATGATCGACCTTCATACACATAGCCTTTTAAGTGACGGCGTGCTGCTGCCGACAGAACTGGTCCAGAGGGCCAATCATGCCGGATACAGGGCAATGGCCATTACCGATCATGTTGACAGGTCCAATATCGACTTTGCAGTGCCAAGGCTGGTTAAGGCCCTTGATGAGCTGAAAGATCACACACCTGTAAAAGCGATACCCGGAGCTGAAATCACCCATATTCCGCCGGCCCTTGTTGGGATGCTTGTTGAAAAGGCCCGGGAACTTGGCGCCAGGATAGTCATTGTTCATGGTGAAACAGTTGCAGAACCTGTTATCGCCGGGACTAACAGGGCAGCCATTGAATCAGGTGCAGATATCCTGTCTCATCCCGGCCTGATAAGCATGGAGGACGCAGTGCTTGCCAGGGAGAGGGGAGTTGCCCTTGAGATAACAGCCCGTAAGGGGCACAGCCTGTCAAACGGTCATGTTGCAAAGGTTGCGATGGCAGCCGGAGCAACCATGATTATTAATACTGACGCGCATGCACCTGAGGATCTTATATCACGTGAGCGGGCAGTTATCATACTAAAGTCTGCAGGTATTCCGGAAGAAAATATAGAGACGATCTTTGCGAATTCACAAAATCTGGTTGATAAAGTCGGGAGGGATTAGATGCCTAAGGTAATCAAGAAAAAGCCGCCAAAGAAAAAGGCGGTCAAGGATGATGAAGTCAAAAGCGCTGCTTTCCAGGCGCTGGATGTGTTCAAGGAAAGACAGAAACAGATCATCATTGGTGTGGCTGCAATTGCAGCGATAGTTGTGTTATTTATTGTTCTGTCATTTTATTCTACCTCCCAATATAAGAAGGCCAGCGCACTGCAGGTTGATGCAAACAATTATTATTATGGACTTGCAGATGCAGAGGCCCCTGAAGAGCAGAGACTGAAGAAAGCAATAGACCTGTATAATCAATCGCTGAAGATTAAAGCTACCCCCTTAGCGCTGTTTTATCTGGGCAACTCCTATGTCAAGCTGGGTGATTATGAAAATGCAAAAAAAGAATATAACAGATTTATCATTGATTTTAGCGGGGACAGGCTTATCCTGCCGCTTGTTTATCAAAAACTTGCATCTGTTCATTTCAGGTCAAATGAAAATGACGAGGCCCTGGATGCAGTCAAAAAACTGTCCTCTTTGCAAGGAGGTATTTTCAGAGACACTGCACTGATACTTGAAGCCAGATATTATGACGGTATTGGTGATGCTGACAAGTCCATGGCCCTGTATCAGGAGATCGTTGATACCTTTGAGACTTCTCCATGGGCTGCAGAGGCTGCTTCTAAAATAGCCACGGCAACGAAAGAGACCGAGGGCGAATCTCCTGCTTCTGATTCCGAAACAGCACTTAAAAAAGAAGCGGAAACAGAGGATAAGCCTGAAGAACCGGCAGAGGTGCAGCCGCCTGTTGAGAAACCGGCAACAGAGAAGAGCGAATAATTGAGGTTAAGAGCCTGTCGGACTTAGGAAGTAATCTACTGCAAAATGGCTAAATTTGTCCATATTCCCCTGGTTTTTCGTTAAATAGATCTACTATTCGCCTCAAAACCATGAAAATCTGGCCTAAATTTATCCATTTTTCGTGACGATTCCCTAAGTCCGACAGGCTCTTAACTACAGTTATATTGCTTAACGCTGTTTTTTAATGCATCCAGTTCCCTCCAGTCATATCCTCCATAGAGGGCGCTGAACACAGAGTTATTCGTCAGGAGAGGATCAATATGCTCATCTATGATTCCCCGTTCGATTAAATCATTCCAGCATCGAGTATGAGGAATGGGGGAAAACTCGGTCAGGTTGATTCTTACGTCAAGTTGCTGCAGAAATTGAATGCCTTCTTTCACCTCGCCAAGACCCTGGCCGGGCAGGCCGTACATTAAGTAAACACCTATATGTTCTTTTGAAAATCCCGCGGCCTTTAATCTTTGTATACTTTTCTGAAACGTGACAGATGTGATCTTGCCCCCTGTGTCAACCTGCCTGCCGGTATCTACTGTTTCAAGGCTTATTCTCAGGGTGGTGAATCCTGACCGCTTTAGCAGTCCGGCCAGATCATTATCAATAAAACGCGCGTGCACTCCATTGGGGCAGTGAAAACGCACATTCATATCGGAGGTTGCAATTTCTCGAAGAATAACTTTAATATGTGAATCAGCATTCACAAAGAGGGCATCATCATAAAACGCAAAATCCCTGACTCCCATGCGGTACAGCTCGGTGATCTCATCAATAACCTCTGAAGGGCTTCGTTGTGCAAATCCCCTGAAGAGAGATGATGATGCGCAGTAAGAACAGTGATACGGACAACCCCTGCTTGTCATCAATGGAGCAAAGGGATAAGACCTGTACAGGCCCATTGTGTAATATGAAATCGGCTTGTTTTTTTTCATCAGCTCAATACCAAAGTTCCGCATAATGTTTACCACATCACTGTTTATGGGACCTGTATAGACATGGTCTGCACCGGAGTGATTTGCGGCATGCCTCTCATATAGATTTGCGTATATGCCCCCGAGTATTACAGGGACATGAGGGTAAAGGTCTCTGACCATATCGATTGCTTTCAGCACCCCGGGATACCAGTAGGTCATGACAGATGTGACAAATACCATGTCAAAGGGACCATATTTCGTTAGCAGATCTTTAAATGTTTCAGTGGATATACCGTACCGTGCAAAATTTCTGGGAACAGTCTGCAGGATGTCCGGCTTTTCAATAATTTCCCTTGGGAACTTGCCTGTCCCGTACCTCCTGTTTATTTTGTAAATATCAGTACAGTCGATCAGATGTATATCAATATCATATTGACTGAGGTACTCGGCAACCTGGAGAAGACCAAGCGGTCTTGACCAGAGGTTTACAGCAGAAAAATCATATATCCAGGGGTTGATAAGAAGGAATTTGGATTTCATATGTTATTACGAAAGCTCATTGAATTACATATTAAAACAGGCAGGCTTTAAAATTTTCATGTTTATAAAATAGTAAATTAATCAACATACAGACGAAGGCTGTTCAGTTAAATTTTGATACATATCATTATGGTATAATCTCATCATAACTTCAAAATACATTAACCTTAAGAGGGAAAAGTACCATGAAAAAATATTCTATCTGTCTGCTGGTCATGATTCTGTTCATAGTTTTTACTGCTTCTGGCAATGCTGAAACCGAACCGCAGGATTCAGCTGAGATTTTCTGGAGGCAACGGATATCATGGAGGACACCGAAGTCAGTTTTGTCTGGTATCATGAAAACAAAAGAATGGCAATAGTAATCCTTCCGCTCAAAAAAGGGCCAAAATGGCGCACCTACTCCAGCAAGAAGCTTGGCGGTTTAACAGGGAATTGGGAAGTAGAGCTCATTGATGCAAACGGCAATGTTATTCTTGGTGTAGGTTTCACCGTCGAATAATCGTAAAGAACAACTCTCAAACAGGACATCGCCTGTTCATGTACATGCCGGACCCGCATGATATATATTATTGCAGTTGCCTGTATTTACTGGTAGACTTACATTTATTACCTGCACTATAGTAATTGCTGGAATGCAACTCAATAATTATATAACTCATCATGAAAGGAAAACATTATGGCTGATCAGACTTTAAAAAACCTGAAAGAGGCCTTTGCAGGAGAATCACAGGCCAACCGGAGATATGTCGCCTTTGCGCAGAAGGCCGAAGAGGAGGGTTTTAAAAACCTTGCCCGTCTGTTCAGGGCAGTGGCAGAATCCGAGACTATTCATGCCATTAATCATCTTAAAAGTATGAACGGGATAAAGTCTTCCATC
>CALZJD010000193.1:4111-6617 GCA_945787795.1 Thermodesulfovibrionia bacterium | reverse complement strand
CACCACCAGCAGGAAGCCCAAAAATAGATCGCCTATATGGGGTAAAGGTTGCCTGAGCACCACAAGCTGGAAAAATGCAATGACCAGGATAATGGGAAGTAGGTCGGTAAAGGCCTCCCGCAGTTTCTTCAGGGCTATGAAAAGGAGCCGAGTGCTGACAAAAGTCTTTTTTTGCTCAGTCATAGTCTCATAACTATTAATATTAAAGATTAAAATTGTGGTTTAAAAATATTTAAATTAAATAGATCTTCCTTAATTTTGCATTTTGATTTTTCCATTACTTCATTACCTCCCTGGATTCATGTTCAGCAACTGAACTGGAAAAGGACCACAAAAAATAAGATCAACCCTAACTGTCACTAGAGATAATATGTTACACAATTACTAGATTCAATTCATACCGTAATCCTCATAATTTCATTTTGCTAACGTTGTGGATTTATAGATAAAGTCAGCGACCTTGTCACCTCTCCCACTTTGAAGACTTGTCGGTATTACGAATGATCAGCAAGGATAATAAAATTGAGGATTACAGGTTGAAAGCACAAAAAAAGAGGGAAATACCCTTTAACTGAGTATCCATGAACGTATTAATCAGCAACTAAATTATGAGATCTTGCCTCTTCTGATCAATTCCTGATAAAAAGCAGCATTGTCTGATGAGTTCAATCCATCATTAAACGAGATTTTCCCCTCAAGACATAATCCTGCCAGGCTTTGGTCCAGAGAGGACATATCTTCTGAAGCCACCTGCATCATCTGCCTTATATTGGAAACCTGTCCTTCACGAATAAGGTTTGCTACCCTTGAAGAGTTCATCAGCACTTCATAAGCTCGGGTTTTTCCGTCACCATCTGTTTTGGGAATAAGCTTCTGGGAAATCACAACCAGCAGGGTATCAGCAAGCTGCATTTTTATTTGGGGGCGACGGATATCTGGAAATATGTTCAGTATTTTTTCCATGGCGGTAACCGTATTTAATGAGTGAATGGCAGCAATCACAAGATGACCTGATTCAGCAGCATGCAGAGCAGCAGAAATGCTTTCCAGATCACGCAGATCACTGATCATGATTACATCCTGTCCCTGCCTCAGCACATGTTTCAGACCTGATGCGAAAGAATCAGTATCAATGCCTATATCTCTCTGGTTTACATTACTCTTTTTATGCGTATGAAGATATCTGACCGGATCTTCAAGGGTAACAATATTACATGACCTGTTTGAATTAATAACGTCGATAATGGCAGCAAGAGTCGTTGATTTGTCCTGACCTGCAGGACCGGTAATGAGAAACAGCCCTTTCTGTTTCAGGGCAAAGTCATGTACAAGCTCGGGAAGATGCAGATCAGATATTGAGGGTATGCTTTCATACATCAATCGGGCTGAAAGTGATATTGAATTCCGCTGGCGAAAAACATTAATTCTGAATCTTCCGGTGTCTGAAAGTGTAATAACAGTGTCGAGCTCATTATAAGATTCAAATTCATCAAATTGATTTTTTGTCAGAACTTTAGAAACAAAATCTTTCATCTGTGCGGGAGAAATTCTGGGCATGGACAATCTCTTAAGCTCATTATTGATCTTCATTCCGGGAGAAGCACCTGCGGCAAGATGCAGCTCAGTTGCCCTGAAATCAGTAAGCAGCTTAAGCATTGCAAGAATATCCGGGACTTTTTTTTCTGTAAAAACCTTCTCCTCTTTCAGTTTATCTCCTTCAAATGTAATACTGCCATACCCTTCTGTCTCAAATGCATGAATTGCCCTGTCCATCTGGTAGCAGGGAACCACATGGGGTTTCACCGAGCTTCCCACAACAGACTCTATATTCCTGATGGCAACTGCATCTCCCGGATCAACCATGGCAACCGAAAGAGCATTATCAGATTTACTGAACGGTATCGCTTTAAAAGATTTGACCTGCTCAAAAGGCAGCAGTTCCAGTATCGCGGGTGATACTTTTACTTCATATAGATTTACAAAAGGACTGTCATACTGCCTGCCCAGTACACTTAATAACGTATCACTGTCCAGATAACCGAGCCCCTCCAGGACTGAGCCGAGTCGGTCACCGCTCTGGACCTGTCTGTCAAGGGCCCTGACAAGCTGTTCCTGAGAGATCAGTCCATAATCAAGCAGAATCTCACCTATACGAGGGTGTTGTCTTTTTTTATCTGGTGCAATCATTGGAACATGGAAAAATAGAAAAGGTTTATATGTATCTTTTTTATATACAATTTACTGTGATTTGTCAATGAAATTCATGATTTAAAAGGGTTTTTCAGCTTTCCATTACTTGCCTCCCTCGTGCAATCATAATAGTATTTTCAGTCATCTTTTTAAATGTTACAATGAATTATTTAGAGCTGAACATGCTGTCATTAATTAGTATCTGTTGCGGAAACTGTTTTTGTCACCCTGAACCTGCCTGCCGGTAGGCAAGTTTATTTCAGGGTCTCACAACTCGCTGCAAACATGAGATTCTGAAACAAGTTCAGAATGACAG
>CALZJD010000193.1:0-4076 GCA_945787795.1 Thermodesulfovibrionia bacterium | reverse complement strand
ATAATTTATTTGATATAATCAAACATATGCTAAAATAAACTAAATTTAAAATAGGGAGGAATACATGGCTGCCAAAAAGTCAATCAAGAAAACTGCAAAAAAGACTGCAAAGAAGACTGCAAAAAAAACTGCAAAGAAGTCAGCAACAAAAACCAAATCTAAAATAACCGTGAAAGACACCATGGACGCGATCAGGCAAAAAACAGGAAAAATGTCATTATCTGATTTTGCTCATTCGACAAAGGACGAGCTGATGAAGCTGGGTGATCGAATCCATGAGGCAGCTGATAAAGGAATTCATGTTGTTCATGACATTGCTGATGATGTGCATTCATTTGCAAAAAATGCAACTGACCTGACCAAGCTTAAAATTGACCTTCACAACTTAAAAGAGGAAAGAACAAAGCTGTATGCTCTTATGGGAGAACAGTTAAGAAATTTGTATATAACAAATAAGCTTTCAGGCATTAAAACAAGAATGAAAGCCGATTTTGCCAGGCTGGAAAAACTCGAGTCCTCAATTGACGAAAAACAAAAGCTGGCATCCAGGCTGTCTCTGACAAAATAAATCGCCTGACACCGGCATATGACCCTGTATCATGAGCATAGAGAAATCATTTTATGAATCTGTCATCAAACCGTTTTATTGGCCATGGAAGGAGGTGAGATCATGAAAAAGCCTTTGAGCAAAAAGGCGCAGTTAAAGGAGGCTGATTTCTGGGGTAAAATTAAAAAAAGAACAGATGATCCCGGAAAAACCTGTCTCAAATGAAAGGGCTGAAAGAGTTAACGTTGCTGGTCCAGCAACCAAGGCCCCGGATATGGCAGGAACATCGGCTCAATAATGTTGTTTCTGCCATATCCATTTATTAATTCTCTTTTTAAATAGCAGGACACCTCAATGGCACCAAAAGACTCTTTTGATTTTCTTATCCAGTGGCATCTTACAGAAAAGTGTAATCTTACCTGTACCCACTGTTATCAGAACGGACATGGTTCTGATGAGCTTACCCCTGATGAAATTCAATCTGTAATCAATGAAATATCCTCAACAATGCATAGCTGGCAGGAAACATATGATATGGATTTTTCTCCCAGCATAAATCTTACCGGAGGAGAACCCCTGTTAAGAAAAGACTTATACGATGTGATTACTTCATTTAAGAGTATTGGTTTTGATATTTATATCCTGACGAACGGTATTCTCATTGACAATCAAACTGCACATGAATTATCTGACCTTGGTGTCAGTGGTGTTCAGGTCAGCATAGAGGGTCCTGAAGATATACATGATTCCATAAGAGGTAAAAACAGCTTTAAGCAGTCAGTCAGAGGTGTGAAGCTTTTGAAGAATGCAGGGCTCGAAGTTACATTAAACGCTACTGTGTCAGAAATTAATGCACATTATTTGGCTGAGACAGTTGGCCTTGCTTCAGATCTTGGAGTGAACAGGCTGGGGTTTTCCAGACTTGTTCCCTCAGGCAGGGGAAAGGCCTTATTACATGAGATGATGAAACCCTCTGACGTAGAAAGACTTTACAAAAAGATCTTTGCCATAAAACCGGACAATGGACTGGAGATCGTAACTGGCGATCCTGTGGCTTCCCAATTCAGAAATAGCACGGGTAATAAAGATTTCGGAGAGATTGCATTAGGAGGATGTGCCGCAGGCATATCAGGTCTGACCATAATGTCTGACGGTACGGTGGTGCCCTGCAGGCGAATGCCCGTTCCTGTTGGAAATGTAAGGAGGGATTCGTTGCGTGAAATCTGGTCCATGTCTCCTGTGCTGAATGATCTCAGGGATAAAAGTAAATATAAGGGAAAATGCAGGACCTGTAAAAAATGGGCAAACTGCAGGGGGTGCAGGGCCATTGCTTATGCATACTCTGCTTCAAAAGGAAAGGCTGACTTCCTGGCTCCTGATCCGCAGTGTTTTGTTTAGTATTATTATCAGCGGTCAAGGGGTCAAGGATTCGAGAAGTCAGGTGAACAACTAAATAATTAGTACACTTAAAATAAACACAGAGATTCTGGAACCCTTGAACCCTGGAATCCTGGAACCCTGAACTTAAGGAGGTTCTCAATCATGTCTCAATGGAACATTGACCCTGACCACTCTGTCGGATCATTTACAATCAGACATATGACCGTTGCATTTGTTCACGGGCAGATGAATAAGGTCTCAGGCACGATCAGTTTTGATCCGGACAAATTTGCGAATATTTCTGTTCAGTTTGATATTGATGTTGAAAGCATTATAACCGGCATCGGAAAACGTGATGACCATTTAAAGAGTGCAGATTTTTTTGATATCGATAAATTTCCCAAAATAACCTTTAAAAGTAAGAGCGCTGAACGCACAGGTTTTAGCAGCTGTAATATTACCGGAGATATCACCATCCATGGCATTACAAAATCTATAACGCTGGAAGCTGATATACTTGGCCCTGTTGACAGCCCGTTTGGTGAGACTACCCTGGGCATAACAGGCAGTACGGTAGTTAATCGTGAAGACTTCGGCCTCAAATGGAATGAGCCCATGGGCAACGGCGGCTTTATGGTAGGTAAGGATGCGGAAATATCAATGAATATAGAAGCTGATTTGGTAACAGAATAAAAAAGGGGCCCAGGTTTCAAGGGGCCCTTTTTTTTATCTTATCCTAAACGCTTCCTGAGTTCATCAAGCTGCTTTATTAATCTTTCCGGAAGACGATCGCCAAATATTGAAAAATGGTTTTCAATATCAGGAATCTCAGCCTTCCACGCATCAGCATCAATTCTCAGAAGTTCTTTCAATTCGTCAGCTGATAAATCAAGACCTTCAGTATCAAGGTCTCCTTCTTTAGGTAACAGACCTATCGGGGTCTCATCTGCTCCCACCGTGCCATCAACACGCTCACACATCCATTTAAGAACACGGCTGTTGTCACTAAATCCAGGCCACAGAAACTTTCCGTCCTCACTCTTTCTGAACCAGTTAACATAGAAGCATTTGGGTGCTTTGTCTCCCAGGGTATCACCCATGTCTACCCAATGCTGAAAGTAATCACCCATATGGTATCCGCAGAACGGTTTCATTGCAAAGGGATCCCGTCTGAGATTACCCACCGCTCCAATGTTTGCCGCTGTTGTTTCAGATGCTGCAGTAGATCCGAGAAATACGCCATGGTCCCAGTTATATGCCTCTGTTACCAGAGGAACAATATTGCTTCTCCTGCCACCAAATATAAAAATGTCGATAGGCACTCCCTCAGGCTTTTCCCAGTCTTCACATATTACAGGACATTGTGATGCAGGAGCGGTAAAACGGGCATTGGCATGGGCAGCAACTGTTGTGCTCTCAGGGGTCCAGTCTTTCCCTTTCCAGTCAATAGCATGCTTTGGCGGATCACCATCCATCCCTTCCCACCAGACGTCACCTTCATCGGTAAGGGCGCAGTTGGTGAAAATAACATTCTCCTTTAAAGAGTCCATGGCCATAGGGTTTGTGTCATATGATGTACCCGGAGCGACCCCAAAGAAACCGTTTTCAGGGTTAATCGCATTTAGACGGCCATCAGGACCGACCTTCATCCAGGCAATGTCATCGCCTACACATTCGCATTTCCAGCCCGGAATCGAAGGCTGCATCATTGCCAGGTTGGTCTTACCGCAGGCTGATGGAAATGCTGCAGCAATATGATACTGTTTGCCTTCAGGATTTGTTAAACGAAGAATGAGCATATGTTCTGCCATCCACCCTTCACGCTTAGCCATAGCAGAGGCAATTCGAAGGGCAAGGCATTTTTTCCCGAGCAGGGCATTGCCGCCATACCCGGAACCATACGACCAGATCAGGTTCTCCTGGGGAAAGTGACTAATATACTTTTTCTCAATCGGGGCACACGGCCATTTTGAATCTTCCTGTCCCGGTTCAAGTGGTGCTCCTATTGAATGCAGGCAGGGAATAAATTCACCGTCAGTTCCGAGCAATTCGAGTACCCTGTCACTTACGCGGGTCATAATATGCATGTTGATGACAACATAAGGGCTGTCAGAGATTTCAATACCTATTTTTGCAATGGGTGATCCTA
>CALZJD010000192.1 GCA_945787795.1 Thermodesulfovibrionia bacterium | reverse complement strand
GACCGCCATGAGACTGGCAAAGAAAATAATCTGCGGCAATACCTGCACCGCAAAGATAAAACCCAGGGACTCCTCGCCAAATTCATTGGTCGTCCCCGGCGGAAGGGCCAGTCGTCCGAAGAGAAATTTTGTTCCTGCACCGGCAACATCAATTACTTTTACAAGCGCATCATTGATAAACATAAAAAGTTTGGCACCAGCCGGCACAATAAAAATAAAAAGGGCAAAAATCATCTGAAGCGCAAGTCCCCATATCACGACGCGCCAGTTGACCACTCTTCTTTCTTCAGACAACATCCATGCAAAGGCCATGAGAATAAAGATGCCGGCAAAACTCACGAGGTTATACATTGTTTCATCCTTTCATGTTGAAAGTCGGCCAGAGATGTATTCTGAAGGAAATGCCGGGACCAGGGACATATCCCGAATGAATGTCCTGACAGAAACCGTTGATGCGTATAACGTGTCATATAAGCTCTGAAATAATATCGTAAAATGACATGTTAGATCAAGAAATAACTGGAAGAAATGTTCAAAGTTATTGAATCTCTATCTGAATACTGCTCAATACATACGCCTTTAAAAAATCTCGTACAATGTTTAATATTAAGAATAACTACTCAATCAAAAGGAGAGGAATGATGAAAAAGGTTTTAATCGCAGCAATGTTAATGTCAGGTATTTTTGTGTACGGGATTTCCGAAGCTGTTCCGACCGAGATGCATGATGAAAAAGATTTTAATCGCAGCACTGTTAATGTCAGGATTTTTTATGTACGGAATCTCTGAAGCTGTTCCGACCAAACTGGTTGTCAGGGCCAAATCAAAAGACGCCAAGTTTGTGGGAACAAGCATGGGCGGGGCCCTTGTAACCGTAAAGGATAGTGAATCCGGAAACGTGTTAGCTACCGGAATAACGCAGGGCTCCACAGGAGATACCGGAAAAATCATGATCGAACCAAAGACAAGATTTGGAACCATTAGTGATGGGGCAGCAAAATATGAAACATCAATCGACATTAATGAGCCTGTATTGATTACTATTGAAGTTGATGCCCCTCTGGTTACAAAACCAGACATGATAAAGAGTTCAACACAAATGTGGCTGATTCCTGGAAAAGACATCACAGGACAGGGGATTATTATAGAAATCCCTGGATTTTCTGTAATTGCCCGCGCACCGGAAAAGATCAGCATGACCGAAGGTAAAGCAGTTATTCCGTTACAAAGCCGGATTGTGATGATATGAGGGTGCGCCTTAACCCCGGGCGGGTTATGGGACTCCAGCAACTATGAAATCCAGGCAATGGTTAAATATGACGGTAACATAATTAATACTGTTCCGCTTTCATTTAGCAGTCCAAGCACTTTTAAGGGACAGGCAGCGGTCTCTGAAAAAGGCGAGTATGAAATAATTGTCTACGCCTTTGATCCTCAGACCGGCAACACCGGTGTAGGCAGGGTCAGAACAAGTGTGAATTGATGAAGTTAATATCGAGGTTGAACCTCAATATATCGATACTTGAGAGATAAATATGAACATATCCAACGAAGATGTAAAAGAAATAATTGCTGAAGTTCCTGAGGGCCATAAGCATTTAAGGACGACTATTGTTTTTGGAGACGGAAAAAGCATGACCTTTCAGGAGGCTACCATTGCAAATATTGTCAGGGCCTATATTGATGTGAAGACTGACCCGGTCAGGACCGGGATCAGGTTAAGAGGATCTAACATTGAACACCGAAAAAAGGGCTTTGCCGAGTGGCAGCTGGTAGAAGACTGAACAAGGATATGCGATTATTATTAATTCACTGAAATTATTACCCTTTTGTTGTATAGTCATTATTGCCATTAAGGGACTTGAAATTTTTTTTACTCATTCGTAAAATATTTTTTCTGAAGTAAATAACCATTAAATTATGAATGACCATCCCATGATAAAGATAGAAAACCTGACGAAATATTACGGCAATACATGTGCAGTTGATGAGATCAGTTTTGAGATCAGAAAGGGTGAGGTCCTGGGCCTGCTCGGACCTAATGGTGCAGGCAAGACAACCACCATGAGGATGCTTACCTGTTTTCTTCGGCCCTCCTCTGGTGATATCAAGGTAAAGGATTTCAGCATAGAAGAAAACGCGCTTGAGATAAAAAAACTGATCGGATACCTGCCTGAGTCAGCGCCTCTCTATCCTGATATGATTGTATATGATTATCTGAGGTTCATTGCGGATATGAAATATTGATTCACGTATAAAGGAACTGGCAGGCATGTGCGGTATAAATGAGGTCATGCATAAGTCGATCAATGAACTCTCAAAGGGATATAAACAGAGAGTAGGTCTGGCCCACGCAATGATGAATGACCCGGAAATACTTGTTCTTGACGAGCCTACATCCGGACTTGATCCTAACCAGATAGTCGAGATCAGGGATATCATTAAAAAGATCGGTAAAGAAAAGACCATCATCCTCTCTACCCATATCCTGAGTGAGGCAGAAGCCACGTGTGACCGGATTGTAATTATTAATAAGGGCAGGATCGTAGCTGCCGGGGCTACAGATGAACTCAAAAGGGAAGCAGGAAGTGATTATGTTATGCAGGTATCACTTAAGCACAATAATTTTGAAGAGATCAGCAACTCACTCAGAAACGTTCCTGAGGTAAATGATGTAATACTTATTAATGATGAAAACGGGACCATAGATGTTCATCTGGCCTGCAGCGGCAAAAAGGACGTGAGGCCTGAAATTTATGAAGTAATCAGGAACAGTAACTGGATTCTTCTGGAGTTTCATATGGAATCAAGAACTCTGGAGACAATTTTCAGGGAACTGACAAGGGAAGGTTGAAATGGCAAACACACTTAACATTTTCAGAAAAGAGTTGAAAGGATATTTCATATCACCAATTGCATATATCGTTATTTCCATATTTCTTATCCTTACGGGATGGTTTTTCTTTTCAACTTTTTTCCTGTATGGACAGGCAGAGATGCGGGGATTCTTTTCCCTTCTCCCGATCATTTTTTCTTTTATTATCCCTGCCGTCACCATGAGGTTATTCTCAGAAGAGTTTAATACAGGGTCTTATGAACTCCTGCTTACCCTGCCGGTTTCATCAATGAATATTATTTTAGGCAAATTTCTGGCAGCAGCCGCCTTTGCGGCTATTTTGCTTGCACCTACGTTGTGTTACGGCGTATTCATTTCATTTCTGGGGGACCTTGACTGGGGTCCGGTTATCGGGGGATATGTTGGGGCAGTATTACTGGGAGCTGCTTTTTCCGCAATTGGCCTGTTCGCATCTTCAATAACCAGAAACCAGATCATCGCATTTATCATAGGAATGTCCTTATGCTTTCTGCTTACACTGGTAGACAAGATCCTGTTCTTTCTGCCTGAATCAGCACTGAATGTTTTTCAGTTTCTAGGTGCTGATTTTCATTTTAAAAATATTTCAAAAGGGGTCATTGATTCAAGAGACCTGCTGTATTTCCTGAGCGTCTGTTTTGTCATGCTCTACAGCACCAACCTTGTTATTCAGGAGAGGTCTTAAGAGATAACAATGGATAAAAAAGCACATATGAATACATACTCCCGGTTTCTTATTTATATCATCGTAGTTGTACTCCTTAACATAGCCGGGGTCACGCTTTTTTTCAGGGCCGACCTGACCGCCAATAAAGTCTATTCCCTGTCAGATGCAAGCAAAACCGTAGTGAGACGGTAAAGGTGTTCTTCAGCAGCAACCTGCCTGCTCCCTACAATAATATTGAGCGTTACCTTCATGACCTGCTGGAAGAATACTCTGTGGAAGGAAAAAAATATTTCAACTATCAGTTCCATAATGTATCAGGTGAAGAGAGTGATCAGTCCCGTCGCGACAGGGACCTTGCACAGAGCTATGGCGTGCATCCGGTGCAGATCCAGAATATTGAACAGGACGAGGTCAAGTTCCAGCAGGCATATATGGGAATGGTGCTGATGCATGGCGACATTATCGAAGCACTTCCATCAATTACATCTACTGAAGGCCTTGAATACCAGATAACATCGGCCATCCAGAAAATGAATAACAAGATTAGCGCCCTTTTAAGATTGAAAGACAAGATTAAGGTAAAACTGTTTCTTTCATCATCCCTGAGTATAGTCGGCCCTTATATGAACATAACAGGTCTTGCTGAGCTTCCTGCCAGGGTACAGGCAATAGTTAATAATTTAAATGAAAAAAACTACAGCAAACTGGAATTTTCTCATCTTGATCCCAGCATACATCCCGGCAGTGCACAGGAAGCAGAGCAATACAATATCGTTCGCCTTAACTGGGATGAATTCAAGGACAGAAGAGGAAAGACAATCCCTGCTGACAGGGGGTATGCAGGGATCATTGTAGAACACGGAAATGAAGCGGAAAAAATAAAATTAATAGATGTTGTCCGCCTTCCAATATTCGGCACCCAGTATCACCTTACCGAACTGGAACAACTTGAAAAGGCCATAGATGAGACAGTAGAGAATGTTATTAATATTAATGAGGAGATCGGATATCTTGCTGATCATGGCACGCTTGCTTTTGGTCAGGCACAACCCCAGATGATGGCAATGCAGCAGGAGGAATCGCTCAGCAGTCTGAATGCACTCCTGTCCGCACAGTATTCAGTAAAGCAGGTCAATTTAAAGGAGGAAGGCATTCCTGATGGTCTGTCCTTTCTTATCATTGCCGGGGCAAAAGAAAATTTTTCAGACTTTGAGCTCTACCAGATTGACCAGTTTCTGATGAGGGGCAATAAACTTGCCATCTTTATGGATTCCTTTAGCCAGGTAACTCCCCAGGGACAGCAGGCCATGATGCAGCAGATGAGACAGCCCGTCTTTGTCCCATTGAATACAGGCCTGGAAAAATTGCTTGCCCATTACGGGGTGACCATTAATAAATCCATTGTACTTGATAAAAACTCATACAAGCAGAAAGTCCCGCGGGCCTTTGGTGGCGGAGAAAGACAGATTTATTTTGCACCGATTATAAAGAACGAGCTGATCAATAAGGACACAGGCTACCTGAGCAATATTAAAGGACTTGTCATGCTTCAGGCATCGCCCCTGCACATTGATGAACAGAAGATAAAGGACAACGGGCTTGTTGCATCCAGACTGTTTTCATCATCAGAAAAATCATGGGAGATGTCCGAAAGGATCAACCTTAATCCCATGTTCATCAGTCCCCCGGCTGACGAGGAAGAATTCAAAAGTTTACCGCTTGCTTATACAATTGAAGGCCCGTTCCCGAGTTATTTTGCTGACAGGCCCATACCGGAAAAGCAGACAGAAAAGAAAGATGAAGATACCACTGATGAAACAATTACTCCTGTGGAAAGCACAGGCATGGACATGTCTGCAATAGCAGCCGAAGGCACTACTATCAAAAAAGGCAAACCATCCAGGATATTTATTATAGGGACATCTGAAATACTGAAAGACAATGTCATGGATAAAGACGGGGTCAGTCCCAACTCCCAGTTCATTATGAATGTAATTGATTATCTGAATAACAGGGAAGAGATAGCCATTATGAGAAGCAAAACCCAGAGCTTCAATCCTCTTCGTGATACAGAGCCCGGGGCAAAAACGGCCATCAAGACAGCGAACATTGCAGGTCTGCCTGTACTGGTTATCATTGCCGGGCTGATTTTCTGGCAAAGACGGGCATCAAGAAAGAAATATATTCAGAAAATATTCAGCTAGCAGAACAAACAGCTGTTAGTCCTTATATTGAACAACCCGCAGCAATGCTGCGGGTTATCAAAAACAAGGATGTCATTCCCGAGGCCAGTTGAGCGGGAATCCAGAGTCTTTTCATAAAGGGCTGGATTCCCGCTAAAAGACTGCCGGAGTGACAAACAAAGGAGTATATGATTTACCCCGAAGCAGAGCTTCGAGGAATTCTTTTGATTAACTACAATATTCAAGGAGCACTATATGAAGGGCAAAAAAGAAATCGCCATACTTTTTTTTGTTATGGCAGTACTGGTTTTCTATATCACGTCTGAAAAAGGAGATAAAACCACTTACGACCTCCCTGACATCGCTAAAATCGAAACAGGAGATATCTCAAGATTGACCATACATAATAAAGGTTCTGAGATAGTGCTGCTTAAGGAAAACAATACATGGCTGGCAGGTGCTCAAAAGTACCCTGCTGATTCTTCAACAGTCGATAAAATGTTGGCCCGGTTATCAGGCATTTCACTTACCGCTCTTGCATCAGAATCAAAGAACTATTCCATGTACGAGCTGGATAATGACAGAAAGATCGAAGTCAAGGCATTTAAGGGAGATGAAATCATCCGGACAATCAGCATAGGGAAACCTGCATCATCTCACAGACATACTTTTGTCATGCTGGGCGATGATCACAGGGTGTTTCATGCAGAGGGAAACATACGGACCGATTTCGACAGATCTATTCCTGACCTGCGAGACAAAAAAGTCCTGGCTGTACAGGATAAAATTACTGAACTGACTCTGGAAAAGGGTGATAAGAAAATATCTATCATGAAAGCAGCAGCACCTGTGTCAGTTGATGTAACAGATCCTGGGAAAGAGGAATCCGCATCTGAAGAAACTGCTCCAGATTGGACCACCCCTGATGGAAAGAAAGTAAAGAACAGTGAAATAGACGGTATAATCAGCAGTCTGTCAGATTACCGATGTGACGAATTTATAGAAGGAAAGACAAAGGAGGATTTTACATCACCTGTTTATACTGCAACGTTTAAAGGAGTGAAAGAGTATTCCATTTCATTCTATGAAAAGCAGGATGAAAAATATCCCGCCGTTACCTCTGAAAATGACTATCCATTCATGGTTTCAGAATGGAAAGCCAAAAAAATCATGAAAGAACTGGACAGCCTGGTAGAGGATGGGCAGTGATTATAAAATGCCCAATGCCGCAGATCACATGCCAATTATCTGCAAAATGAATAAATGTTTAAATTAAACAGTAAATCTAAAGCTTACCGGATTCATTTGTAATTTTGAATTTGTAATTTATCGTTACCCTTGCCCTTTGGTTAAAATGTACGCTATATTATCCTATGCTTGAAATAATGCGCAGCAACAAGTTTTTCAGTGTCTTTGTGCTTTCAGCAGTGACATTTATGATTATCATTTCCTTTGTGTTCTGGGGCATCGGTCCGCAGGACAACCCTACATTATCCTATGTTGCCCATATTGAAGATGAAAAAGTATCGGTCGAAGAGTACTGGCGGGCATATGACAATGAATACAAGAAAGCCCGGGAGCAGTACACCGATGAAAAAGAGATAGAAGCGCTGAATCTTCCTGACAGGGTAATCACTGCGCTGGTTGACAGAAAGGTCCTGTTAATTGCTGCTGAAAATGCGGGAATTTCTGCAAGTGACAAGGAACTCCAGGATGTGATAACGAGCGCCCCTTATTTTCAGAAAGACGGCGTATTTAATCCGCAGGTATACAAAAGGGCCTTGCGTCTGAGCCGCACCAATCCGCAGGCATATGAGGCAGGCCTGAGACAGGACCTTATTGTTTCCAAAATAAGAAACTTAATAGCTGAGACTGCTGAGCTGTCTCCGGAAGAGAGTAAAATGCTCGAATCAATTGAAGGGGGCAATAAAAGCCAGCTTGAACAGATATTCCTGAGGTCAAAAAGCAGTCAGACCGTGCAGGCATATATAGAGGGATTTAAGCGACAGCTTAACATCTCTGTTAACAGGGACCTGGTTTTATAACAGGTCATTAGTCCCTGTCTTGCTATCAGATCCTGCAC
>CALZJD010000191.1 GCA_945787795.1 Thermodesulfovibrionia bacterium | reverse complement strand
TTCGCTTGCTTCAATATGTTTTTTTATCACTTCCCGCAAATCACGTTCCCGGAAATATTGTATACCTTCCTCTCCCAGCCACCTGTCAAGCATCATGGCTGAGGGCTTTGCCAGCGGATAGAGAATAATCTGATACATTTTGAAAACCGGGAGCAGCAGGGAGGCCATTTTCAATGCATGTCTGGAAAAATATGCCTGCGGTGTTATTTCGCCGAAAAAGGTAATAACAATGGTTGAGAAAAAAAATGCCCCTACACCGGTCATGACTGAATCAGACAGCAAAGCCAGAAGCACATTCACGCTCACATTGCCCCAGAGCACTGTGGTAAGCATAAAGTTTGAGTCTTTACGAAGATCGAGCACTTTCTGGGCTTTCCTGTTTTCTGCCTCAGCTTCAATCTCAAGCCTGAGCCTTGAAATACTGAAAAACGCCAGATTAAGTCCCGAGAACATCGCGGACTGGGATATGCAGAATACTATGCCGATCCAGATAAACGTTTCCATGTTACATTTAAACCATCCTTTTTAGTTACCAGAAATTGTATCAGATTTTCATATAAACAGCATGACAGGATACGTATATGTATGGCCATTCAGCATATTATAATAAAATTGTTTTTTAGCCCACATTATTCACAAATATGTAAGCCAGGGAGGATTTGAGCGGGAGACATTACTTCTAACGATGTATACAGGTATTTCATCGAAGTTCCTTCAGATATTCGATAATGACATCAAGTTCTTCGTTCGTAACATTCTCTTCCTGGGAAGGCATGATGTCATCAAATCCTTTTACGACATCAGCATCCGGATGTATAATTGATTTTTTAATATACGTTTCATCGGCAATCAGTTCACGCTCTTTGCCGCCGCTCGTGACCACTACCTTACGGCCGAACAGTCCTTTGAAGCTCGGTCCGACCTCAATAGTGCCGTCGACCGAATGACAATCAAGACACCCCCTGTCTTCAAGAAGCTTGTCCCCTGACAGCGTACCCTCCTCCTTTGCCCCGGTTTCTGTCCTGCCTGCTTCTCTGTACCACGCATGAAAGTCATCTTCCCCAATAACAATAACTTTTGAGATCATGGAAGAATGCTGTACCCCGCAGTATTCAGAACAGAAGAGGTCGTATTCCCCCTCTTTGTCAGGGAGGAACCAGAGATATGTTTCCCTGCCCGGCACAGCGTCTTCCTTTATCCTGTAGACAGGGATGAACAGGCTGTGCAGCACATCCAGTGAAGTGATAAGGAGCTTGACCGGTTTGCCAAGGGGCACTTTCAGTTCCTTGCTTTTGATCCCGTTTTCATATTCAAACTGCCATGACCACATCCTGCCTGTTGCCTTAACTGTCATGGCATCCGGCGGCACCGTTCTCATGGAGGTGAACCCGACCCAGCCGTAATAGAACATGGCAAGGACAAGGGCAGTGGGAATGACGATCCAGGTTATTTCAAGCAGGAGATGGGACTCAATATTTACCGGGGTCGGGTTTTTCTTTCTGTTATATTTGATAACAAAATAAATCATGGTAAAGGTAATGGCAGCCAGGAGGACAACAGAAATCACCAGGAGAAAGAGAAAGACATTGTTGAACGCAGTTGTAGAATTTGTTGAAACCATAACGTTACCTCACCTGTACCACACATCAAGGAATGTAAACCAGATACTTAACGCAAAGACGAGTATCGGGAGCAGAAAGGCCAGTTTAAAGAACCAGTTTTCATACCTGAGGTGCATGAAAATATACAATATCAATCCTGATTTAACCGTTGCTACCAGCAGGGCAACCAGTATGCTGACCGCTCCAAAATCAAATTTCGTCACGGCAATGGTCACTGCCGTAAGCATGACCAGTAAGATCCATATAATAATGTATATTTTATACCCGGCAGCAGCATGCCCTGTGTTCCTTTGTTCCAACTAAACCTCCCTACGTAATCAGATAAAACAGCGGGAACAGATAGACCCAGATAATATCCACTAAATGCCAGTACAGCCCCGCGTTCTCCAGTTTCACCGTATTATCAGAAGCCACGGCTCCGCTTATCGTAAAGTAAAATATAAATGAAAATACCCCTATCCCGATCAGCACGTGCACGCCGTGAAGCCCGGTCATGATAAAGTAGAGGCCGTAAAACAGTATCTGCCCCTTGCCCAGCGATAAAAGATATTCCGCGTTTGGATAAATACCGTGGTGAATCTTTGCTCCCCACTCTATGTACTTATTACCCAGAAATGCAGCCCCGAGCAGCATGGTTATGGCCTGAAGAACAAGGGACAGACGTTTATTGCCTTTCTGCAATGCAACGAGCGAAAGGGCCATGGTCAGACTGCTTGTAAGCAGGATAAGTGTATTCACCGCTCCCAGGGTTGTATCAAGTTCTTTTGCAGCAGTATGGAATTCCACGGGATATTCAAAGCGATAGACCGCATACAATATGAACATCCCTCCGAACAGGAGCATTTCCGTAAACAGGAAAAGCCACATGCCCATTTTAGCGCCTGTGTAGTCCCTGTGGTGCTCAGCTGTTTTATTTAAGATGTTTTCCATTACGTCTAATCCGCGTTCTCTCTCATATACTTTTTATCGAAAGCATTGAGCTGTATGCAATCAGCTTTTAGCTTTAAGCTAACGGCTTACAGCTTACTGCTTGTTGCTTATTGCTATTCATACTTATACGGCCCATGTGTGACCGTCGGTATTTCCTTAAAATTCTCAACCGGCGGAGGAGACGGCGCGGTCCATTCCAGCGTTGTCCCCTTCCAGGGGTTACTCCCTGCTGTTTCCCCATTCCTTATTGACCGGATCAGATTGACAAACATCAGGATCAGTCCCACAGCAAGTATCCAGGAACCTATGGTAGAAATTACATTAGAGGTATGAAACATCGGCAGGTAATCGTAATATCTCCTGGGCAGTCCCTGCCAGCCCGAAATAAACATCGGAAAATAGAGCACATTAAATCCGATAAACAGAAAAAGCCATGCCAGTTTTGCCTGTGCCTCGCTGTACATCCTGCCGAACATCTTCGGGAACCAGTAGTGAATTCCGGCAAAGAAAGCAAAAGCAGTTCCGCCGAACATCACATAGTGAAAATGCGCAACAATAAAATATGTGTCGTGGATATGAATGTTGGTTGCCAGCGTTCCGTTTATCAGACCGGTAAGTCCGCCGATACAGAACAGAAAAATAAATGAAATGACGTACAGCAATGGGGTGTCAACCTTGATAGAACCCTTATACAGGGACGCAACCCAGTTAAATACCTTGATCGCACTGGGTATCGCAACAAGAAACGTGAGCAGGGAAAAAACCACCTTTGATGTATCGCTTATCCCGCTGGTAAACATATGGTGGCCCCAGACGAAAAAACCTACGGCTGCGATCCCGATGCTCGAAAATGCAATGGCCTTGTACCCAAACACGGTTCTCCGTGCAAAGACCGGGATTATTTCTGTCACAACACCCATGGCAGGTACGATCATGATATATACGGCAGGGTGCGAATATATCCAGAAAAGGTGCTGGTATAAAATAGGATCGCCTCCCTTTGCCGGGTCAAACAGTCCCACCCCGAACATTCTCTCAATTATAATGAGCAGCAGCGTAACGGCAAGAATCGGAGTGGCAAGGATCTGCACCCATGCTGTTGCATAGAGTGTCCAGACAAAAAGGGGCATACGGAACCAGGACATTCCGGGCGCCCTGAGACGGTGGATCGTGGTAATAAAATTCATCCCGGTAAGTATGGATGAAAAACCAAGGACGAATGCCGCAAACACTGCCAGGGAAACATTGGTCCCGGTCCTGATACTGTAGGGAGCATAAAAGGTCCATCCGGTATCAGGCGGGCCCGTACCTGTAAAGAGCGATAGAAGGGCAATACTTCCGCCCGCCATGTACAGCCACCAGGACAGGAGGTTAATACGGGGGAATGCCACGTCCCTGGCGCCTATCAGCAAAGGGAGAAAAAAGTTCCCAAGTGAAACCGGAATTCCCGGAATAACAAACAGAAAGATCATGATCACCCCGTGAACCGTAAAAAAGGAGTTATAGGTAGAAGCTGACATAATCGTCCGCCCCGGGGCTATCAGTTCAAGGCGCATCAGCAGCCCAAACGTCACNTTGTGGTCTGTGGAAAATATCCAGGAGGAAATGCGTGATCTCCCTCCCTCATATCTCCAGAAACCTCTGTCAGCTTCCCTGATTACTCTCTCTTCCGTCACGTTCTGACCTCTTATTCCGGAATGCCCGGTTTGAAACATTCAGATATACTATAAACATTATTGCAAAAAGTATGGTAACTGTCCCGGTAACTTTAAGAATATTAAAAACATACGTCCTTCCTTCAGGATCATAGCTGAAACAGTACAGCAGCAGCTTCCCCACGCTTTTTCCCGGCCTTCCCTCAAACGCTTCGTACACTGCCATGGCAAGGTCCCGCGGGAGAAAGGTGGTGCCGTACAGGTATCGGGTAATTTTACCCTCCGGCGAAAGAATGATCAATGATGACGGATGGGTAAATCCGTCCTTTTCCCTCTTGAAACCGAATCCTGCAGCCCTGGTAAGCCTCACAATATTCTCCGTGTCGCCTGTCAGGAATTTCCATGTATCAGTCCGGGGTTCTTTTTTCAACAGCCTGGCATAATTAACCTTTGTCTTCATGGCCAGTGCCGGGGTATCAGTTTCATCAAAGCTGAGGGTGACGAGAGAAAAGTCTTTGCCTTCCTCAAGGTCCATTGCATCAAGTGCCTCGGTGAGCCCTGTCAGCAGCTCCGGGCAGATATGCCGGCAGTTGTAATAAATCAGTGAGAGGATGACGGGCCGCGTGAAGAGGTCCTTTGAGGTTATCTCGCTGCCTTTTTCATCAATAAATGTCAGATCAGGGGGAATGTACTGCCCGAGTTTTTCATCAATTCCTGTCTCCATGGGAACCGCTCCCTGCGCGCCGTATGCTGGGTGCAAGAGCATGATCGCAATGATGATGAAAGAAGCATAAAGTTTATTCATTACGTGTTCGACATTATATTCATATTTCATCCCGTTGAATCTGAATGCACTACATTATATTATTACTCAATATATCGAAGCAAACATATGTAATATCTGCATCGGGCAGAGAATATTTTAACATGGATCTGCAGGTTTGGATTGCTTCACAGCAGACTGATAAAATTATTACAGATACTATTTAGTGAAGAAGAGAAAAGAACTTTTCACGCCTACTTTTTAATTCATGTTATAATAATCATGTTTTTTTGGGGACAATGGTTGAAACTTTTTTATTTCAATCAATTTCAGACAAAAAAGAATAAGAAATGAACAATGAACATCGAACGTCCAACGTTCAACATCGAATGTTGAAAGGCGGATTATGAAGAAACAGACTTATGATCTGGAAGAAAGGCTACTTCAGTACTCGGTGAGAATCATAAAGATAGTTGAACAGCAACCATGGTGAAGCCCAGGCGGCGGAGTCCCCGAAGGACTTTGTCCATAAGCTTAGTATTTCATTAAAGGAACTTAGAGAGAGCCAGAGATGGTTGAAATTAATCCAACATGTACCACTAATTAATAAAGCTGAACTACTAAATAATGATTTAGAAGAAACAGAAGAATTAATTAAGATTTTCGTCGCTAGCATCAAAACGGCCAAGACAAATAAAAAATGAACATCGAACGTTCAACATCGAATGATGAATGGGGAAAGACAAAGAAACAAAAAGTGATGCTAAATTTACGGTATTTGCCACTTGTCTTTCATTCTACGTTGGAAGTTGGACGTTCAATGTTGGAAGTTCGCTTTTTATTCAATGTTGGAAGTTCGTTCTTTAAAATCTTTTTCGCTGCTGATTATATGCCGGGAAGCCGGCCAGGAAGAAATAGCGTATGCCCTGGATGGCTTAGAAGAGAAGATATTTATAGCAAAGTATAAGGTCATGCTTCCGAATGAACAATGAACATCGAACGTCCAACGTTCAACATCGAATATTGAATGGGAA
>CALZJD010000190.1 GCA_945787795.1 Thermodesulfovibrionia bacterium | reverse complement strand
GCCGGTCTTATTCTTAAAATATAAAACAGCGATTGTTTTTTTACCGTCAGTCTGCTGAATCGTATGTTCCTGAGCCATTGCCTGCTTTGCCCACTGCCGCGCGTCATCGGTTATTATCTGACCGCAAAAGGCTGAGTTAGTGATAATCAGTGGAAGAAAAAGAAAACTCAGGAAAATCTGTACATAATGGTTTTTCAACTTATGAAACTTGATATGAAACATAATTATTACCCCCTCTGTTATGAGACTTACTCATTAACCATTAATATAATTATGTCAGGAACAGGAATATGTATGTAACGAACGTGTGCGTGAATGGCTAATAATATCATAAATATTCGATTGATTCCTGATATTAATTAAAATTCTTTTTTTCCATTCCCTCTTTATTGGATTATCGATAGTTCCAGCAAATCTATCGTATGTTCAAGTTAAAGAAAGCAAATTTTCTGCCAACTATTTAACTGTCTAATATTCAAAGATTTATCTTCTTTTGCATTGTATGAAATATCCCGGTTTTTGGTACAGGTCTTCTTTTTCGGTATGTGCTCAAAAGACTCAGGAGACACCTGATGTGTTTGAGGAAAAAAAAAGGTAAAAATGAAAGCTCAACAATCAATCACAGGAAAACATATTCAATTTAATGAGAGAAGTTGGCTGCGGAATTTGTAACTGTGGTATTTGTCTGCAGGAGCAGCAAGTCTTCAGCGTGGGCAATAATATTATCGAATTCATTGTTGTACTGCGGGGAAAAATTCATTACACAATAACGAATTGGCACTCTGTTATTTTTACTTCTTTTGGCGATCATATCGTCATACATTTCCTGAAAGTGAGCACTTACGGCACTTACATTGTCCTTCGTGCATCCTATAAGAAATATGAGAAAAGCATCTTCAGAAACGCGGGTTATGATGTCAGAATACCGACACGTTGAGATCAGCAGCTTCGAGGTTTCCAGAATTGCCATATCCCTACCCTGGTAACCGAACTTATCATGCAACTCTTTTAATCTGTTTATTTTTACGTACAGCATAAATACTTTTCTTTTATCCCTTCTTGCAAGTCTCATGTGATGTTCAGTCATGGTAATAAACCCGGCCTTGTTGTATAGCCCCGTTAATTGGTCAATTAATGTATTTTGCTCTGAATCATGTTTAATTGCTTTCATTCTGGCGGCTTCATGCCGCAATATTCTAACACTAATTTTTGTAAGGTTGGTAACGCTGTACAAAAGGCAGATACCACCAAGTATAATGCTGCCAGTCAGTAAGTCAGGAGGAAACGTTATTGCGTGCAGCGGTGCATAAAATACCACAAACAGAACAAAGAGGTACGGCATAAGAAATAGGAGAAAAAAAACTAATGAAAAAAACCTCATATGATGCTTATTGGACGTTCTGACTGCTTTTTTCAGATACAATGACATAATAAATACAACGATCGTTGTTCCACCCAGAAGAAGTACGGCGGATAGATTTTCAGCCTTCAATGAGGATAAGATCTGGTCTTTAATTTGCAAAACCTCGTAATACATTTGCATGTCTTTATAATCGGTTGTAGCTGAAAATATCTTTACAGTAAACAAAAGTTATGCGACACGCGGAGGTTAGGGCATAATAAAGAAAAATAAGGTGCATATGGCAGCTGATTGAAAAAAACTGGCCACTTTTAAAACAGACTATTACATATTCAATGCAGATAGTTTGTTCGATCTTTTTACCCAATCGAAATCATCTAATCGATTCTCATCTAATTGACCCAGGGTAACCGTGAGAGGTTCCTTTCTGTCTGACGCAAGAACAACCCAGTTGTTAATCTCACCCCTAAGAAATTCCTCTCCAACGCCTTTTGATAAGCTGAGAGGTGAGACCTGATTATCAATGACTCCTGAATTTATATAGGTCCAGATGTCTTTCTGCCTCGATACGATTCCGGTATGCCCGCGGGTAGTGGTGGAAAACGATAAGATAAGGCCTTCCCGCAAATATGGGGTCAACTCAGAATACATTTTGTCTGTTTCTTCCCGTGTATTGGAAATTCTATAGATGGAATTTGAGAATATTTTTTCCCCGACTTTTTCTATTAATCCTTCGCCGTTAAGATACGCATTATTGGGCAGACCTTCCAGCAGTGCCAGGTTTTCAAGTTTTTCCCTGAGTCCCCCGTGTCCATGGTATTTAACCCCCTGATTCATCAAACCCCTTACAATCAGACCATAACAATTCATTCTGGTGTAAGACATCCCGATAAACGGCCTCACCGCATCGGCAAGAGAAGTATTGTATGTTTTCAGAACGACCAGGGACTTTATGTTGTATTTTTTCTCTATACTTTTAGATATAATAGCGCCCTGTTTTTTACTCATCACACCTGATATCCTGACTTTATAAAAGTTGTTTTGCTCAACTATATGTACATCAGGGTAATGCTTTCTTAATTTTATAAGCGTCTCTTCTGCATATTTTAAATTTTTCCAGGACCCGACCTGAACATAATACTCATTTCTTACTGCTGCACGTTTTTTTTCTAATGGTTGTTTTAATTCAGGGACGTCCTCTTTTTTTGATATATCCCTGCCCGCTTCGATGTCTTCTTCTACAGATTGGTCATTAATTGCATGTGAATGTACCGATTCAAAAGGACCATTCACCCCTATTTCCTGGTTTTGAACTTCCTGCACAAATTCATCAGGTTGTTTTGTATCAGGGAGGTTCTCTTTTGTTGATATATCCCTGCCCTCTTCCATGTCTTCTTCTACGGGTTGGTCATTAATTGTATGTGAGTGTACTGATTCAAAAGGACTACTCACCCCTTTATCCCGGATCTGATCTTCCTGAACGAACTCGTGTGGTTGTTTTTTATCAATATCATGTGGAGAGCTTGATTCTATAACATCAGCAACTCGTTCAGTGGTGCTATCATCAATAGTTTCAGTATTCACCATGTCATCATTAGCCTTGATAACCATAAGAGCAATCTGGTCATGTTCGCTTACCTGTAATTGCAGCGAATTAGTAGTCTTGCAGTTATACACAAATACCGTGCAACTAATTAAAATTAGCGCCTTTACATGTTTCATTTTCTGTTCCCCTAATGGAGTCTCAAAAAAATATGTGAAATTTATATAAAAAAAGAATTGTTCAGAATGGAATTACTATTATTATAACAGAATCGATAATAATCATCAGAATTTTAATCATTATTTTAATCATTAAAAAATAAAGCCTTTGAAGCAGGTACATCAAAAAAAAGGGTGCCGAAGAATGGATCTCCAACATCCCCAATATCTGAGATTCAACCTGGATAGATACTCACTTTTTAAATTCTATATGCAGAGTATGGAGGTCAGTGTTGCCCAGGACCTCCGCTGCATGCGTCACACCATCACTCCACACCAATTTTCCAGCGGGAATATCCTTCACCACAGTTTTACCATCAGGAAAATCAAACTTCATTTTGCATGGGCCAAAGAAATATGCAATATAAGCTTTATGCGAATGCATAGGCACCTTCGTTCCGGGATGGCGTATGTTTTCCACTACTTTTACCCTGTCATTGTCCAGCAGCACATTCTTAATCGATGAGCCTTCCTCTCCTGCCATTGCCATCTCAGCAGCAAATCCTAATGTCAGGGTAACGAGCAGGACAACTATAATGTTGTAAGTTACCGTTTTCATGACAATGCTCCTTTCTCTGCCCTGTTTTATCCACAGAACAGTTGTCGCCCTCCTTATGGTGTCAGTTCTCATTGCCCTCACTCACCCCCTTTCTCCCGCTCTATCGAAGTTTAACTTCGATAAAAAAAGCCGGGCTCACCAAAGGTTCATCCTTCGGCAGCCCGGCCATGCTTCGATTATTTCAGCACCCGTTGCTTTCTGCCCCCTCCTTACGGGGGGTTTGGCTTTGTCGGGACTATGTGAACACCTTCCTCTTAATTCCTATATATCACTTTCTTGACAGGCTGTCAATACATTAAAATCAATAAGTTAGAATGATTATAAATACCACGAAATATGGAAAAATATCGATCAGTTATGAGTTATCAGCGGTAAAAATGAGATACTATTTGGCACATGTGTTTCTAAAAGTAATGTTTGAAAGCTGCGCTGCTATATGATTTTTTAAGATTGATTGTCTATGCCGAATCCG
>CALZJD010000189.1 GCA_945787795.1 Thermodesulfovibrionia bacterium | reverse complement strand
TCAAGGCGGGGATCGTACGATATAAAGGCCTGTTCCAGAGATGTTAATGCAGTATCAATGTTACCCTTGCTGTATTGGGCAAGGCCAAGACCGGAGATGGCGTCATCTGATTCCGGGTTGATATCTAATGCCTTTGTGAACGAATCTACAGCCATGTCGAATTTTTGCGATGTAATCAGGGCAAAGCCAAGCTCAATATAGGCTGTTATCATGTCTGGCATGAGCTTTACGGCATTAGAAAATTCCCTGACCGCCTGATCATTCATTTTCTTGGACTGCATGATCCTGCCGTAATTAATTCTCCTGATGTATTCCTTTTCATTTTTACCCATTATTTTTTGTTCTTTCTGCATCAGCGATCGCGTTAACCGGGTCTTGTCCCATTCCCCCAGCAGGAGTTTTATGTTGCCATCAACAAGTTCGCGGATACGGTAAGTGTAGGGTATGACTTCATGGAGCCTGCCGTCTGAATCTGAAATAATGACCAGAGGCATCATAAAGACGCCGTATTTATTATGTATATATTTCTCTCTGTCATTATAGACATTAATGTTTAAGGCAGACTTTTTCATGTATGTCTTAACGGTATCTATCTTCGTGTTGTCACTGTAAATGCCGAAGATGTTGATTTTTGTCTTATACTCGTTTGCCAGGTCGGACAAGGTTGAAAGAAGAGCGAGAGAGCGTTTCTTTCTGAAGTCTGGCCTGATTGAGAAAAACATTATCACCGTCGGTTTGCCATTACCGGGCGTAAAAGACAGGGGTGACGAATCTTCCAGGTCTGTCAGTTTTATCTGCGGCAGTTTGCCTCCTCTCTGGATTTTACGAAGGATGCCCGATTCCAGTGCTAAAGCACTGGAAAAGCTTCCTGCTACCAGTGTTAAGGCTGCACCGGCAGCAAGTAATCCAGCCGTCAATCTGTTCCCTGTTATGTTGAGGTTTATTTTCTTCATAGTAAAATACTCTAATTAAATATTTAGTTAGTTATCTTCGGGTTTATCCGGTCATATTTTCTCGGTTTATGGCAGCCAACAACACAGCCGCCTCCTGTATCTGTTTTAGTGAATTCAATTTTAATGGAAAATCTCCTGTTAAAAGGCACTTTTTCTCTGATATGTTTTTCCTGGTCAGAGGCATGAATGTTGTGGCACGTATTGCAGTTTCTTCCATTCTTTTTACGGTTAACATGGAGATAATGGAGGTTATTGCTCCCATTTTTGAATCCGGTGATTTCAGATTTGTTATTGAGAACCATGTCCGGATTATGACAGTTGAAACAGAGTGCAAAATTCTCAATATTGAACTCGTTGGCATACTTTTTTGAAAAATTTGCCCTCAAAAGGTCATGGTTATCGGCGCCATGAGGCAGGTGACATTGAGCACAGTCATCGGTGCGGACAGGTCCATGCCTGTACATGCTGCCTGTTATCAGTTCTTTCATCTTTTGATGGCATGAGTAGCAGATTTCAGACAATGGCGCTTTAAGCTGTTTTTTGTGGTTTGTTGAGTGAGGTGTATGACAAAGTGTGCATTCGCCTTTAAGAACAGGATCATGCTGGATCGTCCCGTTTTCAATCTGATCAACAACCTCAGGATCAAGTTTTCTGTGACAACCGAGACATAATTCTTTAATGGGCTTCTCTACAGGGATGTAGTTGCCGTTCTCATCCTTTTCGCCGCGCAGATGGGTGACGGTTTCAGATCCGTGTGGGTCGTGGCAGAGTGTACAGTCTTTGGCTACCGGTTCATGGACATTAGCACTTTGAAATTCCTCTTTTCTGACAGTGTGACACTTAAAGCAGAGGTCATTTCCGTTATCTGATAATAACCCCTTATTTTCTGAGATATGAGGTACGTGACAGACCGTACAATCCCCTGATTCAACCGGTTCATGCAATACCGAGTGGCTGGTAAAGACTTCCCCGTGGCATCCTGCGCAGAGGCCGGCAATGGTCTCGCGTTTCAGGTGATACTCGAGTTTCGATTTATGCGGATCGTGGCAGGAAGTGCATTCCCCCTTTAATACAGGAAAGTGCACATGTTCAGACTCTTTAGCCATGTTCTCCGCTTCGTCATGACATGAAAAACAGAGGGTGGCGCCAAAGTGTTTCAGAAAGTTTTTTTGTTCGCTGCCGTGCGGGTTGTGACATGCAACACAGAAACCTGCCTGAAAAGGGCCGTGAAGGAATTTACCCTCGTCAAATTTGGGATGGCATGCATCTGTCATACATGTCAATTGCTGGGTCACGTTTTTGTACGGTGTTTTATTTTTCTTATTCGCTGGGTGACAGAGTACACATTCTCCGGTCAGATTATTACTGCTGTGCAGGTAATAAGGTGTGAAATCGTCAGGCCAGGAAGTTTCAGAAATGTTATCCGTAAGTATAATTTCAATGGTATCGGATGTGCCAGATGCGTTCGACAGGCTTATGGTGTTCCTGCCCTGCGTCAGCTTCAATTCGAGATTAAAGTACTTGTCAGCAGGAGTTACGCTATGCTTTTTTTTGCCTGATCTGTTTTCTACAGAAACGGAATGATTCCGGTTATCGCCTGTTTTTCCAATGATGACGATCTTTGAAACAGTAACGACTGATTTATCCGCAGGATAGATAAAATATGCTGTTTCTGCCTTAACTGTCTGAACATGAATAATACATATAGTAAAACTCAGAGTTAAACAGATAATTAATTGTCTTATTTTAGTCATAATAATTTTTAAAAAGAACTATATATATATCGGCTCTCTGCACAAATAAATTAAGGAAGATGAAATGATAAATGAGATTATTTGATTCTGGATGCGTTAAGAATAGTATATTAGGTGCTAACTGGCTGAATAAAAAAGAAATTAAGGGTTCAAGGGGCCAAGGGTTCGAGGATTCAAGTACAGACTTGATTCACAGCAGACATTGTTGAGTAATTAAATGGAATAAAGAAAGATCTATCACTACCCCTCTTTGTCTCCCTTTGCAAAGGGGAGAATAATAATCCCCTCCTTACCAAGGAGAGGGTAGGGGAGGTTATCCTTAGAATTGATTAAATCACTTGCTAAGCCGTTTCTTTGTCCATTCAATCAGACCTCCGGCAGAAATCAGCTCCTGCATAAATGGAGGAATCGGTTTGGCAGTGTATTCTTCGCCTTTGGTGATATTTTTTATTACCCCATTGTCTGCATCAACCTCAATTTCATCACCTTCGCTTATGTTGTCAGCAGCATCGACAGACTCAAAGATAGGCAGACCGATGTTGAATGAATTTCGGTAAAAGATACGGGCAAAGCTTTTAGCTATGACAGCCTGCATCCCTGCCGCCTTGATTGCGATCGGGGCATGTTCTCTTGAGGAGCCACAGCCGAAATTGGATTGGGCAACGATCATATCGCCCTGTTTTACTTTTGAAGAAAAATCACTGTCTGCATCTTCCATAACATGCTGTGCCAGCTCCGCAGGATCAGACGTGTTTAAATAACGCGCAGGAATTATAGCATCAGTATCTATATTGTCACCGAACTTCCAGACTTTACCTTTAAGAATCACTTTTATTTCCTCCAGAAAAATGTTAATCGTTAATAGTTATAACGGGTTACCAGCAACAAATTACTATTAACGAATAACTGTCTTTTCAAACTTCCTCAGGTAATGCTATTCTGCCTTTTACTGCTGAAGCAGCGGCCACCGCTGGATTGGAGAGATATACCAGGGACCGCATGTGGGAGTTGAAAATACTGCCTCAGACTGTACAAATATCTCTGCAAGACCTTCTTTCATGGCCTGAAGATAGATTTCCTGAGTTGCCGGAATGACTATCATTCTTGTATTGGGACTGACTTTTTTACCCCTGATTACTTCGGCAGCTTCACGCATGTCTTCAATCCTGCCGTTTGTGCAGGAGCCAATGACAACCTGGTCGATCTTGATATCTGATAGTTCAGAAGCAGGCCTTGTATTAGAGGGCAGGTGAGGGCAGGATACGGTCGGTTCGATCTTTGAACAGTCATATTCCCTGACATCAACATATTCAGCATCTTTGTCAGATGTATAAAATGTATATTCTCTTTTTGCTCTCCCTTTTACATACTCTTCAGTAATATCATCAGGGACAATAATCCCGTTCTTACCCCCAGCTTCAATCGCCATATTGCACATGGTCAATCTGCCTGACATTGGCAAGGATTTGATGACTTCACCCTCAATCTCCATGGCCCTGTATAATGCGCCGTCAACACCTATATCACCGATGGTGTGGAGGATGAGGTCTTTGCCGCTGACCCATTTATTTAATTTGCCATAATAAATAAATTTCATGGACTCAGGCACCTTAAACCAGCACTCACCTGTTGCCATTGCAGATGCAACATCAGTTGAACCTACACCGGTTGAAAATGCACCGAGTGCGCCGTACGTGCACGTATGGCTGTCAGCGCCTATAACCAGGTCACCGGGCAGTACAATCCCCTGTTCTGGAAGCAGTGCGTGTTCCACTCCCATCCTGCCCACTTCAAAATAAAGGCCCAGGTCATACTCCCGTGAAAATTCCCTCAGCATCTTGCACTGCTCAGCTGCCTTGATATCCTTCTGCGGAGCAAAATGGTCAGGAATAAACGCTATTTTATCTTTGTCAAAAACATCCTTTGCGCCGATCTTTTTAAACTCCTTAATGGAGATAGGAGCAGTAATATCATTGGCAAGAACAATGTCCAGTTTTGCATTTATAAGCTCTCCGGCTGATACTCTTTCCTTACCTGCATGGGCAGCCAGAATTTTTTCTGTTATGGTCACGTATCCTCCAACTTGCTGATAACTAGTTTAATTTATTGAGAAATGTAAATAAAAATATTAACTGAATATATTGGGAATAGTCAAATGAAGTGCGTTGTTAAATAAACTTCAAGGATGCCTTTGTAACTCTTAAATCTTGACGCGTAACGTCCCGCTAAGTGATGCGAGATATGAAGCGCATCAAAAAGCACTCATAATAATTAGCCCATCTAAGATCAATCAAAACTCAAAAAGTCACTGCTATCTCGCATTCACTTCAGCAGCTTGTTAGGTCATATTTCTCTATAAAGTCATCAGGAATATCATAATGTTTTCTTCCCGCAAGACCAAAATAGTACAAAGGCTTACCATCCATTGACATTCTGTGGCGATATCGTTCCATATGGTAAATATCAAGATACTCTGAGAATATCAGTTCTCTGATCATTCGTGAAAAACCTGAAGTGTCCGAGTGATCTAAAAAAGTCTCTTTGATATTGAAAGCTACCCATCCTTCACTCTGGATAAGGTTGAAAGCAGTAAAAAAAGCCTTAGGCGGAATATCACCAAAACCAAGGGCTGCAACTGTTGTTAAGCAGTCCGGCATCCAAGATGCAATTTCATCATGAAGATCCTCGTTAAGATTGCAAAAGTCTGCAACATAATATGCGTCATAAATCCCCGGCCTGTCTCTTTCTGTTGCCTGCTGTGCTTCATCAATGATATCCACGCCGATCAACCTTGAAACACCATCCCTTTTCAATGCTTCTCCCATCATTCCATTGCCTGCACCAAGATCTAAAACTCGCAACTCGCTAAGATTGTATTCAGACTGGCTAAGACTATGCTTCAGAATTTCTGATACCTTTGTAGGCGAATGGCATTTCAATCGCTCATAGAATAGTTGCTCATATAATTCCGGTTTACTATAGATGGCATCATAATCATGAAAACGGATCTTCTTCTTTCCTGCAGACTCTATTAAATAAAAATATATTTCATCCTGATCAAGTTCTTCTGTATCTTTTTTGGGGAACTGTATTCTGTATCGTTTTTTCATTATATCCTTTCCTATGTTTATTTAGACCTAACGTGAAATCGAGAGATGCGGAATGATCACCAATGCGATGATCAATAATCGTAAAATACTACATGGCAAATAGAACTCAAATTCACGTCAGCTATTCCGCATTCATTCCAATGTCTTGTTAGATTTTAATTTTTATTTGTCTCTATAATTTTATGTATGTCAGATACTGTTAAAGTATACGCCCCTTCTCCGCAACTTTCATATCTGCACACTTCTTCTTTTGCTTCTTTCAATTGCTTTTTAAATTCGAATGGACCATGCTCTTCCCATAACTTTGACACTTTGTCATGACAATTGTTTTGATTAAGTCCAGCATTTAGGGCAATCGCATAATGATAACACGCTGCTTCATAATCACCTTCTTTTTCAAGTGATTCGGCTATGTCATATACATTTCTTCCTCTTTTTCTTTCGGATCGAAGAAATATGATAATGCCAATGATTATTAGAACCGCGATTATAGTTAATTTCATTTTCTTAAATCTAACATTATTGTATACGTACGGCCTAATACCTTAAATCATCTATTACTATATACAGGCATCCAATAATAGATGCTTTTATTTACAATAAATTGCCTATATCAAGCATATATTTTTATATGCTTTTCAATTATGAGAGCATTCATCCGTGAATTTATCCAAAATGCATCTAATAGTATATGCAGGCATCTAATGTTACATGCAAATGTCATGAGACTATTCTCTTTTCAAGTCCAAATTCTACGACTTTCCTGTATGGTAAAGTCCAGACATTCTCGGTGCTGTTCCAATGACCCCCGGCATTTTTAACAATCGTTCGTACATGATTTTCTTCATAGTCCACGCGTAATGAAACAATGTCGTCTGTTTTCGCTACCCTGTGTGGTGTTACACGTTGCCTGCTGCTTACCCATGGTATTTCATCGATGACAAGTTCAACTGTCTTGTATCTCTTTTTTCTCTCTTCGTCGTAACGGTAGCGGACGCATACCAGTTGATCACCATATATTTGAGTAAGTTTTTTGGTTCCTCTTTGGCCGGGCAAGAGTTTTAATCTCGTTTGCATAACTGATGTATCCCCTGTTTACTGTCAAACGAAAATGTGAGAGATAAAATAAATAATTTGATATATAATAGGGGAGATCGGTTGATTTGTCAATAAAAATCAACACTTTCATTAAAAGGGGACATGCCGAATGAAGACCATAAAACCACATCTGGATTCTACTGAGCTGTAAGCGTTAATCTCATAAAATGAACCTGGTTACAGGTAATGGGGACGACCTTAATCCGAGATCCGTAAACCGTGATTCGTAAAAGACGCACGACAGCGGCCTATGAACAGTGAGTAACGCATTACATATTTGGGAATCTATGACACGTCAGCTCTGAATTCCGGCTCAAAAGAATACCGGAGTGACGAGATTCTGAAATAAACCTGCCTACCGGCAGGCAGGTTAAGAATAACACTATTTAGAGTCTGTGCATAAAGTCAAACTTTAAGCCGTCATTCCCGCAGTCCTTAGGCGGGAATCCAGTGTTTTTAATGAGTTCTGGATGCCCGATTAAAGACCCCTGCTTACTGACTGCTGGGGCAGGCTTCGGGTATGACAAAAATAAAAACGGCAGTTTATACACAGACTCTATTTAAAAGCGGAAAAAAGATTCCTGTCAGAGAAATAATTTCTTGATATTTTCCCCCTGACGTATCTAAAAACATATCTTAACCGTTTATTTAATTTATAAGCCACTTAATGTAATTAATTTGATAATAGATACTAACATCATGATAAATAATGATAATACAATGTCTGAAATCCGGAAAAATGAAAGATGCTATTAATAATGAATAAATAAATTCACTGACGGAAATCCTGGCACACCACTTGCTCTATTCAGGGTCATGAATATTTTTACCCCGTCATCGCCGGACATTAAACCTGATACGTTAATGATGAAAGAGCCGGCCTCTGCATCTCAGAATAATGATAATGTTGAAAACTCAAAATTTGCCACGATGGTTAATGATGCACAGAAATCAGCCTCAG
>CALZJD010000188.1 GCA_945787795.1 Thermodesulfovibrionia bacterium | reverse complement strand
AACGATCGGAATGATCGCAGAAGATAAACTTGATATCAGAACGGTTACCCTTGGACTCTCTCTTCTTGACTGCTCTGATCCTGATCCGGCTGTCTGTGCGCGCAAGGTCCGTGAAAAAATATTGGCAAAGGCTGCGAACTTAAGTAAAGAAGCTGATTTTATCGCAAACGAATACGGACTCCCCATTGTGAACAAAAGAATCAGCCTCACTCCCATCTCCCTGATAGTTCCGATTGCAGAGCCGTCCGCATTTATTGAAGTTGCACATGCTGTGGACAAGGCAGCCGCTGATATCGGTGTTGACTTCGTCGGAGGATACACCGCCATGATCCAGAAGGGCGAAACATCCATTGATAAAGCGCTGATCAAAGCGATGCCGGAAGTCCTCTCAACAACAGATCGTTTTTGTGCCTCTGTTATTCTCGCAACAACCAAAGCCGGTATCAACATGGATGGATGCTACACGATGAGTCAGGTGATGAAAGATACTGCTGAGCGTACAGCCGGCAAAGATGGAATCGGCTGTGCAAAACTGGTGCTTTTTTGCAATCCTGTTGAAGACAATCCATTCATGGCCGGAGGATACTATGGAACAGGAGAATGCGAAAGTTCCATTCTGGTCGGCGTTAGCGGTCCCGGAGCTGTCCGTCGTGCTCTTGAGAAACTCGGCCCTGAGGCTGATCTGGGAGAGGTTGCCGAGACAATTAAAAAGTGTGCCTTTAAGATTACCCGTGCCGGCGAGCTGGTTGGCAAGAAGCTGGCCAAACACCTTGGTGTTGCCTTTGGCAATCTGGACCTTTCCCTCGCTCCCACACCTGCTGAAGGAGACTCTGTTGGTCAGATTCTGGAGACCATGGGTCTTGCAATGCCCGGGGCCCCTGGCTCAACAGCAGCACTGATGATGTTAAACGATGCCGTGAAAAAGGGCGGTCTTTTTGCCTCATCATCGGTTGGCGGCCTCTCCGGTGCATTTATACCGGTAAGTGAAGATGCATCCATGATCGAAGCAGCAAAGGCAGGTGCAATCACTCTTGAAAAGCTTGAAGCAATGACGAGCGTCTGCTCTGTGGGTCTTGATATGATAGCTGTTCCGGGTGATACAAGCACCGAGACTCTGGCCGCAATTATAGCCGATGAAATGGCTATCGGCTGTGCCAATAATAAAACAACTGCGGTCAGAATAATCCCTGCCCCCAATAAAAAGGTGGGAGAGTTTGTTCACTTTGGCGGACTCCTGGGCAAAGCCCCGATTATGTCGGTAAGCCGGGTGTCGGCAGATATTTTTATAAAAAGAGGCGGACGTATTCCTGCTCCCCTTCAATCGCTGAAGAACTAGAAATACTATAAAGGATTCCCGGTACGAGTCGTTCCGACAAGGGGCCAAGGATTCGAGGATTCAAGTGAAATGCTTAAGTAATATAAGGAATTAAAGTTCTGGCGGAGATAGGAAAGCTACTGGAAGTGCACATTAAGATGCTAGAATATAATCACTTGAATCCTTGAATCCTGGAATCCTTGAACCCTTTTTAAAATGAAATCAAACCTGACACTTATAGGAATGCCCGGTTCCGGCAAAAGCACTATTGGGATTATACTTGCAAAAAACCTGGGGCTCGGCTTTATCGATACAGATGTGCTGATTCAAATTAATCGACAAAAATCGTTACAGCAAATCATTGATGGGAATAACCACCTGTACTTACGATCAGTAGAAGAGGAAGAAATTCTGAAAATTAATGTTGAAAACCATGTCATAGCAACAGGAGGAAGTGCTGCGTACAGTGAAAAGGCAATGGCCCATCTGCGTGGCATATCAAAAATAATATTTCTTGAAGTTAATTTTGAAGAAATCAAAAACAGAATTCATAATTTTGAAACAAGGGGCATAGCAAAATCAAAAGATCAATCATTCAGGGATCTTTTTGAAGAACGACAGGTCTTATATAAGAAGCATGCAGATATTACCGTTAATTGCAATAAATCAGACCAGGAAGAGCTGGCTCTTCAAATTTCAAGATTAATATAGATAACGGGCTATTACATTATTGAACTAATTGATGATGGGCTGATGAGAGAAGACGTCATTGTTCAGTTTCCAGAGTGTCCTTAATATAAAATAAAAGAATTTACGAAATAAATAAAAATAGTTTTTCTCCGTTCATCCGTTACTTCGCCATTCGTCACTCGCTAATCGTCACTCGTCAATTTCTGTACTTAAAAAGGGGTGATTTACTGTATACCATTGAGTAATAAAGAAACATTATATGAACGTGACGTTCCTCTGAAGCATTCTCACTGAAATGCCCGGAAGTTTCGATCTGAACAGGATAATGGAAAGAAAATAATTAAATCTTGTGATGGTGCATAAAGTACTTTATAATGATTGAATGCAGAAATGGAAAAATATGTTTTTTATGTTTGGAAATTATAAATGATATAATTTTAATAATGAAACTTCTTGCATAAACAGCCTTTTATATTTATAAAATTAATTTTCATAATATTCATGATATGAATGACGGTAAAAAAAGGGTAATTATAGAAAATGTCAGGCCGCAGATTGAGGGCGGACGTTTTCCTGTTAAGCGGGCGCTGGGAGAGAAGGTCGTGGTTACTGCTGACATTTTCTCAGACGGTCATGACACCGTGTCTGCCAGGGTGCTCTTTAAAGGACCTCATGATAAAGACTGGAAAGAATCAGGTTTAACGTTTCTGGAAAACGACCTCTGGTCTGGTGAATTCAAGGTAAAGGATGTGGGGACATATAGCTATACGGTTGAAGGATGGGTAGATCACTTCAGGACCTGGCAGAAGGATGTAAAAAAGAAGTATGATGCAGGACAGAATGTGAACGTGGATCTGCAGATTGGTCTGGAGTATATCGACAGGGCGATTAAAAAGGCGGGCGGGGATGATAAGACTAACCTGAAGGATATCTCTGAAGAGGTAAAGGGCACCGATCCGGAACGTGCGGTAATTACTGCGGTGGGAAAGAGTCTTACGGAACTGATTAACAGATACCTGGATCTTTCATCTGCTAGCCGCTATCAAAAAGAACTGCTTGTTGTGGTTGACCGGAAGAAAGCTGTCTTCAGCGCGTGGTACGAACGGTTTCCGCGCTCCTGTGCCCCGAAACCGGGAAGACATGGTACGTTTAAAGACTGTGAAGCCATATTGCCTGAAATTGCACGCATGGGTTTTGATGTGCTCTATCTTCCGCCGATCCATCCCATCGGGAGGACAAAGAGGAAAGGGAAGAACAACAACCCCGTTTGCGTAGAAGGTGATGTGGGAAGCCCCTGGGCTATCGGAGCTGCTGAAGGCGGACACAAAGATGTCCTATCTGAACTCGGTACGTTAGACGATTTCAGGCATCTGGTTGACCAGGCCAAAGATTATGGAATAGACATGGCCCTGGACATCGCCTTCCAGTGCTCACCAGACCATCCCTATGTCAAAGATCATCCGGAATGGTTCAGATGGCGCCCGGATGGCACTGTTCAGTTTGCCGAAAATCCACCAAAGAAGTATGAAGATATTATTCCGATAAACTTTGAGACCGACCAGTGGCAGGAGCTCTGGGCAGAATTAAAGAGTGTGTTCCTTTTCTGGATAGAAAAAGGAGTGCGCATATTCAGAGTGGACAATCCCCACACAAAATCATTCGGGTTCTGGGAGTGGGTCATTGGTGAAATAAAGAAAGATTACCCTGATACTATCTTCCTCGCAGAGGCCTTTACCCGCCCAAAAGTGATGTACAGACTTGCAAAGCTCGGATTTACTCAATCCTATACGTATTTCACTTGGAGAAATACAAAGTGGGAGATTACTGAATATATGAGGGAACTCGTTCAAACCGATGTAAGAGAGCACATGAGGCCAAACTTCTGGACGAACACCCCTGACATCCTTCCCGAACACCTGCAATACGGCGGACGACCGGCATACATGATGCGTCTCGTTCTGGCAGCGACCCTTTCATCAAATTATGGTATATACGGGCCTGCGTTTGAACTTTTTGTGCAGGAGGCAATAGAGGGGAAGGAAGAATATCTCCATTCCGAGAAATAGGACCGGGAAGGAAATCTTAAAGACTTTATTGCGAGGATCAATAAAATACGAAAAGAAAATCCAGCCCTTCAGGATACATGGAATGTGCAGTTTTATGACGCTGAAAATGATTATCTCATGTGTTTCGGAAAGACGAGTGAAGATGTATCCAATATTATTATTGTCGTGGTAAATCTCGATCCCTATCACTCGCAGGGCGGATGGGTCCATATCCCTGTTTCTGAATTGGGGCTGGATCCTCACCAGCCGTACCTCGTGCATGACCTGTTGAGTGACGAAAAATTTATCTGGCATGGTGAGAAAAATTATATTCAGATTGATCCCAACATTGTGCCGGCCCATATATTCCGGGTGAGAAAGAGAATGAAGCGCGAACATGACTTTGATTATTTTTTGTGAGAGGGACTAATCTTTTGCCGAAAAAAGAATCTCTTTTTGAAGACGACCCTCAATGGTATAAAGACGCCATCATATACGAGCTGCATGTCAAGACATTCCATGACAGCAGCGGTGATGGTATAGGTGATTTCAGGGGGCTTATAACAAAACTTGACTACATTGAAGACCTTGGCATCACCGCTATCTGGCTCCTTCCCTTTTATCCCTCTCCTCTTAAAGATGACGGCTATGACATTGCAGACTATTTTAATGTTAATCCCCTCTACGGGACCCTCCGCGACTTCAAAGACTTTCTGCGTGAGGCGCATAAACGGGGGATACGGGTCATAACAGAGCTTGTGCTGAATCATACATCTGACCAGCACGCATGGTTTCAGAAGGCAAGAAAGGCAAAGCCCGGTTCAGCGCAAAGAAATTATTATGTATGGAGTGACACACCGGAAAAATACCAGGATGCGAGGATCATT
>CALZJD010000187.1 GCA_945787795.1 Thermodesulfovibrionia bacterium | reverse complement strand
TGTTGACGTTATTGATGCAAATGCAAAATCTTTGCTTTGCAGGTCAGATAGCTTATGTATGGAATTATTTGATTTTGTTACAATTACACTGCGATACGTCGGGGATCCCTTCTCGGTTATGCTTTTTAAAATAGAAACTGCTTTAAACTCTGATCGGGCATGCAGGTATGTTAAGGGACCAAGAAAGGCAATATCAATGTCACTATTTCCCAGGGCCCTGACCGTGTCGTCATAGGTTTTTTTTAATACGAGTTCAAACTCATATGGCGTATGTTCAGAAAGATAATCGATCATTAACTGGTATTTTTCATAAGCTATCCTTGGATTGTCTTTTGGTATAACTCCAAAATTGACGGTCTTTTTCTCATCAGATCCGGCTACCTCCGGGCTATGAAATATAGATACAAATGATTCCATCGCTCTCACAGAGTCATAATAGCTGTCTGATCCTTCGATAAATTTCTCTATGTCCATGTCAGCGAGAATCCTTTTGCCATCCTGATCATGGTGCATATTGACCATTATTTCCTGTATTTTTTCCTTAAGAAATTTTGACAGACCAGGTGTGTTTACCATCGGAGGGATTCCAAAATCCGGAGATTGTTCGATTATTCTCACCTGTTCTGTATAGGGAGAGCCTTTCTTTTTCATATAATGAAAAATCAGGTTTTCAACTGCTGCGCCGTCCACTGCTTTTTTAGCGACCAGTTCAATAGATTTGTTATGGCTGTAACTATATATGTATTTGTTAAAAAAAGTTTCAGGTCTATACCCCTCCTTTGCAAGGCGGTATACCGGATACAGCCTTCCTGAGTTGGATTTAGGATCGGTAAATGCAAATGATTTATCTTTCAGGTCATCAAAACTTAAGATTGAACTGTCTTTATGAACAATGATAAATGACTTGTAAAAGACACTGCCATTTACCTGCGGGACCACAAGCAGCTCTGCACCAAACATTCTCTTGTCTTCAACATAAGGGGCAGAACAGATAAAGGCCGCATCTACATCTCCCTTTTCGAGCATTCTGTCCATTTCATCATACGTCTTTCTAAATACCATCTCAACAGGCACATCCATCCTGCCGGCTATATAATCAATCATTTCCTGATAATATTTGACGGTATCAACAGGGGTAATCATCGAAACAACTCCTATCCTTAAAGGAGTCTGCTTATTCTGACTGTAGAGTGAAGACGGGAGGAATATTACAGCAGAAAAGGATATACACACCAAGATTAATATTGCTCTTTTCATAAGCATCCTTTATATTAATATTAAGAGGTTATGTGAATTTTTGCAATTAATAATATATTTATTAACGTACCTTAGTGATGCATGCAGTCTGTATTCTTCATATATTATTGATACTTAGAATGAATTGTGGTATTAAGAAGGTAGCGTGACAAAGGGAGAAGATCTGCAGCAACGGATATTGTACGTGGAAGATAACGTGTATATAAGGAGGACCACATGTTTGGCCTTGGCGTGACAGAATTAATTATCATTTTAGTAATCGTTGTGGTACTGTTTGGAGCAAAAAAACTGCCTGAGATAGGCAGCGGTATAGGTGAGGCGATAAAAAACTTTAAAAAATCTACATCCGAGCTGACTGATACCAATGATGCAAAAAACAATGACACGACGAACAGTAAAGCCGATAAGGAAAATGCGTCAAAATGATAACCGGGAGAAGAGATTTGTTTCTTGATTTTCGGGATATCATTTCTTAATGACGTTGCCCGCGAAATGCATGATATATTTTGAGGTATAACGGGGACGCTGCTCTGCACATATATTATTTACAGAGCAATATGCCTTACGTTGCTGTCTCCTCATTCCCTGACCTGTTGATTGTATGCCTGCATACACATTGATCATCAATAAGAGTTTCTTATGCTGCATCTCCCTGAAATCTACACTATTATATTGTACCCCGTGCAAGTGCTGCCATATAATAACTTATGACATATTACAGATATTATCTTTTGATGCAGAGATAACACATACGTCTTCAGCATAAACAAAGACTTGCAGGGAGGCCCTCAGCCTGTATGATAATTATCATTGCAATCGTATATTGAAAATATTAAAAAAAGATATATAAGCGGACGCGTTTAAACCATGAGCATAAAGAATGTTTATACAATAATATGGATTACCGCATTTAGTCTCATTATATCCGGCTGCGCTCATCATATAAAACTGGCAGAAGAGAATATCAAAACGATTTATATGGCAGAAAGTAAGGATAAGGATCCGGTCTCACAATTTGCTCCGGTATTTCTCACTCATGACCACAAGAAAAAATATAATCGTATTGGCAAACCTTCTGCATTTATTGCGGACAATGGCAAAGAGAAAATTTATATAGATGATAGTAACCCTGTCATATATTATATGGTACGAAATTTCAGGACAGAGAAGGATATGTACACGAATTATTTCTACCGGGTCCATTTCCCCCATGTTCCTTTCAGTCTCATCCCGTATCACATATCTGCAGGGAGAAACGTTGGCCTTATAACAGTTATTACTGTGAATTCTGAAGACAAACCGGTCCTTATCACAACTGTCCATACATGCGGATGTTATCTTGCCATAGTGCCAACATCTCATCTGCCTGCAGATGCTTTTTCTGATACATGGAAAGAAAAGAAATTAAAATTATATGGTGAAAGACTTCCGTCCAGATTGGCATATGTAAATGTTACTGAGCCAAGAGTACTTATTCATCTCCGTCCGGGTGTGCACAGAGTCATGGACCTGGATATTATTGAAAGTCAACATATTGAAGCGGACATCAGATTTAACAGGATTATTACCCCGGTAGCCCCTATGGATAATCTAACGAGTATCCCGGTCAATGGAAACTTCACAGGTTTCTATCACTCTCATGGTCCCATGAAAGGATTTGTAAAGGGATCGGTAAAAGTATGGGAATCTCTTTTTCTCAGTTTGATCAGCCTGGATCTATTTGTAGGGACAGATAAGATATACGGCGATCCGGATATTACCGGAAATAAATTTTATACAAGTTTAAAACCATGGAACAGAAGCGCTTCAGAAATGTGGGACTTTAAAAGGTTTCTGGAATTCTGGGGATGGAAATTGTAAACTCATCATACTATTTGTGATAATCTATGAACGCCTGATATGTTATATTGTAATCAGTGACATCAACTTGAACAGGAGGCAGGAGCATGAAAAAAACCATTGGTATAATTTGTTTTACAATCTTCACCATTAGTTGTATATCACCTGATTTCTGCTTTGCGTTGCATGATGATGAAGCTATAGGCAAGGGGGGAGCCTGGAAAAGCGATGATATTAAATCTGAGCAGCCGGTTCCATCAGATACTGAAGAGTCCATAGACGGGAAGCTTGATAAAGCCTTTGAGAAATCCCCTATCGTTATTCCCCCTATAGAGCAGGAATCAGAAGATCAGGAGTCAGATAACCCTGAAAATAAAGAGATGGATAACGCAGGCTCTCCAGGACAATAAAGGTCCATATTCCCCTCTTATCTTTGTTTGTCATGAGTACATCACACGTCATATAGCACATCAGTTTTCTCTTATTGAAGATTTCACCTATTTCCGTTTTTTAATATCTTGATATTTTGTGATTCAGGTCACAGCCTCAGTACCTGCCTGTATTAAATAATAGGATTAAGGAGTATTGCATTATAAGCTTTATGAGTGAGGTGCATTATGAAAATTAACAAAATGGTGATCAGGCTCAAAGACAAAACACTGTTAAAAGGCGAGAGCCCTGATTTTTATCCGAACAGCAAAACTTTTCACCTGCGCCTTGTCGAAGGTGATGAAATTGAGATCGACATTGAAAATCTTAAGGCGGTTTTTTGGGTCAAATCATTTGAAGGCAATAAGGATTACACCTATTCGTATGACGACAGCATCCCATGGGGTGTAAATAAAGTAAAGGTCCGGTTTGCAGATGGTGAATCAATGATCGGATATGCCCAGCATCTTCACTGTAAAAGTCATCATGTCTATCACAGCGATTATGGCTTTTTTATAACGCCCGCCGATTTTAAAGGAAACAATGATCGCGTATTCGTATTGAACTCTGCGACCGAAGAAATAAAGTTTTTGGATGCTTAGAAAGGAGAGGCTATGTCATTACAAACACTGATAAAAAAAATGTGTCCATACGTGAGCAATCCT
>CALZJD010000186.1:2554-9673 GCA_945787795.1 Thermodesulfovibrionia bacterium | reverse complement strand
TCAGATCAAAAGCCTTTACTGAGTCAGGTGAATCAGAAACAGGAAATCGAAACAGGGAGAATCTCTCCTGGTTTTTATTTTTCATGCTTGCTGGACTGGGCCTGTTGATACCTTTTTTAATTAATGGATTCAGTTATTTTATTGGATTTTCTCTGCTCGTAGTGAGTTATTCAATATATATGGCTAAAGGTAAAGAGCATTATCTTTTTGCTGAGATAAATGGTTTTGCACTCTTAACCCTGTCAGCACCGATAACCTATTTCACTGTTACCGGAGATATTTCGATGAGGCTCTATGCGGCCGTGCTGTTATTTTTTATAGCAGGCGTGCTGAAGGTAAAAGTAAGAATCAGGAAGACATCCGCTTACAGAATTGCAATGATCTGCTATTGCATGGCAGTGCTCATCGTTTTTCATTTACTCCATATTTCTTTACTGTTGCTTCTCCCGCTTTCAGAGAATGTTATATCTTCAATATGGATGAGAGATGAGAAACTAAAAAGAGTAGGGGATATAGAACTTGCAAAAAGCATAATATTTATTGTCCTGACCGGTTTCTTCTGGAAATAACATCAGTACTTCACGATCTTCCCTGCATACAAAGCAGTCCCGAACCAGAGCCAGTTCTGATCGTAGTACCGCGTGTTGTCAGCATAAAATTTTCTGTAGTCAATATTCTGTATCCTTTGTGCTACCCCAAATGCTGCATCGCGATCGACAATGGAAAAATAAGGGAGCATGGATCCATAAAAACTGAACGACTCCGCGTCACTTATCACATCACCGCCCAGGGTATATGCAGAGTAAATTTTTTTATGCTTCTTCCAGAGTTTTACGGGGTATGTTTGCGATTGCAGAAAACGAAGGGCCTCATTGCGACTGAACCAGAGGTAATCTGCTGCGAGCCTCCAGTATAACCTCACAGCGTCAAAAGAAAAGTCGGTGCTCAGCGTTGTGTCGTCTTTTTCAATAAGTGAAATTTTACCGGAGCGGACATCTATCCTGCAGAAATCCGGGACCAACTTGATGTTATACGTCTTGATGAGTTCAAACAACTTATTGTATGTGCCTGAGATGACACTGTCCCAGTTGTATTCGGGGCTTATCTCTTTAAAGACTTCATAAGCGTAGGGACTGAAATATGACAGATTGATGATGCCCTGTTCAGTTGCCCAGTTGCCTGCTGAAATAAAGGCACTCCCGCCTGCGTGAAAGACTTCTTTTTCCCAGATTCCTTTCAGTATCTTTTTCGCGTCCTTGAGGTAATTGCGTGCATTCCATTTCCGTGAAGCCAGAATCAATGCCAGTGCAATGTCCTGGTCAGCATCGGATGCAGTATTGTGGTCAAGGACCTTCCAATTGTGATCGTCAGCTTGACCCCACTTCCAGGAAAACAGATTATCTTCTGTCTTGAGGTTTTTCCTGGTCCATGTATAGACAAGGTCAAAGGTTTCCCTGTCATCCATCCAGACCGACCGGAGCAGCGCATAGGACTGCCCCTCTGAGGTTGTGATGCCATCCTGTGACGGGTCAATTACAGATCCATGGGATTGAATGTAGACTGTTTTGAAGTTGTCCCATGAGGAATTGAAGTAGTCAGGCGAGAAGGTTACGTCTGTTTTTTTACATTGGAAAAGAACCGCGCAAAGGACGGAAATCACAACAATAAAGAGATATCTCTTCATATCAGAATCGCTTGAGAAGGGAAAAACCACCGTGGACCAGGTTGTAATCGTCAATAGTTTCATATAATCCAAAAGCATACAAACGTGTTGCAAAGCTTTCTGAAAAACGGTAGTCGATGCCTGCCATCAGCTGCACTGCTATACCATCGCCGCTTTCGTATATAGAGCGGTTAAAGCTCTCTGAATCTTCTCCATCATGGGAGACATACTGGGTTATGTTCTCCAGTTCAAGAGAGATCCTCCTGCTCAATTCATCCCTGTAATTGACTATGAATCCACCTGTAAAAAAATGTTCAGGGTTGTAATAGGGTACGTAAAAGAAACCTGTTTCTTCAACAATGGAAACCATTCTGTAGGTGCGGAAATATGCATGGGGCTTCAAAGCGAGCTGTCTGTCCGGCCGGTCAATCATCCTGTACTCATACTGTCCATAGATGTCCCAAAAGTCATTGTCATCAGTCACCCATCCAACGCCGCCCGCAAGCATGACAGTATGTTTTTTGTTCAGAAGCCTGGTGAATCCAGCGTCGACATATGTCATCTGAATATTCTTATCGCTCACCCCCCGGGGGTCCTGAACAATATTGTAGGTCCTGGGGTCATAGGGACGGTAATGGTCTATCAGGTCAAACCTTCTTACCCCGAAACTCATCCGGGTCACGTCGCTATGGTTATACTCCGCATGTATATCATAAGCGAAATTGATCTCGTCAAATGAATACCGGTGAATCGAGGCTGAAGCGTCTACTGACAGCAGAGGCATGACAAAGTAGTTATTTATACCGAGATGACCGGACTGTCTGTTGAAGTTTTTACGATCACCTGGATCATTCCCAGAGACAGTATAATCCCTGCTGTCGCCATACACGTAATCAAGTGAAGCTCCTGCCTCCAGAATAAACCGGGTGAAGGGTTGTGCCCCATTCAGTTTAAAGGAGTACTTCTCAAAGTTTTCACTGTCGGAAAAAGCGGAGAAACCGGCCTGAACAGACGGGCGCATAAGCTGCATGAGCATATGCTGGCTCTCCTGCGCCGGACTGTTATCAGGATCCAGTGACAGCGCCTCCTTCAGCAGGTGATCAGCCCTTGCGTGAAAGCCGAATGTCATTGCTTCCCGGGCCGTCTTTACCTTTAAATCCACATTGTCAGGGTCTTTTTTCAGCATATCTTCATAGAGGAAATACGATCTTCTGTGCTGGTTGTGCCAGCCCGACACCTGCGCATATCCCTGCATGACCCGCGGGCTGTCATGTCCTGAACGGATTAACTCTTTATACGTTTGCATAGACTCAGGATACTGTCCGTCCCATGCCTGGACTTCAGCCAGCAGCGTCCCGGCTTCCACGTGAGAAGGGTCCTGAGTTCTGACTCTTTCCAGGTAAACAGCCGCGGCACTGTATTGATTAGCGTATGCTGCATGCTGTGCAAGCAGCATTAAATGTTCCGGATCATCCGAATCTCCATACACATTTTTATATATCTGATAGGACTCCTCATGACTTCCCAGCATGGACAGAATTTCTGCCTTTTCCCGGAGAAGGGAAGAGTCGTCAGGATGTTCTGCTATCAGTTTGTCATAGTACACAAGCGCTTCTTCATATTTCCCGCGGCCGGTGAGTTCGTATACGCGGCCCCTTTCAGACCCCTTTTCTTCATCTACCCTGTCCGCCAGTGCATCTGAAATTTCAACAGGTCTCCTCTGTCCTTCAGCCCACTGATTAACCAGGTCCCTTTCCGCCAGTAAAGCTGGATTGTCAGGATTATCCCTGAGAAGCTGATCATAAACACTCATGGCATCGTTGTACTTTTTATCCCATGTCAGGACCTTGGCTTTCTCCAGTAATAAATCCCTGTCTTCCGGATATTGCTGTATGAGAATGTCATAAAACTGAATGGACCGGTCATACTGCTTTTCCCAGCTTAGTGCACGGGCCAGTTTGAGCCGGTTTTCCTTTGTCGGTTCCCTTTCAACAATGACTTCAAGATGGGTTACTGCACTTTTATGGTCATTGAGCCGCATATATATGCCGACCAGGCTCTTTCTTGTCCCGACAGTATCGTTGTGTGACAGCAGGGTCTCATATTCCCCTGCAGCCTGTGACACGGTGTCAGGCGAGTAAGTATAGATGCGGGCAAGACTTTCTCTGACAACCAGGTTTTCAGGCTCTTTTTCCAGGCACATCAGATATGATCGGGATGCCCCTTTGAAGTTTTCAGTGATTTCGTAATTAATTGCAGCATTGACCAGATGGTCGCATTTTGCATCTATCCGGTAAAGCGCTTCAAATGTCTCAGCCGCAGACACATGATCTCCATTCCACTGATACAGTTGTGCCAGCTGATTCATTGAGTCAGGGGTCATCTTTCCCCTTTTACGGATCTCTTCATACTGTGATATTGCTTCGCCGTAAGGAGCTCTGCAAGCCTCTGTCTGTTTCCGATATCTCCGGGGGCCATCCGGGTTATCTTATTTCTTGTCTGGATCTCCTTCAGGTCTGCGTCTTTCATGTATGAATTCATTTGGGCCAGCTTTTTCATTGCTTTTACATTTTTCCTGTCTAAACTCAGTATCAGCTCCCATGTTTCAGCTGCACCTGAAAAGTCTTTTGCCCACTGCTGGGCACGGGCCTTCTCTTCAAGCAGTTTTAGATCATGCGGGGAATTCAACAGCAGTTTGTCATATGCGGATACTGATGCGCTGTAGCTCCTGTTCCAGCTTTTGAGACGCGACAGTTTCAGGGCATACTCCCTGTTTTCAGGATCATTCTGCAGCAAAACCTCATATTCTGTTTCCGCCTCTTTAAACCTGTTCTCAGATTCAAGCAGACGCACCAGGTTAAGACGTGTTTCCGAATCAGAAGGCTTTGCCTTGAGATATTGATTATATGTATCAATAGCCAGGTCATAGGTCCCGGTATCGAGGCTGCTCATATTTGCCAGCAGCAGCAGAACGTCAGGGTCGGGATTGCCGTCGACATACTCCCTGAGATAGGCTATCCCGCTGCCTTTCTCCTGTTCTTCATGTACATAGGCCGTTCCCTTTACGGCATCAATACTATCTGGATCGATCTCCAGACTTTTCCTGAACTCCCTGACCGCATCATCATATTTCCCGAGATGAAAGTATGTCCAGCCAAGATAATTCCGGTATCCGGTATCATGGGGCTTTTTTCTTGCTGCCTGCCTGGCCTCCTGCAGTGCACCCTCAAGATTCCCCTTAGTTTCCAGTTCGTTGGCTTTTTGATAGTGGTCGAGCGAACCAACCCAGAACTTGCCCTGCCAGACAAATGCAAAGACAAGGTTGGCAAGCATAAAAAGAAACAGGAGTGCTGTTATGGATATTTTAAACCGTTTCTGTGTTCTGCCCATAAAACTCCCTGATATTGTTTTCCCTGCTCCATGTTTTCTTTACAAAGGTAGCAAAAACAACAGAGCTTAATGTCCAGATGGCAAAGGCGGAAAAAAAGCAGTTGACCAGTACAAAATGGGCCGGTACAAAGAAATATATCGCATAAAAAGGACTGACGATATTGAGGATAATTACTAACATGTGCGGGAAAATAGCTAACACTTCAGGGAAATTTCTCTTAATGTCCTTTGGGTTGTTCGGCTTGTACTGAGGTTTTTTTGTGCGGGTAAAGAGGGCCTGGATAGTTCCATAGATATATACCGGGAAATATCCGGTCTGCGCCTGAAACTGTCGGGCGTTCGGCTGCTGATAACTGAGAAATTTAAAAGCAACCAGAGAGCTGATCAGGTAGAGTGAGCGAAAGGCCAAATAATGTACCACTGGTGTATTGAGGACCGGCGTCATTGAAAAATTAGACCAGACCGGAACAACAAAGAAAAAAGGGACTGCCCACCCCATAACTATATAATTGAGACAGATAAAGAAATAATCCATTCGCTGTCTAATATTTAATCCCTTTTTAAACAAAGGATTGTCCCAGAAAAACATACGGAGCGTATCAGTACACCACTGTCTTCTCTGTTTAAATACCGACCATACATGGTCAGGCGCAAGTCCCCTGGAAAGGGGATAGGAGTAATACAGCGAACGCCAGCCCTTTGCATTCAGCTGAAATGATGTATGCAGGTCTTCGACCAGGTTCCATACACTAAAGCCTCCTATATCATCCAGTGCCTTCCGGCGGTAGATGATGCCTGAGCCGCAGGAAATAACGGTATTGTTGTTGTCCCTTCCCATCTGTATCATGCCGTAAAACACTTCATCCTGGTTAAAAAACGGATCGTCTTCAGGAAGAAAATACGTCTGCCTGGACTGGACATATCCGATCTTTTCCAGGTTGAAGTAGCCCACCATCTTCCTGATGATCTGAGGCTGCGGGACCTGATCAGCATCGAGAACGAGGACCAGATCTCCTGATGCGTGCGAAAGACCGAAATTGAGGTTCCCTGCCTTGGCGTCTGTCCGTTCCGGGCGTGATAAATATTGGGCCCCATATTGCTTTGCCAGGGCGGCGACATCATCTGATTGTCCGTCATCCAGGATGTAGAGGACAAAATTTTTATAGTCGATAGCAGCAGCAGCCCTCACGGTCTTGGATATGATATCCTGGGGCTCGCCGCAGCACGTAATAAATACATCGACCGAAAAGTCCTTTTTCAGAGGCAGGCCTTCCTCCCGCTGATACCGGGGATACCATACGCTGACAACAAAAAATGCCAGCAGGGCATAGCACAAAAACTCGGCCGCATAGAACAGCTTGCCCATGGCGTGGGCCTCGGCATTAATCAGCCCGGGAAGTACCACGAGATAAACCGCCCCTAACACGAGGGCAATGATCGCGAATATCTGGGCCTTGAGCCGCCGTCCCCTGTCCTCTTTCTCGCTGAACCTTTTGTATTCCCTTTTCTGGGTGATATCTTTGTAAATATTCTTTATAAACCCGATGTTACTTCTCCTTCTCTTAGGAAAAAAACAGTGAGAGTATTAATCCCCAACGTTGTTTATAAGACGCAATCCGCTGTTTTGTTAGTACGAAAAAAGAAGTTAATAAAAAATTTACTCGAGAAAGCAAATTTAGTCTAGACAAATAATAGCTCTTATATATGATGCTGTCAATAGATAAATAAATATTATCAACGAATTATCCAAATCATGGCAGCATTTTTCGGCTGATTTTTCGAGTGAATTTCAAGGGAACAGATCATATTATTTGTCCTTAATACTATTAGCATTTACAAATACTGTAAACGCAATTAAGGAATTGATTGAAAATGGGGTTCCGCCCCCAAACGACGGGTTCATTTCTTACTTGTCTAAGAAACGAACCAAAGAAGGACACCCCCAAGTGATTGCTCAATTTCCGTGCTATTCCGGTCTGGCCGCTAAATTAAAAAAAACTCGCTTCGCTCAGACACTTTTTAATTTTTAACGCGTCCAAACCTGCATATCCCGGAAGCAATCAAAA
>CALZJD010000186.1:0-2461 GCA_945787795.1 Thermodesulfovibrionia bacterium | reverse complement strand
GTTCTTGGCTTGTTGAGGGAATAGAATTAATTGGTGTCTGACCGAAGGGAGTTTCAATTAATTCCCCGAGCTTGTGTAAAGAACCGTTAAAAAATCGGTTCGGGGCGCATTTTCTTGGTTCCGTTCTTTTGTGCGTGCAAAAGAATGAACCCGTCGTTTGGGGGCGGAACCCCATTTATAAATATGCATGAGACACTAAAAGTGTTTACAGACATTGTAAACGCTTTTAGTGTTCATGACAGTTAAATGTTGTTTTGGAAATAATGTTATTGATTTTTTAAGTTTTCCTCCATGTCACGGTAGTTCCCTTCCACCTGTTCTCTTGCCTTGCGGGCTTTTTCAAGGGGGTCGGCAATCCTGTCTGCCATTTCTTTTCCAGCCTTCTCAGTCATCGTGTCAATCGCTCCCTTTTCTGTTTCCGCGTCCTTACTCTTTGTACAGGACAAAAGCAGGGGGCTGCACATAAACAGAGCTGCAACGATACATAGCAATATTTTTTTCATGTTGTTTTATTCCTTTCCTTTCTATTAACTTTGATAACATTAAACTAACTTGCTTTTACGAAGCCGAGAAGCGGCGTAGTAAAATCAAGTTGAGTGACTCGTTAGAATGTCTTTATTTTATGCCTCAACGAATCAATATTATCAATGTGCAGCTCTCAAATCCTCACCGATTTGCCAGCGTTTCAGATATTGCATCGCTAACTTCTTTTTCTTCATCATCCAGCAATCTATCAATTATATCCTTTGGCAAGGCAGGATTTCTAGCTAAATTAAGTCGCAGATATTTGTCCCCATTAATATATTCATACATATATTTTTCAGGCAAACTAGAATTTTTGGCTACAGACCATTTGATAATGTGATCGGGATGATCAACATATTTTATTAAAATATCCTGAGGTATTGAGGCAATCCATAACACAAGGTCCAATTGATTGTGAGTTCCTTTAGTAACATAAGTGCTGTTTTCATATTTATCAAAGAACTCTCTCCAATCAGCTTCATTTGGGTCACCATGCCGCATGTGCGTTACCGCTGTATAATATTCTGTTTGTCTATTGGAGTGGCTCCATTTGTACAAAGAAAATGGTAAAACCGTTATCATCAGAAAAATCAGAATAGCTTTTATTTTCTTCATGCGGATGCAGGCCGCGACTATACTGATAAACAGCACAACAGGCATAGCAAAAATATAAGCCACTCCAACAAGGGAGCTGTCACTGGCTAATTTCATTACTAGAAGAACATAGACAGAAACAAGGCCATACAATATCAGTATAGATAGGGCAAATGTTTTAAAGCCGACTGATATAGTGGAGATAGTATTGGATTGCAACTTTTTATCATTATTTTCTTTTTTGCTGCGCACTTTGTACAATGCTACCACTATTGACAATGGAATTGAGAATATAGGTACCATAAAAAGCACACGGCTTATATCCCATATGCCAAAGTCAGTTTTTATTTTTAGGGTAAATTGTATGAAAACATTAAAAAGGAATGGCAATACAGGAAGTGTAAAACACACTAAATTGATTATAAGAAACCACTTACTCGCAATCCAGATATTATTCTTTTTCAAAATTAGTTATATTATTCTAACGTCTGAGCTCAGCGGCGCGGCTCTGCCGCTTCCGACTGCAGTGCCTTGTTAGCTCAAGTATCTCCAAAATATTGGTTTGGATATTTTTCCATGCCTAAATTCAATTTCTTATTAAGTGCATAGTTGTCTCTAAAAATATCACGCTCTTTTAGCAAAGAAATAACGTAAGCTTTATTGCTATCATTGCTGTCAGAAGCAAATCTCGAAATACCCCGTGCAAATATTTGAGTCCATCTTGAATTCACCGTGGGGAGTATATGTGAAAGTTTATTTTGAATGAGTTGTGTGCGTAATTGCTTATTATTGAGCCTCTTATTTACTATTGTTTTCTGAATTTTTTCATCAAACTCAAAATCAGAAGGCAACTCCGTAGACAATATGGTTGCCAGTCGCAGCAGAGACGACTTTTGATCTTTTTTGAAATCCTCATATAAGAAAACATGAACTTTTCTGAATAAATCACTATATAATGAATAGATTTTACTATACCGAAAATGTTCAGGGCTAAATACTGACCTATGATTGATGAACCTATTCTTGAAATTCCAACCTCTTGCTCCCTCAGCCCACTTTTCAAGAGGGAAGCCTTTTCCGGGTCGATGCAGGAAAGACTTGTCTAAACGACTATCAAACCAGCCAATCTTCACATACTGATTAAATAATGACATGATCAAATCTGTTTGGCCTCTAAGAAACAATACAATTTCCGCATCAGGAATTGCCTTACTTAATCTTTCAGCAATCATTCCTCGATTTATGCATAATCCCACTAAGTTGACCAGCGAATCCCATTTATCGTGACCGGAATAATCTCATTCAAAAGCCGATCCGTTTATTTTATACCATATTAATACTT
>CALZJD010000185.1 GCA_945787795.1 Thermodesulfovibrionia bacterium | reverse complement strand
ATTACTGCTAAATTTTATTTCTGTTCGTGTCGAATCAACAGATATTTTTACTTTTCCTTCAACGAGGAACCCGACCTTATCGCCGTTAAATTCCACATTTTTAAGTTCATCAAGATAATAGTCATCCACATAAAAACGTACTTTGTTTTGCATTTTGACTATTTTGAGGGTTTTTCCTGAATGCTTGCTGATAAACACATTATCTATATGTCCCCCGGCAAGTTCTTCTTCATTACCGCCATGTCTCTTTTTGATAGAATAAGAATTATCACTATGAATCTGGAACGAATAATGGTTATTGATGTCCTTTCCACCAAATACAAATCCATAGGTATTCTTTCCTGTACCGCGCACCGAACTGATAGCAATATGAATCATATAGTTCATATCATTGGAAACGCCATAGGGGTGAAGAACGATATGTGAACCTGATTTTGCCTTGTTTTCGATGTGGTATTCTCCTTCTTCGATCAGAACAGATGGCTCTGTCATTGTTATATTCCGGCCAGTGATTGGTGTGGTCATTAAACTGGTCCACATACGTGACAGCCATCTCTCTCAGAGCCACAGTCTTTGCGGGCTGATAATGGGGAGAACTGGATTTTGATTCAGCTTTTTCATTCTGTGCCAGCAATACAGTTCTTCTATGCTTTTGGCCTTGCTGCTGAATATTCGCCTTTTTTACTGCCAGAGCAGCTTTAATGGATGTCTTCTCCTTTTTTTTCGTATTTCCCGTCTGTTCACCCTTCTGAGAATTCAGAGAAGATACTGATTCCCTCTGAGGCAGAGCATTAGCTAAAAGTATAGCCTTCACCGGTTTATGATGATCTAAATCAGATACGCGAAGGGCAGGAATTTCTGCTTTCAGGGGCTGTTTTTTGTCATGCAGTGCTGTTACGTTCTTTTCTTTTTTTAAAGGATTATTTATGTGCTGCTTACTCGCGGAATGTACTTTCTGATCATCCTCAGGTAATTTTTTCGATACACTGACCTGATGTGTACCAGCTTTCTCTGGAAGTTTCTTTGTCACGGGTGTCTGTTCTCCCTGATCGGACGCAGCATTTACTGTCTTGTTATGTGACTTGTCTTTGTCCACGTTTTTTTCTGTACCCGACTGCACATCGTCGGTCAGGTCAATCTGCTTTTTATAAGGAGCAATATCACTTGATGCCAGAAGCTGTGCCAGTTGCTCGATTTTTTCTTTTTTCTCTTTCTTAAGAGAAACAGCAGGAGCTTCCCTGACAGCAGCCTTCGTGATCATCACTTCTGATTTCTGATCTTTATTTCCCTGTAATTTCTCTTTTATCACAATTTTTTTGTTATCAGCAACATCTTCAATTTCCTTTGGATATTCGAGTGGCTTTTTTATGGCCATAGCTGAATTCTCCTCCACCGGTGTCAGATCGAGCTCGTCCCAGCTATTAAACTCAGCCTCGTTGTCCGACACCATTGCAGGTTCCTCTATGACATCCATATTATCCTCCAGATCAGCCATATCAGGATCATTAAAAGCATCTTCATTTACATATTCAGGATTATCGTCATGATCCATGAATTCATCAGCAATAAAATCAGTGTCCTCCTGATTACCATACACGTACAGGTCATTTTCAGATGCTTCTGCCGTCTCCACTGAAAAGCTTTCCAGGGATGAGACAAATTCATTCTTTTTAGACTGTGCTATCCATGTATACATCAAAATTCCTGAAACCAGGCTGATAATGAATCCGGTAAGGATAAACATCCATGTATGGTTTCCTTTTTTTCTTTTTTTTGCGCCCTTGCTCACAGGCCAGCGCATCTGCTGATTAATGTCTCTTTTGCCGTTATTCAGTTCCTCCATTTTCTTTTCTTCATCCTGTTCTGCGTTGATGAGCGTATCTTTTTTTGTTTCTGGAGGAGTTGTTTCCGGCATAACATTCTCTGGATGGTAATCTGCAGCCACGGGGTTTCTGGCTTTTGATACAGCGGCAACAGGAGAGCTGATGGTTTGTGAATGAGTGCTGTTTTCCAGTGGGGTGATATCCGTATTGTTATTTGATTCTGGAGGAGTTTCCGGGATAACGTTATCCGGGTGGTAATCTACAGCAAGGGGGGTTCCGGCTTTTGATACAGAAGCGACAGGAGTGTTGATAGTTTTTGAATGGGCGCTGTTTTCCCGTGGTGTGAAATCCGTATTGTTATTTGATTCTGGATGAGTTTCCGGAATATCGTTCTCCGGGTGGTAGTCTACCGTCAGAGGGTTTCCGGCTTTTGACACCGTGTCAACAGGAGAGTTAATGGTTTGTGAATGGTCGGTGTTTTCATGTATTGTTTGCTCTTGTGATGCATCTGCCGGAAGTCTGGCTGGTTTTTTCAGGTCCCTGTTCCAGTTTTCGTCATTCATTAAATGTTGATGATATCTATACATATGAGCCTCCCTTTGCATCGAACTATTATTAATAAATCTTATCCAACTATAACTGCTATATCTAAATTACAATGTGATCAGCATCACAAAAGGATTATCTTTAAACAAAACAGATTTTAATAGGACAAGGGGGAGCAGCGGTGTCTGCGCCATAACTCAATATGCTTCCAGAAACAGTACCAGCGCGTGGAAGTGTCCCTGGATGATATATCTAAATACCCTTCACACGCACGATCTTCAGTCCGCCGAGACCGGATGCGATGTAGAGATAGTTTTCCTTGAATGCCACATGATTGACTGACTGAAGACTGCCGAACTTGAGCTTTCCGAGCAAAGTAAGGCTTACAGGCCCTTCAGATCCTGAAACGATAAAGTCTTCATCTGCCTGCGCAACATAGACGCCGGCCTCTCCAAAAGAAATAAACATGAGGTCATCATCAACAGTTATTGCATTGGCAACCCGCAGGTTCGGATCGTTAATCCCTGACTCCAGGGCAGTCGGAATGGGGATTGATGCGAGGACTGCACCGCTGACCGTACTCAGCACCTGCACACCGCTGCTGCCTGCCGCTATTATTGCCTTGCCGCCAACGACCTCAACCGTTGACTTGAACCCTGCAATATCAGCCCCAATAAAGCCGAAACTGCTCTGCGACCCCGGTGTGCCCGTACTGATATCGTAAACCGATATTTCACCGTTCGTGTGTGAACCGCAGCATCCCTGTGCTACCACAAGGGTGTCTGTAAGATCTTCAAAATGCACCCACCGTGCATCTTCAAGAGGGATCTCATTATCAATGGTAAATGACGAGTCATCAACAATGGTAAGTCCTCCTGAGTTGCCTGACGTTGCGTAGACTTTGCCGTTGTCTTCGTCATGAATCACACCTGTCCCGGTATAGCTTGTCAATTCAAGGCGGTCGTTGTCTGCCAGAATAAATTTCGTCCCCTGCATACCTATGACCTCCAGGATAGCAGCATGGGGAGGCACAGCAGGCTCTGATGCACCGACTGCGTAAACATTCTGTCCTGATACACACACTGCATTGATATCGGTATCAAGGAACAGTGCCTGTGACCTCAGAAAAGGAAACTCATGGTATTTATGAAATATCTGGACTCCTCCGAGAAAGGATTCTCCTACCATGGAATAACTTACGATCGCATGGTTTGCCTTCATCGAAACCGATGTTGCCTGAAGAATCCCTGCGGTAAAGTTCCAGTAGTGACCTGCTGCATGGCCTGTATCAGCGCCAAAGGTAACGGTAACACCATTATTTAATGTCTGGGCCGAGCCTGCTGTAATTGCCACATTGCTTACCTGCCAGGTTAAACCGTTGTCATCAGACCATTTAAATGTATCAGGAGCTGTTCCATCGATTTCTACACGATATTGCACATAGGGAGGTTCTGTCTCGGTGCCGGTATATGTCCCGCCTGAAGACAGGTCATCCAACACCATATTCCATGGTACGGCAGCTGCCTTGCCCACAATTTTGGGAGGTGCTATTTCTCCGACAAGCGTCAGGGAGAATCCGTTTTTCCAGCGGCCGTTGCGTGATGTATTCTGTGCCTGCATTACATTGAGATTATTCGAACCGCTGTAGGAAACATTAACGTCCATACAGTTAAATAACTGCTCCAGGTCAGCGTCATTATTAATGATGGTCATATGGTCATTTGCATCATCAGCAACCACTTCGACCGGAGGAGCAAACTCGGCAAGGTCCAGGTCTGCACAGCTCTGGATACCTGTTTCCGTGTTCGTGTCGTCTCCGCATGATGAAAGAACAAGGAATAAAAGGGCCGTACATATCAGCAGCAGGTTTGCCGGACCTGCATTATTTCGCTTTATTAATTGAAAATGACGTATACACATGATAAATCTCCTCTTTGATTACCCGTAGTTACGGGGAATTAGAATATTTCTTTGTTTAATTATAGTTATCGGAATTCAGCAGGAGAAACTTTATGATGTGCTTCTGATACGCTTACCGGCATATCGAGGTTGAATCTCGATATGAGAAATCCGAGAGGTAACGTCTGCACTAGTTAACGTGGATTACCCATTTTAAAGTGTACAGATCATTGCCCAACCCCTCAAAACGGGCAACAGGCGGGTGTTAATAAAAACCTCTTTTATTCATTGTCTTTTTCCACTGCATCAATGATCTGAGTATAGATGTCCGGGATGCTGTAGGTAACCCGGTTCCATGACGGAATCAGGGGTGCTTCTGTCGGGCCGCGGCTCAGTTCCCAGGCAGTCCAGAGGTTCCCG
>CALZJD010000184.1 GCA_945787795.1 Thermodesulfovibrionia bacterium | reverse complement strand
GTGGTTGTACGTAGGTTCCAGTGCCGGTTCGCAGGATATCCTTGACAGCGGCTCACTGGGCACCAGCACATCCGTACCCGTAAGCGGATTACCCTGTGACGGAAGCACGGTATATGTCAGGCTTTGGTATGAGACAGGAGGATGGCAGTATCTGGATTACCAGTACACGGCCTCTTCTTCCTGCACAGCAACAGGTCCTGACATAATAACAGATAGTGATGGTGATAGTTATACAAAGATGCAGGGAGATTGTAATGATAACGATTCATCAATAAATCCTTCTGCATTGGAGATGTGTGACGGGATTGATAATAATTGTGATGGCGACATTGATGAAGGATTTTCAGACTCTGATGGTGATGGATATTTAGGATGCAATGATGATTGCGATGATACTGATCCTGATATTTTCCCGGGAAATGAAGAACTCTGTGACGGAAAAGACAATGATTGTAACGGAATGATCGATGATTCTGAAATATTATGTTCAAATGGTGACAATTCACCTCCATCCATTCCTCAACTCATTGTACCATTAGATGGGCAATTGAATTTAGAAACAACATTCGAATTCGCATGGGAGAAATGTTCCGATGGTGATGGAGATTCATTAACCTATAATTTATACGTTTGTGAAGATACCGAATTTATAGATGAATGCATTACTAAAGAGAATATTGCTTCGATTGAGATGAACAGTAATTATTATGCTGGTTTAGGTTTAATTGTATTAATATTTGGGCTCACCTTTTTTGGGAAAAGAAGTAACAGACAAAATATTATGTTGGCATTAATTCTACTGATTACACCAATTTTTTTCATACTCTCATGTGGTAACGGTGATGATGCCGGAAATATTTTACCTCAGGGGAATAATTCGATTAGTCAATATATCTCTGGCTTAAAAGCTGATACAACTTACTATTGGAAAGTAGTTGCTGATGATGGTAGAGGAGGTATTTCACAAAGCGAAGTTAGAAGTTTTACAACAAAAAATAATTAGTGATTATGTTAAGTCGATTAATAGGCGCTCATTAATATTTTATAAGATTATTATAAAAGGGAGAAATAAATTAAATAAAGAAAACCCTTTATCTTGATAAAAAGTATAAATCACTATCATTACGACATGCTAGGAGTATTAATATCATGATGTTATAAATGATAAAATAATCTCTCTCATTTTGAATCTTTGTCGGTATAGTCAAGATACTGCACAGGAAATTCTTTTTAGAAGAGAATGAAAATTAGACTGAAGAATATGACCAACAAACTATATCTTTGCTTCAGCCAAAGCGTCTTTGCACAAGCACTTTCTTTTTTCAGGAATTATTGTAAAGACCGCCTTGAGAAGTTTTTTCAGGTCTTCGGTGGTGTCCTTCATGGCCTCCATTACTTCTGGTACTGTCAGTTTCTGCTTTCTTATACCAGCCGCGTAATTGGCAATAACAGACAGACTTGAATAACATATTTCTGCTTCTCTTGCCAGAGATGCTTCGGGCATGCCGGTCATTCCTACCACATCTCCTCCAAGGATGCGAAAGCTTTTTATTTCACTGGCAGACTCAAGCCGGGGACCCTCAACAGCCACATAGGTCCCCCCCTTTTTTACCGTGACTTTGGCTTTTCTTCCTGCCTTCTGAAGCGCATTAGCAAGATCAGGACAATAGGGTTCAGTAAAATCTATATGCACAACACCATCTTTACCGTCGAAGAATGTTGATTTCCTGTTTTTAGTCATATCCAGAACCTGATCAAGTATTACTATATCTCCGGGTTTTAATCCTCTTTTAATTCCACCAACTGCGCTGATAGAGAGAATTCTGTTTATCCCGAGCTTTTTGAATCCCCAGATATTGGCCCTGTAGTTGATCATGTGAGGCGGGATGTCATGATGTTTTCCATGACGGGGCAGGAAAATGACTTCAGTATTGTCTATCTCGCCAAAGACATATTTTTCTGATGGTTTGCCAAAGGGAGTTGAGACAGTCCTGCTTTTCTTTAAAGTCAGTCCCTTTATCTCATACAGTCCGCTTCCTGCTATTACACCAATTCTGGACATCGTCCCTCCTGACCTGTTACGTACATACAGAATAAAATCTGTTCTAGTATAATAACAATTAACTTTACATGATGGAGTTCAAAAATTCAAAAGGAAAGGAACTTCAAACTTTTAGTTAATGGGTACAATAACTTTAAGATCTAGGGTGTGACAATCCGAAGCTGTTATTACCCGTAACTGAATGCCTGCGCAAATTCCTTGATTAAGAGTGCAGATAAAATTGCAATTAGTTTCTCCCTAAAGGTGATACGAGTATACAATGATGAATAGACCATCCGATGAAATATTATCAAACATCCTGAAAAAATCCATGACAACCGGGGCTGACTATGGTGACATTTTTATCGAACATCAGAGGCCCCTGACCATACAGCTTGAGGACGATAAAATAGAAAAACTTTCATCAGGTGTTGATGCCGGAATAGGGGTGCGTGTGATATTTGGAGACAAATCCGCATATGCCTACAGTAATGATTTCTCTGAAGACTCTCTTTATAACATAGCTGAAACAGTAAGCAGGGCCGTAAAAGACAGAGAGGGAAGTGACAGGACCTTTGATTTGAGCAGGGTCAATCCGGCAGTAAATTTTAATATAAAACTTAATCCAGGGGACGTTGATATGGCCCGAAAAATTTCTCTGGTGGAAAAAGCCAACAGGGCTGCCAGAGACTTCTCCTCCAGCATAAGGCAGGTATCGGTTGTGTACAGGGACACAATACAGGATGTCTGCATAGCTACATCTGATGGCATTATTGCAGAAGACGAACGCATATATTCACTTGCATTGATACAGGTCATTGCTGCCCAGGGAGACGTGCTTCAGACAGGGTATGAAGCTGTTGGCGGAATGGCAGGGTTTGAACTTTTTGAAGGGGAACCCTTTGAAGAGACTGCTGTGAAAGCGGCAAAAAAAGCGGTCAGCATGTTAAAGGCAAAAAAGGCGCCAGGAGGCAGAATGCCGGTTATAATTTCATCCGAGGCCGGGGGCACGATGATCCATGAAGCCATTGGTCATGGACTTGAAGCTGACCTTATACAGCAGGGATTGTCTGTATATGCTGATAAGCTGGGTCAGAAGATCGCGTCACCCCTTATAACAATTATTGATGATTCAACCCTTGCAGGGAGACGGGGCTCTTTCAGGTTTGATGATGAAGGGGTGCAATCGCAAAGAACGGTGCTGGTTGAAAAAGGAATTTTAAAGGGATATATGTATGACAAGATGACATCATTAAAGGGGAATGCGCCCTCAAGTGGTAATGGAAGGAGACAGTCATACAGAAGCAGACCAATCCCGAGAATGACAAACACATTTATTGCTCCAGGAGAAGGCGATCCAATGAAAATTGTTCAATCAGTGGACAAAGGCTTTTTCGTTAAAAAGATGGGGGGAGGGCAGGTTAATACTGTTACCGGAGAGTTTGTGTTTGAAGTTTCAGAAGGCTGCATGATAGAAAAAGGGAGCATAGGAGAGCCCTTGCGCGGCGCCACGTTAATCGGGAATGGACCTGAGGTCCTGCATGCCATCGATATGGTCGGAAATGATATAGGTTTTGACATAGGGACATGTGGAAAAGACGCGCAGGGAGTGCCTGTCTCCGATGCAATGCCAACCGTCAGGATACCTGAAATTGTTGTTGGCGGAGAAGTGTGAACTGTGCGGAGTTAGGGACACGTTTGATGTATTTATGATACATCCACTAATTTAACTTCATTGAATAATAAGACTATTTTATCTGGTATCTAATTTGCTACTATAATTTAGATATGCGTCTCCAGAATACATTGAAACAGGAAGTCTCTGTCCGGGGAAAAGGACTGCACACCGGGAAAGAGATTTGTATGAATCTCAGACCGGCCCCAAGAGACACGGGTGTAGTTTTTATCAGGACCGACAGGGGAAACACGAGAATCAAGGCAAATGTCAATTCTGTGTCTGATACTTCCTTTGCCACAACATTAAAATCAAACGGGGTGAGGGTCGGCACAGTTGAGCATCTGCTCGCATCATTTTCAGGATTGTGTGTTGATAATGTCTTTGTTGAGCTTGACGGACCGGAAGTCCCCATACTGGATGGAAGCGCCCTGCCTTTTGTTACCCTGATCAGGCAGGCAGGAATAGAAAAACAGGCCAAGGCTGTATCA
>CALZJD010000183.1 GCA_945787795.1 Thermodesulfovibrionia bacterium | reverse complement strand
GGGGGAAGTTCAACGCCAAGGTCACCTCTTGCAACCATCAGACCGTCAGATGCATCAATGATGTTATCTATATTTTCCAAGGCATGTCTGTTTTCGATTTTGGCAATAACAGGTATATCTGCCCTGTTTTTCCTGAGCCAGTTTTTGACTCTCTTTATATCATTACCTGATCGTACAAAAGAGATCGCCACATAATCAACGCCAAGTTTAATTCCCACTATCAGATCGTCCCTGTCTTTTTTAGTAAAGACCGATCCTGATATTTTCGTGGCCGGCAGATTCACCCCTTTTCTTTCTCTTAACAGACCGCCCTCTATTACTTTTGCGACCAACCTTGAATCTTTCCTGCCTGTTACTTTCATCTTAATCAGGCCGTCATCAAACAGCATTTCATCTCCGGTCTTCACATCCCTGATGAGGTTACGGTACGATAGGGATATCTGTTTTTCATCTCCCGGGGCAGTGCCGGATTTAATATATAGTGTTGAATTTTTCTTCAGAAAGATGGAAGCGTTTTTTAAAGGGCCCACTCTGATCTTGAGCCCTTTCAAATCCTGGAGTATCGCAACAGAAGTGTTGTGCCTTGTTTCAGCCTTTCTGATGAGCTCAACAACCTTTGCGTGCCTGTCATGGGTTCCATGAGAGAAGTTGAGCCTCGCAACGTTCATCCCTGCACTGATCAATCTGTTTATATTTTTTTCTGACTCAGTTGCCGGACCTATCGTACAAACTGTCTTGGCCTTGCGCATTATTGTCTTGTTCTTTATCCCCAGTACGGGTCCTTTCCTTTTTCACATACACTGCGGGATTTCCAGTTCTCGCCCTTCCCCTTTATGTCTGAACGGTAATGAGCACCGACACTGCCCCTCCTTAAAAGCGCAGAATCAGTAATAAGCGCTGCTACTGTCATGATGTTTCTCAACTCATAATCCCGTCTGCTCCTGAGTGATGTCTTATGTATAAACGCCTTTCTCTCAATCCATGCCCTGGCAGCACTAAGAGATTTCTCACACCTGATGATGCCTACCTTGTTCCACATGACCTGTCTTAATGTGCTTCGGACTTTTTCTGAATCAAACGTCCGGGCTTCATCAGCCTGTTGCAGAACTGGTTCTGAAATTATGAGATCCCGGTTCGTCCCGGCATATTGTGCTGCACATTTCCCTGCTCTGGCTCCAAAGACCAGCCCCTCCAGCAGACTGTTTGAAGCCAGACGATTGGCGCCATGTACACCTGTACAGGCGACTTCTCCTGCAGCAAAAAGCCCGTCAATACTGGTTTTTCCATCAATATTTGTTGATACGCCGCCCATCATATAGTGAGCAGCCGGGCTGACAGGGATCAGTTCCTCTGAAATATCTATATCATATTGCAGGCATGTGGAATAAATCTGGGGGAAACGTTTTTTAACAAAGTCCGTATCAAAATGGGTGAGATCCAGATACACATGCCGCGAATGAGTCTTTACCATCTCTGACACTATGGCCCTGGCTACGGTGTCTCTTGAGGCAAGTTCAGCCATCTCATGATATTCATTCATAAACCGTTTCTTATGAATATTTCTCAGAACAGCCCCTTCACCTCTCATGGCCTCGCTGAGCAAAAACTGGGGAGCACCCCTTGAGTAAAGGGTCGTGGGATGGAACTGGACAAATTCCATGTCCTTGATTTGTGCCCCTGCCCTGTATGCAATGGCAATTCCATCACCGGTTGCTATGACCGGATTGGTTGTTTTGGAATAAATCTGACCTGCTCCTCCGGTTGCAAGAATGACGGCTTTTGCATAGAAATTTATAATAGAACCCCTTCTGAGTACGCTGGCGCCCACACACCTGTTTTCTTTCATGATCAGGTCAAGGGTAAAGGCAAAATCATATCGGGATATTGAACTGCATGATCTTGCTTTGTTAATGAGTGCCCGTTCTATTTCCTTTCCGGTTGAGTCTCCATGCGCGTGCAGTATTCTATTCTTGGTATGGGCCGCCTCTCTTGTAAATGACAGTTTACTCCCATCTTTATCAAATTCTGCACCCCATGATATGAGTTCACGAATATAGTCAGGACCCTCTTCAACCATTACCTTAACCGCTTCGTCAAAACATAACCCGGCCCCTGCCTTTATCGTGTCATCATAGTGAATACCCACCTTGTCTTCATCACTGAGGGCCACAGCAATTCCTCCCTGTGCATACTCAGTTGTGCTCTCCGTTGGCTTGTCCTTGGTCAGTACAATTACGTCTCCCTGTGATGCCAGCTCAATAGCTGCTCTCAGACCTGCCACTCCACCGCCGATAACAAGGAAATCTGCTGATTTTACAGAAGGTTTCATGGTTGTATGAATCTTAATCAATTTAAGATGGGAAGTCAATTTAAAACAGGGGTATATATAGTAGGTTATGGGTCATGGGTAATAGGTAATTGGTCATAGGTAGTTGATAGAAGCTGATATCAGATTAAAATGCATATAATACTCATCTGATTTCACTCTTCATATTTCCACCATAAGAGCCCAGCATTATATGACAGAAAATGACATATAAAAAAACATTGCTTTAATACCCATATTAAGTTAATATATAAGGTTTTTTAAATGCTAACTTATTAATATTTTTTACAAATTATTTAATTATCGTGCGAGTACATATGATGAATAACGACAATAAGGGAATCAGCCGCATTATTCTGACACTGGCACTGCCATTTATTGTTCTTGTCATTGCGTATGGAACATATAAACTATTTTTCGTACCTGACCCTGTTATCACAGGACTTGAGCAGTTTAACATCCTGTCGTCTGACAAGACAGTCACCCTTAATACGGAAAATATCAAGTCCATCGAGATTGCCGTCTATCAAAATGACAATAAGATAGATTTACTTCTTGATACTGAACATTAAACCGAAATCCATTGGTCTGGGAGACGGTCAGGCTTTAATCATTGTTCATGCAAAGGCAGGCCTGTTTAAGGAGGTAGAGCACAAGATCGCTACAACTATAGATACGGTCCCTCCTGTCCTGGAAGTCCTGAAGGCCCCCCGTCAGATCAATCGTGGGAGCTGCGGTGCTGCCCTGCTGAGGGTAAAGGGGGCTGATTCAGTTTTTATAAAGCTTGTTGATCCTTCTCACCCGGAAGACTACAGACAGTTTAAGGCTTATGAGCTTTCATCGGCACTTGATGTTCTGGACGAGCCCTCGCGAGCAAATGAATTAAAGAGAGATAACTCCCTTGATGCCAAGGCCAACAGCAGCCCGTTAAAATACCTGGCCTTTTTCCCTGCCCCTTATGATATTGAAGAAAACACCCTGTTATATGCTGTTGCCAGCGACATAGCAGGAAATCTGAATATAACGTCGCTCTCAACCAGAATAAATCTAAAGGAATTTAAAAAGTCATCAATTACTATTGATGATAATTTTATTAACAGGGTCGTATATCCCCTGCTGAATGAAACCAATATGGATGATCCTGCCGGCTCCTTTAAAAGGGTAAATGAAGATTTGAGAGAAAGGAGCGTTAACGTAATTATGGATCTTGCAAAAAATACTGAGCCAAGGATGCTCTGGCAGGGACGTTTTTCACAACTGAGGAACAGCAAGGTAATGGCAAAATATGGAGATGAAAGGGCCTATTTATATAAAGGCAGAAAAATCAGTAATAGTGCACATCTTGGGCATGATCTTGCGTCTTATTCAAAAGCCCCGGTGCAGGCAGCTAATAGCGGTATAGTCAAATTCGCTTCTGATCTGAGTATTTATGGAAATACGGTAATAATCGACCATGGCATGGGACTTATGAGCCTTTATGGACACCTTTCCGCTATGACTGTTAAAACGGGAGACAGGGTAAAGAGGGGCGATATGATCGGCAAGACAGGCGCTACCGGACTTGCCGGCGGTGACCACCTGCATTTCGGTATGCTGCTGCATGGGTATGAGGTGTCTCCCGTATACTGGTGGGACCGGAACTGGATCAGGATTCATATACTGGATTATTTAACTTATTAACAGATTATTAAAAAAACAGTAGACAATCTGAAAAAGATGAAATACAATCTTACTAATATAGAAAGTTGGAGAGAATAAAAATGGATCGTCAAGTTTCAAAAAGTGAAGTGCCTTCCTACGAAATTGTGGAAGAAAAAATAAAAGAGATCGATGGGTCAATCATCGTATTGCGTATATTTTATATATTCATGCAGATTGTCTATAAGTTTCAGCTGATCAAAAATGATAAACTGTGCACCGTTGAAATTCCGAGAAAACTCCTTGAAGGCCTGAATAACACCAATGCAAGTTTTGATGATGAGTTGACCAGAATCCTGGATACCTCAATACAGCACTCTGACTGCTGGAACAAAATCTGATACCCGGGCTATTCTGCAGAGATTTGGCAAAAGGTGCGTTCATCTGTTTAACGTGCCTTCCTCAGATCTTTGTTTATTATGATGTTAATCATACAAAGCTTTAATGATTAACAGTATAATTAAAATATACGCATAAAAATACGAGGTAATAATGTTTAAAAATGACTGCCCCGGCAGCAAAGAAATAAGAGAACCCAAACCGGAAGAAATTAAATGTCGTCATTGCGGGAAGGATGTTGAGATCTGGAGCGATGAGACCGAGACCAAATGCAAGTCATGTGGACAGACCATTGACCGCATGATCGGCCAGACCTGCCTGGACTGGTGTTCCTTTGCAAAAGAGTGCGTAGGCGAAAACAAGTATCGCAGAATCAAAGCTGGCTCTAGCGGCAAGAATTAACTGCATTTTAAAACTGCCAAATCAATATCCCTTTCTTTTAACTGTGACTCATTCATAATAATCACAAATCTTCATTTTGAAATAGCTCGTCTTCTCATCAATAAATATCTGTTAGTGAGAAAAATAATGATGAAGAGCATTGAGGATTGCCAGTTGAAGTCAATAAAAAGACAAAGCCATTGACGACCCTCCCTGAGTTTACAGCCTCTGGGAAATAGTAAAAATGCCATTTAAAACATCATTGCCTTTCTAACCTTTTTCATATCCTCTTTGCCATTTAACATTTCAATAAGCGTGAAGGCAACATCTATTGCGGTATCAGGGCCTCTATTAGTAACTATTCTATCTGAAATAACTATTCTTGCATTAACAGGAATTGCTCCATAATTTTCGAGAATCTTTAGATTATCATGGCGTTTACTTGATGTATAAGTTGTTGCTTTTTTACCTTGCAAAATGCCTGATTTGGCAACAGGAAGGGAGCCTACACACATTGTAATAATAATGCCACTATCTTTATATAAATTCCGAATAAGATTTTGTACTTTCTCAGCATAGACCTCTTCATATCCACTGTCATTATGTCCCCCAGGAATAATGAGTGCCTTATAGTCACTGACTTCCACTTTATCAATCAACATGTTTGCTTTTATGTTAAGTCCATGTTTTGAGGAGATGTGTTTTTTAAAAGCAGTTATGACAACATCTATTGATTTTACTTCTTTCAATATTCTGGTCCAACCGAGGATATTTGTGAAAGTTGTGACCTCAATGTCTTCAAAGCCTTGTGGAGCAAAAAGCAACACTTTTTTATTCATTCTCTGAACCCCTCACTTCTCATTTTTCATAATTATAGCAGATTAAAAATTGCGGCTTGGATATATTATCTTGCCTTTAGGAGAGAGAGAAACTAAATTGATTAATTTCGGTTATCGTCAGAGTTTGATGCAATCCAATATGATGACAAATATCTGTTATCAGTAAACTGTAATGGTTTTGATTCTGTTGATTACCAGTTTAAGACAATAAAAAAGGCAGAGTCGTTTCTGACCCTACCTTTAGGTTATCCCTCTTTGTTTAACAACCTATTTCTTAAAGTTCTTTCTTAAACGCCTGAATCCCAGAGTTGCTCCACCGATAATGAAAAGAGTGGAGCTTACAGGTTCAGGAACTGTAACATTCATCCAAACACCACCACTAGTATTGTTTCTCACAGAGAACGTAAATGGATCACTTTCACTTGCATTAATCGTAGGAAATATTGCGTCGTGCGTGTCCGCAAATGTCCCTGTTGGGGGAGTCGGAGTGTAACCAGGAAACACATTCTCACCGCCTGATACCCTAAAAGGATTTGGTCCTGTCCCGCTTAGATGAATATCAGTGAAGTCAATTAGAACTTCAAAACTATAGATCCCACTATCATTTGGAACCCAAATGGGATCCGTATTCACAATAGCACTACAATCTGTTATACATATATCAAATTCGAAATATTCGTCTGCAAAAACTTCTGTAGCTCCAAACAGTAGTACTAAGCTAATTATACTAATCACTACTTTTAAAAGATAATTTTTCTTCATTGATAGCCCCCCTTTAATGTAAGTTTGAAACTAAAAAAACCGAACACACCAAACGTTTATTTTTTGGTAATTCGGCTATCTTTATTCTTAAAAAGACTTTGCCATCCTCCCTCCCCGAGAACTTTCTCTTTCTTGTGTAAGAAACTTATCATTGAACAACCTTATTTGTCTAATATAAAATATTTATGGATTTGATAAGAATTACATATAAGCATGTTTGCGCAAGCTAGCAAATCAGTATTAACGTTTACTCTTTTCATTAAAATTTATGATTTAAATTCATTTCTAACAGCAAGAAATGCCTAATTTTCTTTGCATAACAAGGATAAAGCTTGCGATCTCTAAGACGATTGAAAACATTTATATACATTTATAAGCTTCAATATTTTCAGGAAATTTGGCTTATTGATAAGAGGGGATTAGTGTGAATTACCGGAATACATCAAATTCGTTGACTTTAAGATATTATGAAGCTTCTGGGAACATCGCTGGTTATAGGTTTATACATTTCACAATCTTTGCTCATACATAATGTGCTCAATGTTCTATCTAAGCTTTGTATAACCCTAAAATGCTGCGCATCATATCATGCGCCTCCTTATTCTGCTTTCTCTTCCTTTTCCTCATCCTGCTTTTCTTTCACCGGTTTTTTCTTTCTGTCAAGTATCCTTGACGTCCAGATACCAACTTCATAGAGAATTATAATGGGAATGGCCATAAGGGACTGATTAAAGGCATCAGGAGTTGGCGTCAGCAGGGCTGCA
>CALZJD010000182.1 GCA_945787795.1 Thermodesulfovibrionia bacterium | reverse complement strand
AAATTCCGGAAGCACCGAAGCTATGTCAATAATGGGAATTCCAATTTCTGAAAGAAAGGAAATGCATGAAAGGGCATTGTAAATATTGTGCTCACCCGGCAGAGACAGACTGAACCTTGTTTTGCATATGGTAAACTCTGAGTATAATGGATGCATGGTAATCTGTTCAGCCCTGTAATCTGATGCATTGTAAATGGAAAAGGTAGCGGCATCCTTTTCATAAATGCCATTAAGATTTCTGTCGTCACCATTTATAATGATCCTGTTCTGTGTATGTTCTGCAAGCTGTTTAAACATGTCTGCGGTCTCGCCTATCGAATGATGATCGAATGACAGGTTGAGTATGATTGTATGCTGCGGCCTGAAATAGATAATTGAACCATCTGATTCGCAGGCTTCTATGATCAGACTGTCTGATTTTCCGGTAAGTGAGTTGCCGGGATGGTTATCAGACTTGAACTGCTTTACCCTGCCTCCGCCGATAAAATTGGGTTCCAGGCCGAGTCTGTTCATGAGAAAAGCAAGCAGGCCTGAAGAAGTAGATTTGCCGCTCGTGCCGGAGACAGCTATGGTTTTAAACGATGCAGTGATTTCAGCCAGATATTCGGGCCTTGTTTTTGTACGTATGCCCAGTTCCCTGGCCTTGATAACTTCCGGTTTACCATCCTCAACAGCAGTGCTGAAAACTGCAAAGTCGAAAGACCCGTCTATCCCGATTCCGTCCTGGGGAACAATGGAAATACCTTTTGACTGGAATATTTTTTTTAAAGGGTTATCAGGATCAAGGTCAAATGCCCTGTCAGATCCGGTAATGATATTGCCTTTGTCAGCCATGAAGCCTGCAATAGCAGATACGCCGCTGCCTGCAATGCCTGAGAAAAATATTTTTTTTGTCTGATCATTATTCATATAGCAATAGTATATTAACTCACAATGAATATTGAAAACATGCTAACAGTGATTACTGCAATTCCGTTTTTTGTCATTCCAGCAGTCTTTTGAGCGGGAATCAGGAATTCTTACATTATGCTCAAATAAATCATTTCTACATGGATTGTCTTTGTAAATAAATTCGAGTTTCATCTGCGATTCCCATTGCTCTGGATTCCCGATCAACAGAACTCGGGAATGACAGAAAAAACACAGACTCCCACTCTATTTCCTGATTTGATATAATCATGTAGTCTTTAATAGTTTTACTTAGTGGCCGTAAGATATATTGAACTGGTTTATAAAATAATTTAATTATGGGAGAACTTCACAATTTAAAAGGGCTGGCAGTTCTTGTGATTGATGATGAGATTGCGGCCCTGGACTCAATGGAAGAGTCATTGCATGGAGAAGGTGCACAGGTGAGCAGGGCACAGAATATCAAACAGGCGCTGGGTCTTCTTCAGAATAACGCGATAGACATTATCATAGCAGCTCTTGATCTGGTAAATGAGCAGTGCATAGAGATGATCAAGGACTATCAGGATTATGAGTCAGTCGAGACGTCACAGGAATCAGTGCGATACATTGTTGATGACTACATAAAGAAACCTCTGGACATAGAGCGTTTTGTTGTGATGGTGGAAACAAGTATGGGAAGGACAATTGCTGGAAGTACATCATTGACTGTAGTTGACCCTCTCGTGGCCAAGGTGAAACCATATTTCCTGTTCCGTTCCCCTGTCATGCGGCGTGCCCTCACTCACCTCCCGCAGATATCTTCCTCTGAGCAGACTGTTCTTATTACGGGAGAGACAGGTTCTGGAAAGGAGATAGTTGCCAGGGGAATTCATGTGCTCAGCCGCCGCTCATCAGGGCCTTTTGTACCTATTAATTGCGGTGCTATACCCGAAAGCCTGATTGAAGGGGAGCTGTTCGGTCATGAGAAGGGCGCCTTTACCGGCGCCATAAAGACAAGAAAAGGAAAATTTGAGACTGCTGATAACGGTACTTTATTCCTTGATGAAATAAGCGAGATGCCTCTTACTCTTCAGGTCAGATTGCTTCGTGTCCTGGAAGATGGAATAATATATCGTGTCGGTGGAGAAGAACCACTGGATATTGATGTAAGAGTAATAGCTGCATCAAATGTAGACCTTCAGAAGGCGGTAAAAGATGGACTGTTTCGAGAAGACCTCTATTACAGGATCAATGTGCTGCGTATTAATCTTCCGCCTTTGCGCGAAAGGGTTGAGGACATACCTCTTCTGGCGGTCCATTTTCTTGAGAGGGCCTTTGTCGAGATGGGATGGGAGCCTCCTTTTCCCAGCCTTTCTGCTGAGACGATCTATATACTGGAGCAATATAAATGGAAAGGCAATGTTCGTGAATTAAGAAATATCATGACGCGCATTGCAACCCTGCTGCCCCAGAATACCAAACGGATTTTTCCGCATCACATCCTTCCCCATATAGATGATGCCGGTCGTGCAAAAGCTTCTGAACATTATGAATCTGCACAGGAAGGGGTATTTATCCCCCCTGGAACTCCCATGAAAAAAGTGGAAGACATCATGATTAAACAGGCACTGAAACAGACCAATGGCAACAAAACAAAAGCAGCTGACCTTCTTGGTATAAGTCTGAGAAATCTCCGGAGAAAAATTAATAAATAAGGAGAGTAGGTGAAGGCTTGATGATGCTCCTTCAATGATTAAAACTTACCGCAATTAATTAACAACCTGTATTTCAGAATGCATATGCTCAACAGCTATCCTTGACCGGCCGTCTATGATAAAGCCGACTCTCTTTCCGTAAAGATGAAAGTCTGTAATTGTATCAACAAGTTTGCCATTGATGTAGAAGCTCATGTTATCTCCACTTCTGACGATTTTCAGTTTATTTAATGTGGATATATTGAAATGTGCGGTCTCTTTTTCCCCCATTGTCATTTCCCTTGAAACCCCCTGGTGGAAATTTCTGACCATATAAATCCTGTTCGTGGTGATTTGAAAAGCGTAATTGTTAAAAGAATCCCTGGCTCCAAAAACCAATCCAAAAGAAGCTGTTGCGGATTTTTTCAGCAGGCGTATAGATGTTTCGATTGAAAAATCCGAGGCAGCGGGAAAGTCTTGATGATGGAGAATCAGGTGCGCTCCTTCCTGTCTTTTGTTTTCTAAAATATATGCTCCATCACGTATTTGTGCAGAGGCTGAACCCGTATTAAAAATATCCCAATCGTTCGCATTATGGTCAAAGGGCTCATCATAGCTTTTCATCGTTTTTGTTGCTGATGAGGAAATAATTTCTCTGGTGTTATTGTCTTTTAGCGTCTGAGGATAGATGCTGGAAGTAATACTGCCAGGTGCAGGGGTTTGTTTCTCTTCTCCTGCCGGCAATGGTTTTTTCTTGTCAGGTATTTCATTTATTGTTTCCTTCTCAGCAACATCAGGAGAACTGCTCAATTGCTCAGAGACTGATTTTTTTGCATCTTGTGCAGCAGAGGCAATACCTGTCTCCCGGGGACCGGGTTCAGTACCGGAGCGCATCTCATGAGCTGAACTGCTCATGGTGTCTGACGGACCTGCATTAGCAATAACGGCACTATCAGTAGCGGGTTCAGGTGTTTCAGGTATGATCATTACCGGGGAAGGATCCTGATTGTCAATGATCCGGGACGGGGCCTTTTCCACGTCCTGTTTAGTCACTGCTGACGACTTCTGGGTTTTCTCATACTCCTGCCGAATTTGTCTGAGATTTTCCAGGTAGGCCTGTTTCGTGTCTGCTTCGGGTTTACTTATGGTTTCAGGGTTATTATTTGCCGGAATGATTTCTATCTCATTACCTGGTGCTTCAGTATTTTTTACCGTGGGTATATCTTTTTTCACAGCAGGCGTATTTGGGATTGATGCCGCTGAACTTTCAGGAGGGGCATTAATTATTATGGTCACCGTTTCATCCTGTTCAGGTGCAGGAGATTGATTGCCGGTTACAGGTATCGGGACACTTTCCTGAGGAAGCCCTGTCTCATTTAATTCATTATCAGGTTTTACAGCAGCATGTATAATCGGCTGGGCGTCACCTGATACATCACCAGTGAATTCTTTTTCTTCCCCAATGTCCTGAACGCCTGGTGTTTCTATTTGCACAGGTTCCTGATTTATTATTGCTTGGTCAGTTTCATTGAGTGCTGTTTGAACTGGGTCCGGAGCAGGAACTTTTGATTTCCATTTCATGGCACCTAAAACTGACGCTATCGCCATGACTGTTACAATGGAGATAATGAGCAACGGTACATGACTGCGTTTTTTTCTTGCTGATACTTTAGCAGCAGACCTGCGTTTCACGACCGGCGCTGAAAAGCGGGGAGGCTCTTCCTGACTGATTTCATCACGGCTGTAATGCAATGGTATATTTTCTTTAGTGTCTGATATAGCAGCGGGTTGAATAATATTCCCGCCAGGCGGAACTGGTTGTATGTTATCAGCATTATGCGAATTTTCAGGGATAGACGGGGCATTATTAAGCGGAACATTTGTATTTGATGATGTACTTACAGCATTAGAGATAGGCCCTTCGATTTTAGTTGTACGAGAATCAGGAACATGGTCGTGATGCAAATCAATTGCCGGTGCCGGCTCAGCTGATGAAAAAAGCTGTGCCATCCTGTTTTTGGCCTCTTCATCGAGTCGCATGTAAATTATTCCTGTATGACATTCAAACTCCGTGACCTTGACCCAGAGGACTTTCCCGTTTGCTGAAATAGACTGATCGCTATCCGGCAGTTTAATGTCGATCTTCAGAACCTGTCCCGGCTTTATATTGTAATTTTGTGATTCAAGAGTGAGACCTTCAGCAGAAATGTTTTTTGTCATGCCCAGGTGATAATTTTCTATCCCGGTAGGGGACTTGATCTCAATGATAAGATTGAGATCATTTCTCGGCTGTGTTCGTCTGTCATGACGCATAATTAAAATTCCTTTTTTTCCTGTTCATCATCACATCTGCCTTAGCTTAATTGTATCTTATAGGGTTTATTTTAATATAATTTGAATCAGCGAAAAATACAAAAAAATTATTGCTTTAGTTTGCGGAAGCTGTTATTTGTTTCCCTGAATTTATTTCAGGGTCTCTCAACTCATTACAAACATGAGATTCTGAAACAAGTTCAGAATGACAACTATGAGTATTCTGACGTTCAGCAACAGGAATTAATAAGGCCAATATGACCTGTAGGTCAAAAATACCTAATCGATGCGGGTCAATTTGTCCTCCTGCTTCTTTTTAAGTAGAGTTCAATCCTGCTAACTAACTAAATTAAAAAGATTATTAATTATGGCATCCTCTTTGCATTACATTTAGTGTAATGCGAAAAAAAGACATAATTAATATAAAAAAGGAGAGTGATGATTATGTTATGGACAGAATTTAACAACAACACATTTATCGATCCGTGGCGTGAATTTGAGAGACTGAACAGAGTGTTTTCACGTGTACCATCGCAGAGGTCCTGTGAATTCCCGGCTATAAACCTTTGGGTTGACTCGGACCGCTCAATAGTGACAACAGAGATACCGGGCATTGAACCGGATGACATCGAGATATCGGTCATTGAAAAGTCACTTACGTTGCGCGGCACTCGCAAGGCTGATAACCTCAAAGAAAACGAGGCTTTTCACAGGAGAGAGCGCTGGCATGGACAGTTCTCAAAAACAGTTGAGCTTCCTTTCAGAGTGGAGACATCAAAAGTCAATGCTTCATTTAAGAAAGGGATACTCATCATAACACTGCCGCGGGCAGAAGAAGAAAAACCGAAAAAAATTGAAATTAAATCA
>CALZJD010000181.1 GCA_945787795.1 Thermodesulfovibrionia bacterium | reverse complement strand
GTCTTTTGCCATATCCTGCACTATGCATGCAAGCAGCTCGGCTATCCGCTCCAATATTACAAAGACATTGTTACCCCGCTCAAACAGTCGGAGATCAATGTACGGTCAGACCGTGAAGCCCTAAGCTTACTGAAGATGTCATTGAGGCCGCTCTGCATTGACGGACCTAACTGCGTCATCGGGTTTACACCTGATGGAACCTGCTTTATGCTTCAGGATGCCAAAAAGTTAAGGCCGGGTATTGTTGGTGGTGTAAAAGGAAAGTACGGTCTCATGTCAGAAGAGTGCGGCCTCGCAAACGCTATCCCAAAAAGGAATAAAAACAACGACGTCTTTCCGATGAAATATGATATGGTAATTGTTGAGCCCGATGCCGCGGAAGTAACGGTATGGAATCAGCTTCACAGTAACACTACCACTGCTGGTTCCTTTATTTAAATCTCCGCAGTCTCATGAGATAGTAACGTGTGGGGGGTACACACACGTTAGTCTACAACGTTAATTTTATTCAGCTTATCAAACATAAAACCTTTAAGAATAATATTGGCGGGAGCGTGTGGGAATCGAACCATGAAGTGAGGCCAAAAAATCAATCTGTCCACGGTTTGTCCACGGTTTTATTTTATGTCACTTCCTTTTTATCTCTTTCAAAATCTTTTTTACTTCCTTTTCAAGCTCAGGAATTTTATTACTGATAACATCCCAGATAATATCTTTGTTGATGCCAAAATACTCGTGGACAACTATATCTCTCATTCCTGCTGCCTTCTTCCAATCAACGTTGTTAGATTCCTTGCGAACTTCAGAAGGTAAATGCTTTATCGCCTCACCTATTATCTGGATGTTCCTCAGGACAGCATCGTAGGTTTTTCTGTCCTTAAAAAATTCCTGCATGGACAGATCTTTTGTATAAGTGTGAATTCTCTTCGAGTGTGTCTGGATATCTTTCAGAAACAGCGTCCAGTCTCTCTCAGGCATGAACAGCTTCCTTGAGGATGGCAGGTTTCAGTTCTTTTCTTATGGAATTTTTTATGACAAGGTCTATTTTTTTTGAAGTGATCTTTTGAAGATAAAATTTCAGATCCATGAAGTTGTCAAATGTCCTGAATTCTGCCTTCAGCTCTACAAACATATCAATGTCACTCTTCTCCTTGTTTTCATTTCTCACATAAGAGCCAAAGACCGCTATATCAGTAACACCATATTTTTCAGACAACATTTTTTTGTTATCTTTCAAAATATGCAGGATGTCTCTTAGATCAATAGTTTTTGCCATCTTTATAATGCCGCCTGCAGTTATTATTGATAAATTATAACAAAATTCAGACAATGATAGTAATTTAATTGACTATCTGTTTACTCTTGATATTTTATATTATTGATGAAAATGATCTTCTAATGAAAAAGAAATCTCGCAAAAAAATAGGCAGACCTTCGATAGAAGAAATTACCTACTGCGTTGAGATATTAGATTGGGATATGGATTATTTTTTTTCTATTGACGTAGGCAGACGAGTGACGGACGGGCCATATTGGGAACATACCAGCTTTAAGGTTAACGGCAAGGTGGTTCATCCGGAAAAATTATCAGAAAAAGATATTGAGGTCACAATCTTAGGAGATAGAAGAGAAAGTCATATTGTTCAGAAACCGGAAGAATATCCTGATTTTCAACCTAAGGCCGTCGGTAGGCTCACAATCAGGGGCAAGCAGCGCGAATACCTTGGATCTATTCCTTTTGATGCCTTGAATAATATTATTCTTTTATTACAGGCAAACAAATTAAAGTTCATAATTTTAAGCGGGCCACAGCTTTATCGTGGAACTTCGTCTATAAGGTCCATTCGGTTCTCTAAAGATTTTACTCGTGAGGACTGGGAGTGACGTCTACTGCTATTCGTTAAACAATCTTTTGACTTTAGTGTCAGACTGCACCTATCTCGTTAATGTCGGGTACAGATCCGGGAAAAACCAACCTGCCGCATGGATGGGAAATCCTAACCTGACCTCACCCTTGGGCGTATCCGAAACCAGCAATCCCTCCTCAAGAAGCAGTCCCAACAGATTTCGTCCTGTGCGCTCCTTCAGTCCGGCGGCCTGGATGACATCTCCCCGCGTTGAGTCGCCGTGTATCAGGACATGCTGGAGCATTCCGGCTGCCTCGGGCCGGAGAGGCTGTTTTTCACCCGATGGACCGGGGACCATGCCCCTGTTTCTCAGGTCAACATAGTGCCTGATCCGCTGGATGAGTTCTTCCAGCTTAAGCAGGTCGCCCATGTATTCCACCTGGTCAAGGCAGACCTCCAGAAAAAAACGGCAGAACTGTATCAGCCCTTCATTTGACAGATTCCCCCTTCCGTCAAGGTCATTACGCCGTGTAGCATCCGCCCAGGTGAGCGCAGCCTTATAATCGGCATTCCGGCGGGCAAGCCCGCGGCTCACTGACCAGAGACCATAGCCAAGGACAGGAATCCGATGAAAATATGCCTCTGTGAAAAGACGCGCCACCCGGCCGTTGCCGTCGAGAAAGGGATGGATCCACATAAACCGATGGTGGGCGGCGGCCGTTGCAACGAGCTTTGCCGCTCCGTGATGGCGGTCCGGCACATAAAATTCCCCGAATCGAACAAGGAGGGCATCCAGAGAACCGCTTTCCGGGGGCACGTGCCGTCCGACCTTTACCGCCTGAGTGCGCAGCCCGCCCGGAACAACGCGGCTTTCGCGCCCTGTATCAGGGTCCTTCATAATCTTAAATTCCTCCGGCAGCTGCCTGTAAAACTCCCGGTGTATATGACAGAGAAATTCCTGACTTGCAATATTAATCTCTGGATCTTCCTGTAATCTTTTTTCCATGTCCCTTTGAACGGTAATATGGGCAACACTCTCTAACTGGAGATTACGCTTTGCCGGTTCGGTATCGTACTTCCTCTGCATTGCCCGGACAATGTCATAGGGATGCGTGTTATGACCCTCGATCAGATTGGAATAATAACTGTTAATGATCCGGAGCAATTCCTGCAGCGAACGCAGCGTGACAGGATGCTGCCGGCTGCCAAGGGCCGCGGACTTCTGGATTACAGACAGGGCAAGGTCGTGAAGCTCCTCAGCCTTTTCAGGATAGAGAGGCGTTATTTTGTGTATTTCTGAAGTCATAGCAGTCTCTTATTGCCGATTATATTGCCTATATTTATATCTTATTAAATATATATTAAACAGCTATTTATTGCAAGTCAAGGTTTGTAATTAAATTAATTATTGCCGATAATAATGCCGATCTCCTTCTTTCATAAATTAATTTCATTTTCGGGATTAATACACCGTGGCTTGCCGCGGTAGTCATGACCGTGAAAACGCCATAAAGATAGCAGGGCATATAACATGATGTTTAATATCTCAATATTAAGCCTGACCCTGAACACTTTTGTCCCTTGTCCGGGGCTGACCCCTTAATTTTTTTGTGTTTTGAGCTGAAAGCTGATCGCTTATGGCTGAAAATAAGGGATGTGTCCCTGACTTTCAATGTTGGTGTTTCAACATCTGATATCTTTAAAATAATGAAGAAGTGCGAAAATTAGTTTCAGGAGTCAACCGCGTCCCCAAATCCTGCTTTATCCATTACATCAGTAGAGCGCTATTCATTCAAATATACCTCTTTCAGGAGGCGGCTCCCGTGAACGACAGTAACAACATTTGTAACATTTTTGTCGCTGTCATAGCGATAGATTATCCGGTAATTACCGAGTATCAATTCCCTATGCGGAAAATCCGGAAACTCCGGCAGATTGCGGCCGGACTCCGGGAACATTTGCAAACTCTCAGCTGTTTTGAAGATATTTTGAATTGTATATATTGCATAACGACCGGAGTCTTCTGCTATATAGTCATAGATATTCTCTAAATCAGAAAGAGACTGGTCAGACCATATCAGTTCTGCCATTTTTTAGAGAGCCTTTCCATGGCATCCTTGTGTGACAGCATTTTGCCATCGGTAATATCCTGTTCCCCTGCTTCAATTTTCTGAAGAATATATATCCGGTACATCACATCCTCAACATCTACTTTTTCCGGAAGCTCCTTTAACAGTCCCTCCAATTTTGATTTAAGTATTTCCATATCTATCACCTCCTTTTTAATGTTATTTTATCATTTCAGACTGTTTTAACGGTTTTCTTTTTTTTGGCCTGTTTTCTTTACGCTCCATCATCCGTCAAGCCGGGCTCACCGTAGAAGATTTTACAAACTTGATGTAAAAAAAGCAGAGATGTGTTTTCCTAGTACAACAATAGGATAGAAATCTTAGTCCTTAGCTGAAAGCTGATCGCTGATTGCTTATGGCTGAAAATAAGGGATGTGTCCCTGATTTTCAATATAACCGGTGATGAATTTGTCCTGTTCAAATAAGTCCCCGCTTTTTGGCAGCATGTCGCCGCCATTGACTACTACATCTGCCTGAAATTCTTTTGCTGCCTTAAACAGGCGGTCATATTTCCCGGTATCTCCATGTAGGTCGGTTACGAATAGTATTTTCATATGAAATCGTATTATAACCTCTGGAGTGAAAACGGCATACAGATAGCAGGGCTTATAACATGATTTTTAATATCTCAATATTAAGCCTGATCCTGACCACTTTTGTCCCTTGTCCGGGGCTGACCCCTTAATTTTATGTTAACGTGACAAACCACGGGGAATAGTATCCCATAGGGATTTTATATATATGAGGAGATAGGGTAATTGGCAAGAGGGAACTGAAGAATGGAGCCCTGACACCACCTCTGACACCACCTCCTGCAGAACATCCAGCAGATAATGCTTTCGTCAGGATCACCCAGGGTCATCGGATGGGGTGTCCACCATATTCGGCAGTAGACAAGACATATGAGAACCA
>CALZJD010000180.1 GCA_945787795.1 Thermodesulfovibrionia bacterium | reverse complement strand
AAGGATCCTGGAAATTTATGCTTCCCGGTATACTGCGGTCAATGGTAATCATAAAGAAATTCCCCTGACCATGAACGAGCATGTTGAAAAAGAGATCAACAGGTTTAAGGGACGGGAAAGAAAATTTTTTGTTGAATCCTATAAACGTTCAGGAAAGTATATGGAAAAAATACTGGCAGATCTGAAAGAAGCCGGTCTGCCGGAGGAACTGGCGTGGCTGCCGCTTATTGAAAGCGGATTCAAGGTCAGGGCTCTCTCCAGGGCGCGTGCACTGGGACTCTGGCAGTTTATCCCTTCAACCGGTTATAAATTCGGTCTTAAGAGAGACAGTTGGGTTGATGAGCGGCTGGATCCGGATAAAGCCACTGCCGCAGCAATTGCATATATGAAGGAGCTGCATAATATTTTTGGTGACTGGACCACTGTTCTCGCTGCGTACAATTGTGGAGAGGGCAGGGTCATGAAAAAGATCCGGAACCAGAAAATTAATTATCTTGATAATTTCTGGGACCTGTATCAGCAGCTTCCCAGAGAAACGGCACGATATGTTCCAAGGTTTCTTGCTACCCTGCATATTTTGAAAGACCCTGAAAAATACGGAATTTCGCTGGATGAAATTGATGTTCCGGTTACGTATGAGACGGTAAATATTAACAGGCCCGTACAGCTGAAAACAGTAGCAATGAAACTTGGGATTTCCAGCAAGGAGCTTTCCGAGTTAAATCCTGAGTTAAGACACCAGGTCACTCCTGATTCTGCCTATACGTTAAAGGTACCTGTTGGTATGGGAGAGACACTTCTTGCCTCAATTGATGAGATCCCGAAGTGGTATCCTCCAAAAAATGCATATGTATATCATCGTGTTAAAAAAGGCGAAACACTCTCTGTTATTGCCTTACGGTATCGTACCAGTGTTACAAAAATCGTGAGGGCAAACAATATTCGCCGAAAACACATGATCCGCGCAGGCAAGAAGCTGAAAATCCCTCTCAGGGGAAGCTCGGACAGGACAGTTTATGCATCACAGGACAAGCTTTTGCCTGATGGTAAATATCGCATTGAAAAAGGTGATTCACTCTGGTTGATTGCCAGAAAGTTTAATACCAATACAAAGAAGCTGAAGCAAATCAATAATCTTCAGTCTACCCGCCTTTATGTCGGGCAGTATCTGAAAATAAATGATTAATACAGTCGAACCTGCCTGAAAATCAACTTACACTGTTTTTAAAATTATGTTGGCAATATGTTCTGCCCGTTCCAATTCAAGTTCAGGGTAGATGGGGAGGGACAGCACTTCTTTTGCAGCGGTTTCGCATTCGGGAAAATCACCTTCTGCATGCCCCAGGTATGTAAATGCTTTCTGTAGATGAAGTGGTAAGGGATAGTAGACAACTGATGAGATACCGCTGTTCACCAGAGCCTGCTTTATCCTGTCTCTTGAAGGTGACTGAATAGTATACTGATGATATACATGGCTTCTGTCGGGCAATTCCCGCGGACATGTAACAGATCCGTTCAACATTGATGTATAAAGCTTTGCAATGCTGCTTCGCTTCTGATTATATTCATCAATATGTCTGAGCTTGATTCTCAGTATTGCAGCCTGTATCTCATCGAGCCTGCTGTTATAGCCGAGAAAACTGTGTTCATAAGGACCTGTTGTTCCATGGTTTCGCAGCAACCTTACTTTTTCAGATAAATCGGTATTGTTTGTAATCATCATGCCGCCGTCGCCATATGCTCCAAGGTTTTTGCTTGGATAAAAGCTGAAACAGCCGGCATCTCCCATACTGCCTACAGGGTTTTCCTTATATTTTGCACCAAAGGCCTGGGCACAATCTTCGATCACATAGAGGTTATGTTTCTTTGCTATCTCCATAATTTCTGTCATGTCCACCGACTGTCCAAAGAGATGCACGATTACAATGGCTGTTGTGCTTGAAGTCAGTTTTGCTTCGATTTGTGAGACATCTATATTTAGCGTGTCTCTCTGTATGTCCACAAATACCGGTGTGGCGCCCACATAAGCAATTGACTCTGCAGATGCAATAAAAGTAAATGGTGTAGTAATGACTTCATCCCCTCCCTTTATCCCAAGGGCCTTGAGACATAAATGGAGCGAGTCTGTTCCGGATGCCAGACCGATGCCGTTACTCACATGGTGATATGCTGCAATCTCCTTCTCAAGGGAGCGGACATTATGTCCAAGTACAAATTGACCGCTTTCAATGATTTCCTTGAGAGCTGTCTTTATGTCCTCCTTAATGGGCAGGTACTGAGCCTTTAGATCCAGCATGGGAATAACGTCATTATTCAGATATTTTTCAGTCATAATGAACTCAATGTATTAAACCGTGATTTACAAGACCGGATATCTTTAATGCCACCTTCAGTGCCTCTTTCCCTTCAAAACCTGACACGATAGGCTGAGACTTGTTCTTTATGCAGTCAATAAATGAATGGAGTTGCTCCTTAAGAGGCTCCTTTTCTTCCGGCCTTTCAGTCTTTTTGTTAACTTCTCCGTTATGCTTCATATAGGTTGTTATTTCCTGGCTCTGGTAATTAAGGCTTAAATAAGAGTTCTGCTGAAAGACCTTGAGCTGCCTGACCTTGTCATGTGCCATTCTGCTCGTGACAGCCTCGGCAATACAGCCGTTTTCAAACTCGATCCATGCATGCGCAACATCTATGTTGTCGGTCAACACCTTTGCGCCGGTCGCACGTATATCAGATATTTCGGAATTAACCAAACTGAGTATTATATCTATGTCATGTATCATCAAGTCAAGGGTCACATCAACATCAATGCCCCTTCCAAGGAAAGGAGAAAGGCGCTGTGATTCAATGAACTGCGGTTTATGCACCATATGACTTATGCGAGAGACACCTGAATTAAACCGTTCAAGATGACCTACCTGAAAGACCAGGTTTCTTTTCTCTGCCTCCTCATTAAGTCTGTCAGCTTCCTCAAGGGTAGTTGTGACTGGTTTTTCAAGCAGTATGTTTTTATTGTGTTTAAAAAAGTCCATTCCGGTCTGGAAATGGAGAGTCGTAGGGACTGCAATGCTGACCGCATCAACAGAATCCATAAGTTCCATATAATTATTAAAGGCCCTGCAATTATATCTGGATGCCACTTCCTGCGCTCTTTTCATATCAACATCTACGACTCCAACAAGATGTGTGCTGTCCATATCAGAATAAATTCGTGCGTGATGAATACCGATTGAACCAACTCCTATCACAGCAACGTTGATCATTTTTTCAATCCAATAACAACTATCCCTGATGTATCAGCTTCCTTTATGAATTTCTCTTTGTCCATAATTATACATGTACCTGCTTCAAGTGCAAGGACCCGGGCTGAAACTTTTTTCATTGTCCGCAGTGTTTCAATTCCGGCAACAGGTACGTCAAATCGCATGTCCTGGTTCGGTTTGCTTACCTTTATGACCACTGCATTTTTTTCAGCAAGTTTTCCACCTCTGGTAATGGCCTTGTCTGTTCCTTCAATCGCTTCGACAGACATTACCGCAAGATTTTTTACCACCACCGTCTGACCAATATCGAGCCCTCCCATATGTTTGGCAACACCCCACCCGAATTCGATGTCCTCAATGTCCTTGCTGGATGGTTTGCTTCTGGTCAGTACTCCCTCAGAAACAAGAAGATCTTTTGTAAAGTCAGTTGTTTTATGAACAGTGATACCTTTATTCTCAAGTTCTCTCACAACAGCGCCCATTATGGTATCGTCGGAATGGTTTTTCAGGGAGAAGAGCAGTTTTACCGCCTTAAGGTCAGGTATGATGCTTGATTTGTTCTCATAAAGAAGAGTTTTGGGGACTTTGCCCGCCATTACCACGTTGGTAATGGATTGTTTTTTAAGAAGAGACAGCAGTCCCCCGAAACGGCCAACACTTATTTTGTGGAATTCATCTGCCAGTGGTTTCAGGGACTCGTCTGCCGGAGGTTGAAGTGCGATGGCGACTATGTAATGCCCCATCTTTCTGGCCTCAGCAGCCAGGGCCAGCGGAAGTCCTCCCATCCCTGCAATAAGGCCAAGTTTTTCCGGTTTGGCAGACCGGCTGGATGCCCTTACCGGCATATCCCTCTTTTGTTCTTTTCTATAAACTCAATAAAATGCTTTATCTCTTCAGAATGCTCATTTTCCATTTTTAATTTCTTTATGGCTTCTTTTAATGTAAGTTTGCTTCTGAAGAGGACCTTGTACGCGTGCTTTAAATCCTTGATTGTGGCTTCTTCAAAATCATGTCTTTTAAGGCCTATTGTATTAAGGCCATAAAGC
>CALZJD010000179.1 GCA_945787795.1 Thermodesulfovibrionia bacterium | reverse complement strand
TGCTTCCATCACAGGGTAATCCGCTTACGGGTACGGATGTGCTGGTGCCCAGTGAGCCGCTGTCAAGGATATCCTGCGAACCGGCACTGGAACCTACGTGCAACGACCACGCCGTCACAGGTGTTGTACCGGCTGTCCACGCAAAAGTAACCGTGGTGTCGGTGAGTACAGAATTCGGTGTCGGGCTCGTTATTTCAGGACCTGTTGTAATATTTCCATCCCAATTATATAATGCTGCTACTTCTGATTCGGACAGGGCCCTGTCATACATTCTTGCATCATCTACTAAACCATCAAAAAACCACCTGTCACCATTCCAGTAATAATTAGCGCCTACTCTTATATGGTCTGTAGTTTTTTCAACAGGACCGCTAAATGAAAATGTATCTACCAGTAGTCCATCAAGGTACATCTTGATTACCTGTCCATCATAGGATCCAACAACATGATGCCATCCTTTATCATTATCCCAATCAAAATGTGTACTTACATATGAATGTTCAAAGTGAGACACAAAGAATCTCAACTCATTTTCACTTTTCAGGAAATAGATTCCATACCCGTAACGCCACCCTACTCCCTGAATAGTATTTCCAAACAGAAAATCCCAGCCATCCAAATCATCTTCTACAACTGTATAATTGTCGCCGGTTTTAAACCAGATTGACAGTGTAAACTGGTCTGGATGAATTCCTTCTGAATTTAACACTTCTATAAACCCTCCCTGGTGATCATCGCCATCAAAGAAGATCGACTCTCCAAAAACACTATCAGGATCTGTTGTTGCATTATTATAAATCTGTCCGTCACGATTATTGCCTGATAAGTCTTTCATAATATTACCGCTCTTGTCTGCTGAATCCATGGAATAATGTACAACTAAACCATTGTCGAGCAGAGTTACAGGGTCTATACCATAACAGTTTGTAGCTGATGTTATTGAAATAGAAATGATGAATATAATTAATGTTATTAAACCTCTTTTTATGATCATTCTTTTTTCCTTTCTTTTATTGCTGAGATTAGTTGGGACATCTTAACATCAGCAGGTGGTATACTGATAAAGAATTGCTTTTTAGCTTGATTTAATTTTTTCAGAAACTGATAAGGAATCGCTTTTTAAAACTAGAATTAATTTATCATAAAACCCGGCTAATCAGCAATGTTTTTTTGTGTTTTCGACTTTACTGAAAATTTCGTTGAGGCTTGAAGATTTACGTTTGTTATCGTTCATCACGAGGAAGGTTTAAAAATAACTGTAAGAAATCTGTAACTTCCTGACCGCCACAATAATCACGATATGGAGATTATCAATAGAATCCATGCTGAATCAAATTCATTGTAGGGTCAAGGGATGGCGAGTCACGTTAGGAACCACCTTGTCTGTATCCACCGTTTACAGTTTCGTGCCCGATTAGGTTCTCCATAGCACTTTTCCATCCCCTGCCACCTCAAACCGTGCATGCGATTTTCCCGCACACGGCTTTCCAATCATCTTCTTCCAGAGGCTTTCGCAGATTCCTGCTTGGCTCTCTGGTATAGCTCCCACCAGAGTTCTCGAATTTCAGGAGTTCATAGCTTTTCAGCAATCTCCTTTCCTTCCCTCCTTCAGAAACACGATGAAGGCATTGCCCCTTTCCTCTCTCAAAGTTATGTTGTCTTTGAGATACAAACGGTACTATGGGCAACTCCGACCCCCTTACAGACCCGATGAAACTTCGGTCTCCCTTATATCCACCAGTTATCCCAGTACCTTGAGACATCTGCAAGGATCTCCCGTGCTACCCCGTATGACTTCCCCTGCGTGTCGACCCTGATACCCCGGGAGTCCATCTATCGGTTATAGCAGTTTTTGTTAGGATAGATGTATCAGCCTTCCTCTTCTTATCATAGAGTCGGCAACTCCAATTAATCCCTTACGAGGCTACATGTAGGTTCGCTTTCGCTACGACCCGTAGGTTTGCTCGCCCCACTAAATGGGACTTTGACAGGGAACTTAATGCTTCAGGTTACCCTTTACACCTCCCTCTACTACATGGGTGAACTACCGAACTCCCACGGTTGGACTTTAACCAACTAGTCACACGTTATACACGGCATACGATAAGATGGGATTAGTGAGAAACTCCGGGTTGAGGCAATGATATTGATATCTGCCACAAATGGATGCTCTCAGGCTGTGCTAATGTCCTTCAGTTTTATGTGGCCTTTATTAAAATATCAGCCATCCCTGATTCAGTTACTGCAGACCAGATGTTTCACGGCAGGTTTAAAGGCAGTCCCTTGTTTTTATCAACAGATCTGATGAGCTTTCCGGCATATCCCTTTTCTACCTTAAACCCATACTGCCCGGCAAGCTTCAGTCCCTTCATAAAACCCTTTCAACCGCCTCCTTGTATTTGCCCAGCATTTTATACGTTGTGCCTACGCTCCAGAGTGTATATGCGTAACTCACCCGGTCACCAATCTTCCTGTAAAGTTTTTCAGCCTTTTTGAAATGTACAAGTGCATTTTTATAGTCTTCTTTCATTCTGCTGGCATTTCCCAGACCGCAATAGGAGTAGGCAAGTCCAAACCGGTCACCCAGTTTTTCAAACATGCTGTTTGCCCTTTTATAATATTTTTCAGAATCCTTAAACCTGCAGGCCACCCTTGAGCTTCCGCCAAGACCACAGTATGAATAGGCAATGCCTGACCTGTCCCTGAGCGTTTTAAAAATATCATATGCCCTCTGATAATCATCAACAGCCTTAACCGGATCCCCCTTTATTCTATAGGTGCCTGCCCTGGCCCATAAGGCAAAAGCAATTCCCTTTTCGTCATGCAGAGAACGATAAAGTCTGCTCGCGCTGCTGATTTTATTCAGGGCGTCTTTCCAGAGACCAAGCGCCCTGAGACTGAGCCCAAGTCCTACCTCTGCATCAGCAGCAGAGGTTTTATCATCAAGCAGTTCTGCAAGCTCCTGCCCCTCTTCATAATATGCTCTGGCCTTTGCAAAGTCCCCTTTTGCCCGCAGCGTGTCACCCAGGGCAATCAGACAGTCCAGCACTCCCTGCAGGTCTGCTTTCTTCTTATAAACCTTCAGTGCCTTTTTATACAGTTCTATTGCACTGATGTATTCAGTGGCTTTCCTTTTTGTTTCAGCCTGTTCAAAATAATCAGGATCGTTTGTCATATTTCTTTATATGTTTATACTTACTCGTCTATGAGTCATTCCGGCTTGTCCGGGTTTTTAACTCTGTCATTCCGGCTTTTCCGGAATCTGTTTTGCCTTTTGATTCCCGTCGCGCTTCGCTTGCGGGAATGACAACTCTTTTTGCATACATCATTCTGTTATGCACACCTCTCCCTGACCAGTCTGACTGTCTCTGCATAGTCCTTTGATTTATAAAAAGCACTTCCCATTACAACAATATCAGCTCCCGCTTTATGAACTTCTGCCACATTGTCCACCTTCACACCACCGTCAACCTCAATCTCAACATGAAGATTTTTTGCTTTAATCATTTCTTTGAGAGTCTTTATCTTCTCAATCGCCTCAGGAATAAATTGCTGTCCACCAAATCCCGGATTAACAGACATGATAAGCACCATGTCTACATAGGGAAGCACGATCTCGATATCACTAAGCGGGGTAGCAGGATTAAGTGAGACTGCCGCTTTCACACCGCACTCCTTAATATTCTGAATGCTCCTGTGCAGATGCACGCATGCCTCGGCGTGGACAGTGATTATGTCAGCGCCGCTATCGGCAAACTCTTTTACATATGTATCGGGGTCTACGATCATAAGATGAACGTCAAGCGGAACAGAGGCAACTTTCTTTGCCGCTTTAACCACAAGAGGTCCTATAGTAATATTAGGGACAAATTGACCATCCATAACATCAACATGGATAAGATCAGCCCCTGCCCTTTCAGCAGCAACAATCTCTTCACCAAGCCGGGAAAAATCCGCCGACAATATAGATGGTGCAATCTTAACCATAAAAAACCTCCCTTTAAAATCCGCAGATTAATCAGATTCTCTCAGATTGTCAACTACTTAATTAATATAAAACTACTCATAACGAATCTTTTAAATCTGTGAAATCAGCGGACTAACTTTATTCAGAACCACATTCCCCAGCCACGTCCAAGAGTGACCTCTACAGAGCCACCCTTATTAATGATCGCCTCTGGCTCAGGCTTCTGAAATATTATCCTGCTGCCTTTGTCTTTTTCTATGAGCACTATGCCCAGTTCTCTCGCCAGAATTCGTGCGTCATCAATCGTCATATTTACAAATGACGGGCATTTATAAGATACATCGTAAGGTCCTTTGCTTACAAGAAAATTAATTTCATTACTGTCGAAATTGCCGGGAAGAGGCCTTTGCGCAATGATCTTTCCCCTGTCTACCGAATCAGAATGCACCATGGTTACTTTACCCACCTCGATTCCAAGATTAAGCAGTGTCAGCTTGGCCTCCTCAAGAAGCTGTCCTTCAAATAACGGCATGGAATAGATTTCTGTACCTTTACTGACAATAATACTTATTTCAGTGCCTGCCCTGACCTGTTTTCCTTCAGCTATATTTTGAGTAATAATATGCCCTTCTTCAATTTCTTCATTATATATTTCATCTTCAATTTTCATAATAAGTCTTTCTTTTTGAAGCAGCTCTGTTACTTCTGAAATATTTTTACCCACAAGTAAAGGGACTTTCCTGATATCTTCAAAGCCCTTGATCTGAAAATACAGGTAAGCTGCTGCTATCCCCAGTGCGATAAATGTCAGGGAATAAAATAAAATTTTTAAATAGGTCTTGGCCATTTGCTATTAATTTACAATATGTGCCCGAAAATTTCTCCCTGTAAGGAGAATCGCACAAGACTTTTCTTTTGTTATCTTTGTCTTTTACTCCCCCTTTTGATTGATTCCGGGATGTGCAGGGCTGGGCGCGTTAAAAATTAGAAAGTGTCTGACCGTGAACCGCTTCTGGTTCATGGGAGTTTTTTTTAATTTAGCGGCCATACCGGAATAGCACGGAAATTAAGCAATCATGCGGGGTGTCCTTCTTTGGTTCGTTTCTTAGACAAGTAAGAAATGAATCCGTCGCTTGGGGGCGGAACCCCATTTTCAATCAAGTCATAAATTGCGTTTACCGTATTTGTATATGCTAATCGTACTTGGAACAACTTCTTACTGTGAGGTTAATTCCATGCCCTGTTCCAGCTTTTTTCCCTGCAAATAGTCCCTGATACGCATTGCCTTTTTGCCCGGGGGCTGGATCTCCAGAACAGATATGCTTCTTTTGCCGGCTCCTATAACCAGTTCATCCTTGGATACCCTTTTTACCGTTCCTGCTTTACCGTCTTCATCCTGAGTCTTTACTCCAAGGATCTTTAGTCGCTCACCTTCAAGGAATGTATAGGCTCCGGGCCAGGGGTTCATTCCTCTTATGAAATTTAATAGTTCAGGCGCGCTCTTTGTCCAGTCTATGAGGCCGTCAGTTTTTTTCATAAGAGGGGCATATGAAATTTCTCCGGACTGAGGCTCAGGTTTTACATCTCCTGTTTCCAGAGCTTCCAGTGTTTTTAACATTAACCCGGAACCTAAATGGGAAAGCCTTTCCGAAAGACTGCCTGCAGTGTCATCAGGTCTGATATCTATCTCTTCTTGCAGCAGTACTGGCCCGGTGTCCATTCCTTCATCCATGATCATTGTGGTTATTCCTGTCTTCGTTTCACCATCAATTATTGCCCGGTTTATGGGGGACGCCCCTCTATATTTGGGCAACAATGAAGCATGAATGTTAATACATCCTGATTCAGGAAGATTAATGATTTCTGACGGCAATATCTGACCATAAGCCACAACAACTATTGCAGAAGGTCCAAGCTCAGTCAGTATATTAACAAACTCACGGTCTCTGACTTCCTCCGGTTGAAGCACACTGACCACTGCTTTCAAAGCCTCTTCTTTAACTGGACATGCATGTACCTTTCTGCCCCGTCCGCTCTGCCTGTCAGGCTGGGTCACAACAGCAATGACCTCATGTTTAGAATCCAGAAGTGCTTTTAAAGGCGCCACGGCAAATTCAGGAGTACCAAAAAAAACGAGTCTCAAAAATCCTCCTCAAGTAACAAAAAAAAGAAACACCCCCCCATTACCAAATCCATCCTCCGCAGCAGGCTACTGTGGAGGACGGGCAAATTTCACATACCAAATTACAAATAATCTAAACTTGATATCATTATATACTTATTAATGATTGTTCTCTGGAATCTATTATATCAGGATGATTTTGTCAATGAAGGGCAGATAAAAATGATTGAAGATTTTAACTGCTGCTTAAAGCCTTTTCTCTTTTATAACGCTTCTTGAAAAACTCTTTTTTAATACGGCCGATTCGGTCAACAAAAAGCATGCCGTTAAGATGGTCAATTTCATGCTGAAGTGCCCTTGCCAGTAAACCATCGGCCTCTATTTCAACTTCATTTCCGTGTCTGTCATGTGCCTTGACCCTGACCTTTTCAAATCTCTTTACCATGGTCGTATAATCAGGGATGCTGAGGCACCCCTCCTCACTGGCCTGATCTCCCTCATGGCTGATGATCTCAGGGTTACAAAGGACGATCAGTGAGGTTTCTTCACTGGCAACGCTCACATCAATGACCGTGAGCTGCTTTGATATGCCAACCTGGTTTGCAGCAAGTCC
>CALZJD010000178.1 GCA_945787795.1 Thermodesulfovibrionia bacterium | reverse complement strand
CAGTAAAAGCTGAAGGTTTTGCTCTATTATCTGGAAATATGTTTCAGCAACTCCGGCGCTGAGAATCAGAGCGGCTGCTTCAAGTTCTTCACGGGTGGCCATAATATCATGCCATGCGGCCTTTCGTGCTGAAGAGATCCTGCCCCATGAATCTATTTCCCAGGAAAGTGACAATGAAGTGTTATACGTATTTTCCGCGCTATTGTCGCCTTGCCATTCTTCCCTTACTGATGCCCCGGCGCTGAGTTCCGGATACATGAATGAGGCGGCCTGTTTGTCAGCTGCGACTGTCTGTTCAATCCTTGCAAGGATCTGATTCAGGGTAAGGTTGTCAGAGAGAGCTTTTTCGATAAGTGAATCAAGGACAGGATCGTTCATTGCTTCCCACCATCGGTTTTGAGATTGAATGCCTTCGGACGTGAGAGAATAGGATGCATTGCCGGTCACAAGAGGAGTGATATTCTTATTAGTAGTATGAGGATTACAGCTGATCAAAAACAAAAGAAGGACCAATACTCCTGATTTGATTATAAGTCGGATGAAGGCTTTTGTATCAGTAAATATCATAAATACGGACATATATTAATTGTACTTTATTTGTGTTATGAATTTATGTTTTTAATCAAGAATGATCGTCTCGCCGTGCTGAAGGACAAGGAAGTCTTCATCAGACAGGTCTTCATTCTTCAATGCTGCTTTGAGGCGGCGGGGCGGCTCGTCAAGGGGTTCGTCTGTGAGAGGGAATGTTCCCCAATGCATGCCAACGGATTTTCTTGCCCGAAGATCTATATGTGCTTTTACTGCTTCCTCAGGATTGATATGGTGATTTTTCATAAACCATCGCGGTTCATAAGCACCAATGGGAAGGAGAGCCAGGTCAAAGGGGCCATACCTGTTCCCTGTTTCCTCGAAATGCGCCGCATAGCCCGTGTCGCCGCCAAAGTAAAAGCGGAAATCCCTTGACATGACTATCCAGCTCGCCCACAGATGTTCATTTCGCGAAAAAGGTGACCGCTTGCCCCAGTGCTGCATGGGTGTGGCTATTATCTTTAGTGAGTCAATTTGATACGTATCCCACCAGTCCATTTCAATAGCAGAATTAACACCAAGGGATTCAAACCATGTCTTCATCCCCAACGGTACAAAGAACCGGGTATTCTTTCCATCTTCACGGTGATAGAGATTCAGGATCGACTGCTTATCAAGGGAATCATAATGATCATGGGAAATGAATACAATATGGATAGGCGGAAGATCTTCAATAGATATCCCCGGAGGAACCACCCTTTTTGGACCTGCCCATTGAACAGGTGATGAGCGTTCAGAAAAGTGGGGGTCAGTGAGAATATTCACCCCATCAATCTGAAAAAGCATGGTGGCGTGTCCGATCCAGGTAAGCGTTTTTTTCGTATTATTTGCCTTGAGAAATTCCGGATCGTTTTTTGCCATGGGGAAATCATAAGAATCACCAGACGGGTTGTCTTGCCAGAGCCGATTCCAGCGCCAGCGAAGAAAGTCAAAAAACCCATGATCGTCTTTAAGGTCAGGGTTTCTGAATCCCCTGTTTGTGTGATGCGGTTTATCAGGGTTGATACTTTGTGCAGTACAGCTTGCGGTTGTTAAGGAAAAGATAACAAGAATAAACGTTGCACAGAATGGCAGAAGAATGTCCTTCAGCTTTATAAATATCTGCATGTCACCAGCCCCGGGTCCCAGCCTCTCCTTTAAAGGGACCGACAATATTCCCTGTTATCCACCCGCCGTAAAAGTCACCTTCCTGGGCCTTCACTTTTTCGTCGTTCACATAGCAGGCATCCATAAGCCCCGGATAAAAAGCAACATGGTCTTTGAGTGCCAGAAAGTCAGGAGCCGGATCAGGATAGTACCATGCAGCGTTTATTGCCTCTTTATCATTTGCAACAACCGTATAGTATCGGGCATGTCCTTTAAATTCGCACCATGAGGTTAATGAGCTCTTTATGAGATGCTTCATTTGAATGTCGCGGGGCGGAATATAATAGACCGGCGGATGACTTGTTTCTAGAACCCGCTTAGCATCATGTGTATCAGCAATGACAATGTCATTGAAAATCAACCTGATATGTCCGGCAAAATCTTCCAATCTTGGCGGTCGTGGATAATTCCACACAGACTCCTGTCCGGGCCCCGGTTCAATTCGTTCTGGTCTCATGGTGTTGTCATCTATAATAACATCAACCTGAAATTGCGGATTCTATCTAATAGTCTTCAATCTGAGACCGCACATTTTCACTAAATGTTTCAATTGTAAATAATTAATTTAAAGGGTATGTTTTGTTCATTTTTTTCTTGCTCAAATTATGGAATGTACGATATACTTTTCCCGTATGGGGCTCTTATATTACAGATATTGCTGGAACGCTGTTAATGATAGTTTTTTCATGCCATGACCCTTGGAATGACAAATTTACTATGATATACGCAATGTGTCTATCATAGTATTAAAGGGGTAAACCGGAACCTTCCTACCGGCAGGCAGGTGTCAATATTTTGAGTTTGTTTATTTTATGAAAAGTTATGAAATTTACTAACTAAGGCTATTTATTATTTAGATGCGATTTTACCAGCAAACCCATATTGCGTCTAATATATGTTATATTCACAAAAAAAAGATGAAATACATCCTCATCATAATATTAATCTTATCTAGTTATGCATTTGCAGAACAGGATAACTATGAGTTCTTTGGCACGAATAAATTACATAAATATAATATCTCTCATTTTTCACAGCAATTATCTGATGAATATGGTTTCAAAGTGCAGCCTTTCTCAATTGTAGTGGCATCTGAAGGTGAATCAGAGGAATACCGAAAACAATTTACGTATCTGAAATCACTGGATGCTGAAAATATGTCTTTAATTTATATATCCTCACTCACAGATAAACTAGACATTCATGGGTACCATACAACAACTGATGTTGCGAAACAGATATTGCAAGGAATCAACTTTAAAGTATTGATATATTCACCAGACGGCAATGTGATTGCTCAATCAGAAAAGGTTTTGACAGATTATCAGGTTACCAGATTAATAATAAAATATAACAATCGAGTGGAGTGAATGCTCAACCGCAGCGATCTTTTTGATTTTGTTTATTTTTTGATTTGCCAATTGATTTATTAGCATGTTTATATTCTACGGGTTGAGCATCTCTCACCCGGACGGTAGGACTAATAATATATTCACATAGGAGGTTGCGTTGCACTATAGATCCCAAAAAGATTATGACGATAACTTACATTGTCTGTCCATCTTAATCCTATTAGTACTTGCCATATTTTTATACCTAACTGGGACTGCCTATCCTGAAAAAGCACCAGACAAAGCACGTATACCTTCATTCACAGTATCAAAGAAATCTGCAGAATTAATCAGCCCATTAGATCGTGCCTTGCTATCTCAAGATAATTATTTCATAAAAACCCTTACATCCATACTAGAGAATAAAGATCTGTCAGAAGCTGATAAAGTAGATGCATTTTATCTAATGCTTAAAAAAATCAAATGGCAGTTTACGGGAACGTTTAAGCTACCTCCCAACTATACGTACTTCAAGATATTTCGCGGGACAGCAAGTACGTTCTTGATGTATCAGCGATCATTGCAACTGCGAAAATACAATGTGAGTGGTCTGATAGATATCGTTCGGAGCGATTGCAATACTAATGTTGTTAGGTGTTCCAACGCATTATTATTATCATCCATGCTTAATCCAGAGGCAACTGGTTCTGTATTAGGCGAGCTAATAGATCCCGAAAAACTGGCAAAGTCTCAAGTTCCACCAATATTAGTACATCATTTGTCTCTTGCTGTTGTCTTATCCAAAAAACACTTGACTGCAGCAGAGTTAGGTGATATTGCTCATAAAATCCCTATTGAAGAAAGTCAGGAAGATATTTTGTGCGGGCTTAGCATGTTTAATTCTGAACTTACACAGTCAAAGATCAAGAAGTTTCTATATGATGTTGTTAATCAGAAATTTGATAGCTCAGTAGAAACGGGCCTATTGATTTTATTTGAAAGTCTTGATAGTCAATCGTTTGATTCATTTTACTCAGGCCTTATTGATTCAGTGAAAGACTCTGAGCGCAAGAAAACTCTTACTAAATATAATTATAAAAAAATTAAAGAGGCTTCCTTAGGTGGTACTACTCCAAGAGGATGGACTAAACTTTGGGATGGTTATAATGTAACTGTTTATGATGATGGTTTGTATATTACATATGGTAGTGACTTTGCGGATTTTATAGAGTATTAACATGAAGGTCCTAACAAATTGAT
>CALZJD010000177.1 GCA_945787795.1 Thermodesulfovibrionia bacterium | reverse complement strand
TTTGAGTTTTATAAAAATCAGTATCTTATTCTGACCGATTATCTCTTTGAGAACTGGAAACGGGCCCTGGCACCCTTAAGACCGTATTTTTTCCTCTCAACCGCTCTCGGGTCTCTTGTCATCAGTCCCTCTTTTTTAAGTTTCCCCCTGAAATCTGAATTGGCCAATACCAGGGCGCGGGATATACCATGCCTGATAGCAGAAGCCTGTCCGCTGTAGCCTCCGCCCTTGACCCTGACATCAATATCATATTTCCCGGTGACAGCAACTACATTCAGGGGCTGCTGCACAATCATTTTCATGGTCTCGTGAGGGAAGTACTGGTTCATGGGCTTTTTATTGATAACAATATTGCCCGTGCCGGCCTTCATGTCTGCCATAATTCAAAACTCCTTATTGGATGTTTAAATTCAGTGTTTCAGGGTTCTGCGCATTGTGAGGATGTTCAGATCCGCTATAGACTTTCAGTTTTTTAAACTGCTGTCTCCCAAGTTTATTCTTTGGAAGCATTCCGCGTACAGCAGAATAAATTATCTTCTCCGGTGAAGACTTCATAATGTCCTTGGCCATTGTTGTCTTAAGACCTCCGGTAAATCCAGTATGACGGTAATATGCCTTGTTCTCAAGCTTGTTTCCTGTAAACCTTACCCTGCCGGCATTTACAATTACAACATAATCACCCGTATCAACATGCGGAGTAAAAATAGGTTTATTTTTCCCTCTTAAGATTTTGGCTACCTGAGAAGCCAGCCTTCCTACTACCAGTCCGTCAGCATCTATCACATGCCACTTTTTTTCAACATCTGTATTTTTAGCTGATATTGTCTTCATATGTCCTCGCTATCTGCAAAATAATAAATAATAGAACATAACATGATAATGAAAAAACGCTTAATTTGTCAACACTATGGGATTTTAAATATTAAGGGAGCAGTAAAATTCTCTTAATTAGTGTATGTTGCGGAAAGCCAAAATTCTAATAACTGTCATTCTGAAACAAGTTCAGGGTGACAAATAACAACATCCGCAACAGGAACTAATTACACCCTGTCGCACGAGCGGTGGGACAGTTTTTCCCAGAAATTCATATCCAGTTCGTCAACATATTCTTCAATTGGATAGCTTTTGCTGCATTCCATGCAGCGCAGTTTAACACCCCTTCACCCGATCTTAAGTTCCAGTTTTCCATTACAGTGCCTGCATTTCATTGCTGATTTTGCTGTCATATATGAAAACCTCCTGATGTGTATTTATGTAGTATAGGGTAATCATGAGAGAAAAGTGAATATTCCTGCGTTTCAACACAACTTTTATTACGGTCCGGATAAACCCTTTACTTTAATTAAGTTATGAAGTTTCAATGATTTATATGTATTTTATACTATACTTTTACTTTTAATTTGTATATATTTATATATTAATAAATAATTAATTTTGATTGCATTATGTATCTATACTATAAACAGAATATTGCAGTATACGTTGCCCTGAACAGAATTCTTATCTCTTTTATATATGGTAGAGCAATATGAGCATTGTTCAGCACCATTTGGCAGCTTTGCTCATCTCAGCCGCATCTATTTTCATATTGGCTCTGTTTGTCCTGCTGAAAGCTCCCCGGAAAAAAATAAACAGGACGTTTGCCTTCTATTCTTCCTGTATAGTCCTCTGGAGTTTTGGACAGGCCTGGTACATTACCTTTGAATCTGTTTTCGGAGCTATTATGTTTCATGCAGGAGCCATATTTATTTCTTCAGCCTTTGTGCATTTCGTATATACCCTGTTAAAACTGGATAAAATAAAAAACAGAGCAGTAATTTTTTTATATATTGGCAGTTTTATGTTCATGGTTGCTGACATAGTCACATTGAATGTGCAGGGGAAAGTATCAAACCTTGTATACCTGAGACCTCCGTTACTTATTGCCATTCTATTATTCTGGTCAGGCAGTCTGCTTTATGCATTTGTCCTGTTGTTCAAGGCATGTGGCCGCTCAACAGGGTTGAGCAATAAGCAGCTCAAATTCCTTTTAACCGGATCGCTCATAGGATATGCAGGCGGTGGGACCAACCTGCTGCCCGCTCTTGACCCCGTCCTGTTTCAAATCAATCCCTTTGCTACCTATGCTGTTCCGGTATATGCAGGAATTGTTGCTTATGCTATTTACCGGTATCGTCTGATGGGAATAAACATGCCCTTAAAGAGGGGAATGGTCTACTCCCTGTCGGCAGGACTTCTTATGGGTCTTTTTGTGGTCCTGGTGCTGACCATAACAGATGCGCTGTCTGTTTATACCAGGGTGGATTCGTTTGAGGTCAGCCTGTTTTCAGCCGTTATCATCGCCTTTCTTTTTAATCCGCTCAGGCACAGGATCCAGGTATTGATAGACAGGATTTTTTATAAAAAAACATATAATTACTATTCCACCCTTAAGAAAGTAAGTTCCGGCCTCTCTTCCAAGTTTGATCTTCAGGAGATCAGTGATTTCATTGGAAATGAGGTCTGCAATGTTTTGGGATTAAGAGATATGTATGTCCTGTCTTATGTTCCGGGGACCGGATACAGAGTGATCAGCCATACATCAATGAAGTCAGATTTGAAGACTGGTCCTTGCGGAAACAGTTACAGTGCATCCAGCAACCTGGAACTTGAGCCGTCACTGGACATTGTCAGGTACTATCTTAATGCAAAGGACATAATAATTAAGGACGAGCTGTCAGGTCATGAAAGAGACACCGGGCTTGATCTTGTTAACAGCATAAACAGATCTTTTGACCTTTTTAACGCTAAGGTAATGGTCCCGGTGCTGTTAGAGAACAGCCCATCGCTTCTTCTGATGATCGGCGAGAAAATGTCCTGCGACATTTTCACGCGTGAGGACATTTCATTGCTCGGTACCATATCCGAACAAATGGCCATCGCTGTGAAACATGCAGAGCTCTACAGGGACAAGATACATTCTGAAAGGCTGGCATCAATAGGTATGATGTCAGCTACGTTTGCACATGAAATCAGAAACCCTCTTACTTCATTAAAGACGTTTGCCCAGCTCATGCCTGAAAAATACAATGACAGGGATTTCAGAAACACCTTTGCAAAAATCGTTGAGGGAGAGATAGAAAAAATCGATGGCCTTATTAGTGATTTACTTGATTTTTCCATACATAAGAAGGCTACGCGTATGAATAATTTTAATCTTGTGACTCTGTTAGATGAAACTGTTGACTATGTTAAAGGGAAAGCTCCTTATAGCAAAGGGAGCATAACCGTGAAGAAAAAATATAGTGAACGAGAAATTCTCGTGACCGGAGATTCTTCCAAACTGAACCAGGCGTTTGTAAACATACTTACCAATGGATATCAGGCCATGAACGGCAAGGGTCTGTTAACGGTGGATATCAATCCCAACGGGAACCATGCGGAAATAGTCATAAGCGACACAGGAGAAGGCATAGAGCCTGAGAGTATCTCCAAAATATTTGATCCATTTATTACTACCAAGGAGATGGGCGTTGGTCTTGGTCTGGCCATCAGCAAGCGAATTATTGAAGACCACAAAGGGGAGTTACATGTTGAAAGTGCAGTGTCAAAAGGCACGAGTTTCACGATTACACTTCCTGTACAGAATGGGACATAAAGATTATAATATACGTAACACCCTCAGGTGTCTGCTTTATTTCTGTTTGACATACATTCTACTTTTGAAAGATAAACATGGAATTACTGGCACTGCTAAGCAACAACAATAAATTAATATTTAATATTAAGGGGATTCTTGATAGATATACTGTTTATCCTCTAAAGACTCTTGCTGAACTGGAGGACCTGAACAGCAACATTCCTCTTAACCTTGTCCTCATAGACACCGCAGGTCTTGATCTCCCGGATGTAAGGAATTTCCTCAAGCCTCTTGATGACGGCATGGCCCTGCTTCTTGTCCCGGAACATAAAGATCAGCTCCTTCAGAACCTGCCCCGAAGCGTAATTGGTACAATTTCAGCCAATGAATCCGGGGAACATATGCTGTCTGCTGTAGAGGATGCTCTTGCAAAACAGCAATTAAAGCGCAGATTAAAATTATTAAAGCATGCCGATCACAGGACACAGCCATCGGAGCCCGGATTTACATCCAGGAGGATGGGCAGATCTCCAGGCTTTGATGAACCAATGCCGACCGGCAAATTAATCAATGAAAAAGTGGTGGTCAACTTCGCACGTATGTTAACGGCCAGTTTTGACATGAGGAAACTCCTTGATACATTTATGGACTCTGTTATGGAGATCGCCAGAGTGAGCAGGATGTCAGTGCTGCTCAAAAACAAGGAAAACTTTTATGTTAAATCACACCATGGCCTTGATCCCTATATTGCAGAAAATATCCGGATAAGAAAAAACAGCGCTCTTGCTGCCTGGCTGGCAAAGACAGGACGCATCATGCATAAGCCGGTCAATTTCCTGGATACTTCATCATTTGATATTAATAGCGAGATGGAGGCCCTGCAGTGCTCTGTGTCTTTTCCCATGATTTACAAAGGCAAACTCATCGGAATTTTTAATATTGACGGCAAAGTCACGGAAGAGCCCTTTTACAAAGAAGAACTGGAAATGATCTATGTTCTGTGCAACTACCTGGCAGCTGCGGTCAAGGACATAGACCTCTATCATCAGATGTGGTATCAGAAGGAATTTACAAATAATATCCT
>CALZJD010000176.1 GCA_945787795.1 Thermodesulfovibrionia bacterium | reverse complement strand
CCCGGTCTGGCCCCTGCATTTTGCCTTTGCCTCTATTTCAACTTTATTCTCTTTGTTATCGATTTTAAATTCAACAGAAACAGAGGTTATATTCAGTTGATGACATAAGGGAATAAGTTCAGCAGTTTTCTTTGCTGCCATGATCCCGGCAAGCCTGGCTGTCTCAAAGACATTTCCCTTTGCAATCCTGTTACCGGAGATGAGCTTGATCGTTTCTTTCTCCATATAAACAGCTCCTTTTGCAACAGCCTTACGAAGGGTAGACACTTTACCGCCCACATCGACCATGACTGCTTTTCCTTTACTGTCAATATGAGTCAGCTTCTTTTTAGTTTTGATTATTGATTTCGCCATCTTCGCTCCTTGATATCTCCTCAACGATTTCCATGGCAGTCTTAACAAATTCAGGACATCGGCGGGATATTATTTCAGCACTTTCAGGATGATGAGCGGATTTTATATCAAACCCTAATAGCTCACGGCATTTAGTCGAACTTTTTCGGGACTCAAATGCCTTTATAAATTCATCAGCTGCTTGATATACCCTGCTCTTTGAGATCCGATCATTTACGTCACTTGCACCGTATTTCAAACCTAACAGCCGTCATACCTATGCCTCCGCCTAAGGCAGTGCCCATCTTTAATGCGATCTCATAATCAAGTCCCAGCTCAGGTCCATAAGCTGCAAGCAGTGATTGTGATCAGTTGAATCCCTGTTCAAACAGTGAAACTGCGTTATTATTTTTTTCCATGAAAGTATAATAACCGAAAAAGACAGATTATGGGTAATGGGTTATAGGTAATAGGTCATGGGTCATGGGCCGTGTATCTCCTATTTCCTATAACCTATCACCCATGATCTCTTCATGTGCTAATATAATCATCTATGCGACGAGTTGTAATAACAGGAATCGGAGCGGTTACCCCACTAGGCAATAACATACTCTCTACTTGGGACAATTTAATAAACAAGAAATCAGGGATTTCATCAATATCTCGCTTCGATCCTTTCGGACTTCCCTCTCAGATTGCCGGGGAGCTTAAACAATTCACTCCGCGAGATTTTCTTCCACAGAAAGATATCCTGAGGCTTGACCCCTTTGTTCAATATGCAGCGGCCGCTGCATTAATGGCCTGTGAGGATGCCGGATTAATTTCTTTAAACCCATTACTCATCACTCATAACTCATCACTTGAAAAAGCAGGTGTTATCATCGGTTCAAGCAGAGGAGGCATATCCAGTATGGAAAGGGCGCTGGAAAAACACATTGCAGACAGGAGACCTTTTTCAGCATACCTGATGTCTTCAAGTACAATAAATATGGCATCCTCTTATATTTCGATGAGATTGGGAATTAAGGGCTCATCGCTCGGGATTTCAACTGCCTGTGCGTCAGGCACTAACGCCATAGGAGAGGCCTTTAACATGATCATGTCGGGCAGATCTGATCTGGTTCTTGCCGGCGGAACTGACGCTCCTCTGTGCAGGCTGGCTGTTGGAGGATACGGCTCTTCAGGGTCTTTATCAATTCGCAATAAAGAGCCGGATAAGGCCAGCAGGCCTTTTGATTTGGAAAGAGACGGTTTTGTCATATCCGAGGGTTCGGGCGTTCTTGTGGTGGAGGAGCTTGAGAATTCATTAAGTAGAGGAGCTGACGTGTATGCTGAAATTATCGGATACGGCACATCTTCAGATGCATTTCATCAAACCAGACCTGATAGCGAGGGTGAGGCCATGGCAATACGTAACGCTATGAAAGATGCAGGCATTAGTATAAATGAAGTTGATTACATAAACACCCATGCCACATCCACTCCCCTTGGGGACGCAGCAGAATCAAGGGCCATCAAAACGGTCTTTGGCGATTTAATGAATGAAATATATGTAAGCTGCTGCAAGTCAATGCTCGGTCATATGCTGGGAGCTGCCGGCGCTGTTGAAGCAGCAATCACAGCATTATCAATACATAAGGGAACAGTAACTCCCACCATTAATCTGGATACCTCTGATCCGGAGTGTGATCTGAATATTTCATCTCAGCCTGTCAACATAGATATTAACACAGCAATATCAAATTCATTCGGTTTCGGCGGGGTCAATGCAGTACTGGTTTTAAGGAAATACCAGAATTGATAGTATGCCAACATACAGAACAAAGAAATAATTTTTGTTTTTCGGTCAACTAACCCCTTTTGCTTTCCTTGACATCATGCATTTTTTCATCTGCCTGGGACAGTACCTCATTGATGGATGTAGGGTCTTCAGGATCATAGATGGCGCCGCCAAAACTTACCGATAACAATATTTCCTCCTCTTTGCCCGAATTATATTCATCAATACTTTCATTTAATCTGTCCATTATAAGCTTATCATGGTCTTTGGACGAAACAAGAGTTGATACGACAAACTCGTCTCCGCCGGAACGGGCAAGTATATCAGCCTCGCGAAAGGTCTTTCTCAAAATATCAGCAACATCCACCAATACACGGTCACCTGATTCACGGCCCTGAATTTCATTAATTGCCTCCATCCCGTCAACTCCCGCATATATAATCAGCATGGCCTTTTTTTCACGCAGCGCTGACTTGATCTGCTGCTCGGTCATGCTCATAAACGTGTGCAGATTATAAAGGCCGGTGAGTTCGTCCTTTGCGCTTATATACTGAAGCATTTCATCTGCATGTTTCTGCTCGGTAACATCAAAGGCACTCCCCTGGGTTCCTACAATGTCCTCTGCATCATAAACAGGAACCATATTCATGGCAAGGTCAATTTCTTCTCCCTTCTTTGATAAGAAGGTCGTTTCAAGTCCTGTTATGGATTCACCGATAAGACAGTTTCTAAAGGCATTAATATAGTGCTCAGCAGCCTGGGACATAAGAAAGTCTGATAAAGGCTTGCCAAGCATACTCCCGTCATCATATCCATAGCCCCTGGTCCATGAGGGATTGAGAAAAGTCAGCCTCCCCTCTGTATCGGTTCGCCATATCAGGGTGTTCGTTGAAAGAACAATATCTTTATAAAGGTCATCATTATCAACTGATGTAGTTACTGCCTGCTTTTTGATTACTTTCTTTCCCATAGCCAGCTCCTTTTATATATGATTAGTTTATAGATTCTTCCCTACGGGTCATAGACGATTTCAATACATTATTTAGTGTCTGTCCAGAAATTACCATTTTTATTTTTGTCATGCCCGAAGTCCTTAGTCGGGCATCCAGAATCTATTGAAAAGACTGGATTCTCGATGCGAGTCTACGCATGAGTCGCTCCGACCCGCCCAAAAGACCGCGGGAATGACGTTTCAATGCTTGAGTTTATGGACAAACTCTATTTAGCAATGACTGCTTTTGGGTTAACCATTACCATCAATTATAGCAGATAAAATCGAGGCATCTAATTATCTGAGCAGTCTCCGCATTATTTCGGTTAAGAACGGCATTAACATTAAACGACCCGGGATGCAGCAAATTACATAACCTGCCATAGATAGGTAACGAGTCCAGTAATAATAAATAAACTGTCTATTATCACCTCAAACAGCCTGTTCGCCTGCATGTGCTGCTTCTGAATAATGTAAAGACATGTCACCATTAAAACAGGAGTTAAAATAAAATAATAACTGAGTGAAGGCACGAGACCAAAAACCGCTGACAGGCCCATAGAGACACCTATGATTATAGTAATAATGAGAAGCATGATTTCCGTGCGTTTCGGTCCGATAAGTATGGGGATTGTCTCTCTTCCTACTATCCTGTCCCCCTCAATGCCTACAACATCAAATATTACTGACCTTATAAATACAGTGGAAATAATATAGGCCATGATAGACAGGGACGTATAGGTAAAAAAAGCATCCTGATTCAGGTTGGGAATCAGCACAATGACCCATGCCCAAGCCAGGGCAACAAACACATCCTTTGATCCGGGAAAGTCCTTGAGTCGCTTATATTCGGTAATATGGTGCAGTCTCTCAGGTACAATCCTCAAGCTGTAAATAATTCCCATCATATAGGAGAACAAAAGGAATACAAATTCTCCCAGGCCGAGCAGAAAGGACAGGTACAGGGAGATGAGTGATGCGAGTATTGCAGTGGCAATAAATGTCTTGCCATACGTATTAAATAACCTTGACCTGATTGAGTCATAGAACTCGCCTTCAGCCTTTTCCGTGTATCTGTTGAAAATATGAACACTAAAAATATACAGAAAAATGATCGACAAAATGGTTTTTGTTGGCTTGATCCCCTGAAAAACCAGACTTGCATACCCTATGCTGACAGCGCCGAGACTCAGGTATAGACTGCTTCCTATAATAAAATCCCCTGCCTTCTCCATCAGACTTAATAATGCATGCTGCCTCATTTTTTTTAGACGCTTTATTCTGTCTAACACCTTATTGATGACCCAGTTCGGAGTAGAGGCCCCTGCCATAACACCGATATTTTCATACTGTTCAAGACCCAGCGATGCAAGCTCATCTTCTCCCTCTATATGAAATGAAGGCACACCGGTTGACTGTGATATTTCATGCAGCCTTTGGGTATTGGCGCTGTTTTTCCCCCCCACTATAACCATGGCATCGACTTCCTGCGCAAGCTCCCGCACCTCTTTTTGTCTCATGTTCGTTGAATCGCAAATCGTGTCATATATCTGAACATCAGACACTCTTTTCCGTACTGCCGCTACTATCTCATCAAAGTTCTTTCTGTCCTGTGTGGTCTGTGCAACAATGCAGGCCTTTTCAATCCGGGGTAAATCTTTCACATCAGATGCAGATTCAACAACATACCCATTACCTGCAGCATATCCGAGCAGTCCATTCACCTCGGCATGTCCCTTGTCTCCGATTATAATTGCCGTATAACCCTGGCTTATCCCCCTTTTTATGATGGCATGGGCCCTGGCAACGTGGGGGCATGTTGCATCACATACAAGATTTCC
>CALZJD010000175.1 GCA_945787795.1 Thermodesulfovibrionia bacterium | reverse complement strand
CCATACTGGGCACTTACCTCACCGTCTGTATCCAGTAAGTTGATATAGGAAAGACCATTTCTGCGCACTGATTTTAATACGGCATCTTTGCTTTCCTTTATATCTATGGCAAGAATGACAAAGGGATCATCTTTAAACTGCTGGTGCAGACTCTCCAGGGAAGGCAACTCCTTCCTGCACCAGGGTCACCATGTGGTCCAGAAACTCAGCAGGATGACTTTCCCGCGGTGCTGGCCAAGACTGACTTTCTCACCGGCCACTGACATAAGCTCGAAGTCCGGCGCATTGATTATCTCATTGAACGTATAAAGGTTCATCGATTCGATCAAACCAGCAACACTGGAGTCCAGTTTGGTCCCGGGAGAAGAAGTGTCTTTGCCCGGTTTATCTGTCTTGTCCATCTGGCATGCGTACGTGCCTGCTGTCAGGATGGATATGAGAAAGGCAAAAAATAAAAACTGCTTTCTAATGTGAATCACGTAAGGTCCTTTCATAGGGAATGAGAATAGTGCTATTTATTTTATAGGAAAAAACATAAAAATACGAATATTGAAATTTTGCCATGAATTTGTGATTACTGTATTTTATATATTCAAAAGAATTCCTCGCATCTCTGTTTCAGGGTTATCATATACTCCTTCATAATGTTTTCATATTTTATTCATCTTTTCTTCAAACAACTCAAATAAACTGTTGACGTAATGAAATTAAATCCTGCCTGAATAGAAAGGAGGAGTCTTTGCAGGATGAGCTTAACTGATAATACAGAGGAGACTAACTCTGCTCTAGATAACTAATTTTATTTTTAAGGAGATATAAAATGAAAAAAATGATAATTGGAGTTACTGTTGCTTTAATTTTTGCGGTCGGTGCCTTTGCCTATGCACATGGTCCCGGTTATGATGGCCGGGGTGGAGGACACATGATGGGACAGGGATATGGAGGACACATGATGGGTCCGGGATATGGAAACCATATGATGGGACAGGGATATGGCAGACATATGATGGATCGTGATGGTGCCGGATTCGAGGGCAATCAGAAATTTCTGGATGAAACAAAAGAGATGAGAAAAGAGCTGCACAACAAAAGGTTTGAATATATGGAAATGAGCCGTAACTCTGATACGTCAGATGAGACTCTGAAAAAAATTGAAAAAGAGATTTACGGTCTGGAGGACAGCATCAGAGAGAAAGCCCCCAGAACAGCTATGGGAAGAGCAGGCAATAATGGACATTGCTGGTAGCATTTACACTATGATGTAACTACTGTCTTAAGCAGCCAGGTTTACACCATGCTTGGCTGCTTTTTTTGAAAAAGAGGTCAAGGGAACAGATAAAAGATTTATCAATACTCCTCTGTATCTCCCCTTATAAAGGGGAGAATAAAAAATCCCCTCCTTACTAAGGAGGGGCAAGGGGAGGTTGTCTTTCTTCCTTTCACTTGAACCCTTGGCCCCTTCCTCAAACAAGTTATGAAAAGTTTTTGAATACATGTAAGTGCTTATAGTAGCCATTACGTAAGCATTGACCTGTAATTTGCATCTTTGTTAATATTCGGAGTTATGAAGAAAATAATAGTATATATAATTTTAGTATTTATCCTGATCGGGAATTCTTATGTTTTTGCAGATGCAAAAGCAATCAAGGGAAGCACGTTATATGAAGAAACACTGCCCAATGGCCTAAAGGTATTTGCTATAAAAGACCCTGCTGCCACTCTTGCGGTTTTTCAGATCTGGTATAATGCCGGTTCCATTAATGAGCAGATTGGAAAGACCGGGCTGAGTCATCTTCTGGAACATATGATGTTTAAGGGGACCCCTGATTACGGGCCGAAAGAGTTTTCAAAAATCATAAAAAGGGCAGGGGGTGTGGATAACGCAGGGACAAGCAAGGATTTTGTGTATTACTTTCAGAAGCTTGCGCCTGACAGACTGCATCTTTCTATTACGCTCGAAGCTGACAGGATGCGCAATTTGATCATGGACCCTGATGAAACCATGTCTGAAAGAGATGTAGTTATGGAAGAGCGCAGGATGCGTTATGAAGATGATCCCCAGCGTCTCGTGTATGAAGAGGTCCTGGCTACGGCGTTTAAAAATCATCCCTACCGATGGCCTGTCATAGGCTGGATGTCTGACCTGCAGACAATTAGCAGGGATGATCTGTGGGAATATTACAGAAGTAAGTATGTACCGAACAATGCCTTTATCGTTGCAGGGGGAAATATCGAAGTGAACACAGTTATGGAAAAGATCAGGAAAGAATTCGGTCCCATACCAAGGGGGCCTGAAATCAGAAAGCTTGAGATCAGGGAACCGGAACAGAGAGGGGAAAGGCGGATATATGTTAAAAAAGAAGCGGAACTGCCCTATGTTCTTAGTGTCTATAAGACGCCTAATATTCTGGATGATGACAGTTACGCTCTTGATGTGCTCTCAATGGTGCTGTCAGGGGGTAAGAGCGCACGTATATATAAGAGCCTGATTGATGAGCAGAGGATAGCACTGTCAGCCGGAGCCTCTTACAGCAGTACCTATCGGTATCCCTTTGTGTTCTATATGTATGGTACGGCATTACCCGGAGTAAAAATTGAAGATGTGGAAAATGCCCTCTATCATGAAATCGACAGGATAAAAAAAGAGATACCTGCAGAGAGAGAGGTCCAGAAGGCCAAAAACCAGATTGAGGCAGACTTTATCATGAGCCAGGATTCGATCTATTACCAGGCCATGTTAATAGCTGAATTCGAGATGATAGGTGACTGGCAGCTCAAGGACAGATATCTCGATGGTATCAGGGCTGTTACCCCGGGAGATGTCCAGCGGGTAGCAAAAAAATACCTCATAGAAGATAAAAGAACAGTTGGAATATTGATACCCTTAAAAAGCAGGAACAGTAAAGCAGGTCATCAGGTAAATGATTCAATGGCGGCAAATTAATATTGCCGCTTTATCAGTTTTGGAATATTATGGAAAAATTATTGCTTAAGAGAATACTCACGGCTACTATAATTATCACCTTCTTTTATGTTCTGTTGCCGCATCACTCAGATGCACTTGATGTTAAAAGAAAAGTCCTGGACAATGGTCTTATCCTTTTAATAGCTGAAAGACATAACCTGCCGGTTGTTAAGGTGTCGCTGGGAATGAATGCGGGAAACCTGCTGGAGCCCGCAGAAAAGGCCGGCCTGTCCAGTCTTGTTGCATCTCTTCTCACCGAAGGAACAACCCGCAGAACGTCAGAGCAGATCAGTGAGTCGATAGAGTTTGTGGGAGGTGATATCGGGGCTTCAGGAGGAGATGATTATAATTCTGCATCTCTCTCTGTACTGAAAAAGGACATTGACCTTGGTTTTGATCTTCTGTCTGATGTCATATTGAATCCGGTTTTCCCTGAAGATAAATTTAATAAGAAAAAAGAAAGGGTAAAAGGCAGTCTAAAGGCACAGGAAGAGGACCCGGGATTTCTGGCCTCACGGGAATTCAAGAAAGCCCTGTTCGGCTCTCATCCTTATGGACGTTTAATATCAGGCACAGCCGAGTCAATTGACAACATCACGAGAGAAGACCTCATCGAGTTTCATGCAACTTATTATGTCCCTGAAAACTCTGTTATGTCTGTTGTCGGTGATGTGGTACCTGAAGAAGTGGAAAAGCTGCTTGAGAAATATTTTTCAAAATGGGGTACAAAAAAACCTGCCGGGATTTCTCTTCCGCAGATAGAAACTGTGAGGAAAAGGGAAACCATAAAGATCGATAAAGACCTGACCCAGGCAACAATAAGACTTGGTCATATAGGAGTGAGCAGAGACAATCCGGATTATTATGCCATATCAGTCATGAATTATATTCTGGGTGGAGGAGGCTTTGCCTCAAGACTTATGCAGAATATCAGGGAGGAGAAGGGACTTGTATATGATATCCAAAGCTTTTTTAGCGCTGACAGACTGGGAGGAAGCTTTCAGGTTGCTCTGCAGACAAAAAATGAATCAGCCAATACAGCGATAGAGGAAATCCTGAAAGAGATAAAAAAAATCAGAAACGTGCCTGTAACTGATCAGGAGTTATCTGACGCACAGGCCTTTCTCACAGGCAGCTTCCCGATGAGAATAGAGACGAGCAGCCGTATAGCAAATTTTCTTGTTGCCGTGGAATTTTACAAGCTTGGCGTCCGCTATATTGATGATTATCCTGCTTTTATAAATAAAGTATCAAGAGAAGATGTACAAAGAGTAGCAAATACATATCTCGACCCTGAAAAATTTATCCTTGTTGTAGTTGCAAACCAGGATAAGACCAGACTCAATGATCAGTTCTGATTAAGGAAAATATACATATGTTCA
>CALZJD010000174.1 GCA_945787795.1 Thermodesulfovibrionia bacterium | reverse complement strand
AGGATTCGAACCCCCGAATGCATGGACCAAAACCATGTGTCTTACCGCTTGACGACGCCCCAAAACCATTTTTATGTTCGTTCAATCGGTTATTGTATGTACTGCTGCCGTCCAGAATCCCTGAAAATCTTTTGATGCTGACTCAACCCTCTCCTCTGATCTGAACACCCCGAATACTGTTGAACCGCTACCGCTCATCAAAGAAAATTCAGCGCCGAGTTCAAGAAGCCTTTCTTTAATTTCAGCTATTACATGGAATTCCCTGATGGTAACAGACTCCAGATCATTCAGTTCAGACCCGGAAATGGCACTAAACTGAGCGTTCTCGATATTCCGGATTAAAAGCTTAATATTATTTACTTTTTCTGTTTTTTTTGTCAACTTTTGCAGGCCGTCAGGCAATGTTCCTGATTTTTCTGTGTGAAAAGCTTCATTGATTGGTAATCTGGTCTTTTTCAGGTTCTTATATGCCCATGCGGTTGAAACCTCAAAAGGCGGCTTAACCAGCAGAATATGCAGCTTTTTTGCTGCCCTGCACGGAGTCAGTTTTTCTCCCCTGCCACAGGCAAAGGATGCCGGGCCATACAGGAAAAAAGGTACATCCGATCCAAGCTTCGCAGCTATGTTCCTGAGTGATTCAGGAGAAAGCCCCAGTGACCACAGTTGATTAAGCCCCATAAGAGTTGCCGCTGCATCACTGCTTCCCCCGCCAAGACCTGCACCTGCCGGAATATTTTTGCGCAGCTCCATATGAGCGCCTGTTTTGACCGAACAGGTACTTTTCAATAAACTGGCAGCCTTATACACAAGATTTTCCTTTTCAGGTATTCCCACATCTGCAGTTACTTTCAGTTCATGGAAAGGGGAGATGTTCAGAAGATCATGAAGAGATATTTTCTGGATAAGGCTTTCTATTTCATGGAACCCGTCAGCACGACGGCCAAGGATCTTTAAAAACCAGTTTATCTTTGCATAGGCTTTTAGGGTAAGCATATTTAGTAGACGGTAGACGGTAAACAGTAGATGGTAGTTAGGAGTTAGGAGTTGGGAGTTAGGAAAGGTAAAGCATGGTAGTTTCTTTGCCCTTACTACTTACTACTGACTACTATCTACTGCCCTTTCTGAGGTTTTCTATCTTCTCCTGTATTCTCTCTCTGAGGCCTTCTTCTTTTTCGTGAAACTCCAGAGATGCTTCCCATGCTTTTATAGCAGCCTCTTTATTGTCAAGCTTGATATAGACGTCTCCTAGATGTTCTAGAATCACGGGGTCTTCTTTCTCTATCTCCGATGCCTTTTTAATTTCTGTAAGGGCCTCGGCATACATGCCTTTTTTATAGTAAACCCAGCCCAGACTGTCTCGAATATATCCCTGATCAGGTTCGATAGATACGGCTTTTTTGATCAGATCCAGAGCTTCATCCAGATGAATCCCCCTGTCGGCATATGAGTATCCAAGATAATTAAGCGCGTCAACATGCTCTGGATTTATTTCGATGGTCCTTTTGAGATAGTTGAACATTTTGGGAATGCTCGTCATCTTTTCGTATACCACCGCAATACTGAAAAGTATATCATCATTTTCCGGTTCAAAAGACAGGGCCTGCTTGAATACGTCTTCTGCTTTTTCAAAGTCCTTATTTTGTATGTGGACCTGGCCCAGATAAAAATAAATGTCCGCGTTACCCGGCATCAGCGTGATGAGACGCTCATACTGCTCGATCGCCTCATCATTCCTGCCCAAAACTCCCAGGATTTTTGCCAGCAGAAATATTGCATTTGTATTTTCAGAGTCAGCTTTGATAATTTTCCTGAGTTCCTCTTCCGCCTTTTCAAATTGCTTATTATCAGCATACATATTTGCAAGCATGCCTATGACCTTGAGATTACCCGGTTCAGACTGCATAATCTCTGTCAGTTGATCAATAACCGCGTCAACCCTTCCCTGCTTAAAGTAAAGAGCGGCCAGTCTCTTCCTCGCCTCGGTATACATCGGATTTAATTCAAGGGATTTTTCATAATTCTCTATGGCAATATCAACCTTATCAATATTTTCGTAGGCAAGTCCCAGCGTATAAAAACCATCCCAGAGCCGGGAATCTATCTCAACAGCCTTTTCAAGTTCAATAATTGCAAGCTCATGATCCTTGTTCTCTACATATATTTTTCCAAGATAATATCTTGCTGTGGCGCTGTAGGGGTCCCTTTTAATAACATCCTGCAATGTCTGGACCGCCATATCAAATTTATTGCTGATCCTGTACAAATAGGCGAGATGAATATATATCTGGGTATTATCAGGGTCTAAGCTGATCAGCCTCTGATACATGTCAATAGCTTTTGCATGGTCCGGTTGACGGGCATATAAGGTGGCCAGTATCATCAGGGCCGGCTCATAATCTGGTGATAACTTCAGCGCCTCTTCTGCTGCCTGAATGGCTTCGTCAGGCATATCCATCCTCAGGTATACATGACTGATCTCAGACCTGAGATAAACAGAAGATTTGTCTTCTTCCAGAGCCAGTTTTAAATGCTTCAGTGCCTTTTTCCAGTCATGAGACAGTTCAGAATCAACAGCAACCATATAGTTATAATAGGCCTTTTCAGCGTCGCCTGACAGAGTTTGTTTCGATGTTGCACAGGAGAACAGCAGTGATAGACTCAGTGCAGGAATCAAGCATTTACAGAGAATTTTCATAGATGTATTATGTCATAAAATAATAGTATTAACAATAATCCGGGCTTGCCGGTTCCTGCCCTGTTTGACTTCCCTTACATTATATAAACAGCTGAGTGCAGTTTAATACATTCTCTAACTTTATTCGGCAAAACCCGTTGTTATCTATAGCCGGCAAGGCAATTATTTGGAATTAAGTTGCCAAAGAACGTGATTACATGATACATTTATTGAGAAAATCAACAGATTATGAAAGAACTATTCAGAAGATTCAGCAATACAGGTATTCTGGTTGTGGGTGACCTTATGGTTGACCAGTACATTTATGGTAAAGTCAAAAGGATATCTCCTGAAGCGCCGGTACCTGTTGTGGAAGTCAACGAGGAGACCCTCCTTCTTGGCGGAGCGGCCAATGTGGCACACAATGTCCAGTCTCTGGGCGGAAAGATTTTTATAGCTGGTACCATAGGCAGGGACGATGTTGGAAAGATTCTGACAAACAAGTTCAAAGAAATTGGTTTTGATACCAGCGGTATTGTTGTAGACGGGAAGCGGCCGACAACAGTCAAAACCAGGGTGATAGCGCACAGCCAGCAGGTCGTCCGGTTTGACCGGGAAATCAAATCAGACATCAGCAGATCAACAATGTCACTCATTCTTGAGTATATTCAGTCATGTCTGCCGCACATTAAAGGAATCATAATATCTGACTACTGCAAGGGATTAATTACAAAGGGGCTCATAAAGAAAATAATTGAACTGGCCGGCCCTAAAAAGTTTATAACTGCTGATCCCAAAATCGGGCACTTTAATTACTATAATGGCGTCAGCCTCATTACCCCCAATATTAATGAGGCTTCATTTGGCACCGGTATTGATATTAGCGATGAAAAGACCCTGCTTGCGGCCGGGAAATTACTGCTGAAGAAGCTGCAGTGCAAAGCCGTCATGATCACGAGAGGTGACGAAGGCATGTCTCTCTTTGAAAAGAGCGGAAAGGTGACCCATATACCTACCTGCGCCCAGGAAGTCTATGACGTCAGTGGTGCAGGCGATACGGTAATCGCGGCCCTGACCTTAAGTCATGCAAGCGGTGCTTCTCTGAAAGAATCGGCAATCATAGCAAATCATGCTGCAGGCGTCGTTGTAACAAAAGTGGGAACTGCAGTGGTAACCCAGAAGGACATATTAAAAAGCCTGAAGGACTGCAAACCAAAGATAACTTCATTTACAAACAGCTGATTACTATTGAATAATCCTGTAATCAATAATATATGGCCTGATTCTCTCCGGAATTTTCCATAGAACGTATCCTGTGATATTGTCGTAGAAAAAACATTTTTGGTTGAGTTATTATAGTAAACATGATTTTCAACGTGAGGAGCAATTAATTGGTAAAACAGATGAAGATAGAGGGATTACTTTTTGATCCCAGAAGTAATATGTACATTCTTCTGCTTAAAGAGGTGAACGGTAATAATACCTTGCCCATATGGATCGGGAAACCAGAGGCTGATTCGATCGCACTTGCCCTTGGTAAGATTGTAACACCCCGTCCCCTTACCCATGACCTGGTCAAGAATGTGATCACCGGGGTCAATATGCAGGTAACAAAAATCATGATTACCGAAATCGTGGATAACACGTATTACGCGGGTATCTATATAGACAAAGGCAATGGCGAAGAAGTCCATATCGAC
>CALZJD010000173.1 GCA_945787795.1 Thermodesulfovibrionia bacterium | reverse complement strand
TATGACAGGGGCCGCTGCCTTCCCTGGGCAATGCATACAGAATGTATCGTATGTGAAGAGGTCTGTCCTGTGTCTCCAAAAGCTATATGGTTTAAGAATATTGAAATGGAATTACGGAACGGTAAAAAGAAATTTCTCAAGCTTCCCCATGTTGAACCTGAGCTCTGTATCGGATGCGGCATATGCGAAAACAAGTGTCCTGTGCATGACCTTCCTGCCATACGCGTAAGTTCCGTAGGGGAAACAAGGTCGGGTACCAATCAGATGATTCTTAAATCATAACATCATTCTTCTCCTCCGGGCATGCAATAATCATTTCTGGATTATTTATTATCTTTCATCTAAAATAATCTGAATCTGCTTACCAGTATGGTAAAGTGAGTATGTATTTGTTAAACATCAGGAGAAGAGGAAGTCATTTTGGAACATACAAAGGGAACATCGAATAATCCTGAGTTGTTATTTGGTCAATTTCTGGTAAATGAACATGCCGTTAATGAATCAGATGTTGTTGAAGCCCTGAATATCCAGAAGGAAAGAACAACCCAGATAGGACAGCTTGCTCTTAAGAATAATATGCTCACCATGCAAAAAATCTTCGCTATTCTTAATGCCCAGGTAAACTCATCAAAAAGATTTGGAGAAGTAGCTGTTGAACTGGGGTATCTGTCAAAAGAATCGGTAGATGTATTGCTCAATATTCAGAAGGAGGGACGTCCTCCCATAGGTGAGATACTTGTTGAACTAAATAAGCTTGACCGTAATACACTTGATATTCTGCTGGAAAAATTCAGGCAGCTGGGGCAATGAGAATGTGAATCAGGGACACATCCCTTAATGTATATGTCCCCATAATAAAATATGCCACATTTTGGATTAATGGATGAAGATGCTCTGGGCCCTGAAGCAGGTCCTCTGCAAAGGGCAAAATTGCATATCCGCTGCGGCAGACGAAGACTGCATCAGGGCAAGATATCCCTTGGGATAATAACGCTTTCTGATGCCCTGGTATCAGCTCTTCAGTGGTATGTTGCTTCTCCGGAGAGAACAAAAACTCTGGTCATACATGAAAATGACTCTTTAAATGATGATGCAGCAATTTACAGAATACTGAGACGCTCCGGAAAACTTGATGATACTCTTGATTATGATGACTTCAATACATTAGTGGAAGAAGCAATTAAACATGAGATGCCGGATTATGATTACAGTGAACTTCTTAAGAATGTTGAATCTGTCATGACCCAGCTGGGGGTCATGCCCTTTGATGAAAGAAAGCTCCCCCCTGAAGATCCCTCGACAGTTTAGTATAGTGAAAATTGCAATCCTCTTATATATAATGTTACTGCTTGTGCTGACCGGCTGTGCTAACATGTTTATTCAACCGTACGGATATGTCTCATCTGATGCTGAACTCGACAGAATGGATGCCAAAACTGTTTTCATACCGGAAAATGCACCTTCAATATCTCACCATAACCATGAAGGAATAGACATTATCGGAAAAAGGGGAACACCAATAATAGCTGCTGCATCCGGAGTTGTTTTAAGCTCATTTTACAGACCTCTCTTTGGCAATCGTATATTGATAAACCATGGTAAAGACAAAAATGCTCATTTCATACTTAGCAGGTATGTGCACCTTGATAAACGGCTGGTGAAAAAAGGCGATAAAGTGATTCAAGGACAGCAGATCGGCACAATGGGAAGTACAGGACTGCTGGCAGGAGGCTTCCCGCACCTGCATTTTGAAATTCGAACCGGGGTTAATCCTGACCTGTCGTCATCTAAACCTCTCAATCCACATGGATTCTGGATGCAGGGAGTTGGTATCGTAACCTGCTTCGATGCAAGTAAACAATGGCCGGATAAACAATTCAGAACAACCTACCCTGTCCCATGTAAGGGAAAGTAGTGAAGAGGCAATGCAAATTGAACTACTCCGCAGCAGAACGCGAGATTTGCCCTGAAACCGAATAGGCACAAAGTGTTACCGGGCTGCAAACTAAATAATCACCCATAATACCTTGATATAATAACCAATCTTATTGATTTCTCGGCCGCCTTCATGCAATATGCGGGTTAATCCATATTCGATCCTGATTTTTTTTTAATGTAAAGTTAATCCCGGTAAAAGATCAAGCGGACTTATAGACTGCTGAAATAATTTGATGCATGTCCTATAAATTGTTAAACAAATTTATGAAATCTTCTGGCGGATCTATAATTTCCATTCCCATGCTGGTGGTAAGGCCTTCCGAATGCGGTTGAAAGCGGAGCCATATGATCTTGCACTTCAACTTTATTAATTTTCCAAGTGGAGATTGTACCTCAAGGGTAAGGATTTCTCTTTTTTTACAATCTATGGTTTTTTCAGGGAAATGGGTATCCACAAATAGTGCGACGCCGCTCTTTGATATATTCATTATATTGCCGGCATACCTGTTGTCACCTACAATTAAATACGTGGGAAACTGAACAGATTTCCTTGAAGGACGTTCTGCTGTTTCTTCCTGAAAAATATTTTTTTCCATCTTTTTATTCATTTTCTCTTACTTCTCCTGCTATACGTTCTTAAGGCCAAAATGTGCTCAGTTTAATTAATATGTAATCTTATCGGCATTATTCCTCTAATTATTTAGTTTTTTACTAGGTAAAGGTTTTATCTCAAGACAAAGAATTAACGAAAACAGTAGGATAATAAAGGAATGCCAAAGCAGAAAAGGAATATGTATCACTCATGATCCCCTGGGAGTTTCTCGACAGCGCTAAAATACCTGGACAAAAAAAGGACCTCTGCCTGTACAGACGCGGTGATGAATACTCTATCAGGGTAGGTGGTGCTGAACTCATGAACAGCCGTGTCCATGCATCAGAGGACAGTCTTGCCGAGCTTGCCTGTAGAAAAATAGCTCCGCAATCCCACCCACACTTGCTGATCGGCGGTCTTGGAATGGGTTTTACCCTGGCAGCTGCTTTAAAATATTCAAAAGATGATACTCTCATTACCGTGGCTGAAATTGTACCAACTGTAGTAGAGTGGAACCGCGGGGCCCTTGCTGACCTGGCGGGTGATCCTCTCCAAGATAACAGGGTCACTGTCAGAGAAATTGATGTTGCAAAAATTATTAATTCAGACCACCACACCTATAACGCTATCTTACTGGATGTTGATAATGGGCCTGAGGGTCTTACCCGCTATAGAAACGATTGGCTATACTCCGGCGCCGGACTAACATCAGCTTATACAGCGCTTAAACCTGAAGGGGTACTGGCAGTGTGGTCTGCCGGTCCTGATAAGGCATTTCCAAAGCGTATGCAGTCAGCCGGCTTTATGGTGGAAGAAAAAAGGGTACGTGCGCGAGGACCGAGCGGAAGGGCACGCCACACAATCTGGCTTGGAGCAAAATCCCCATAAGATGAAAACCTGGTTCTTATATCTAATAAGGTGTAAAGATAACAGCCTGTACACAGGCATAACAACAGATGTAATGAGAAGGTTTAAGGAGCATCAGGGTAATGATAGAAAAGGATCGAAGTACCTCAGAGGAAAGGCCCCTTTAAAACTGGCCCTGAAAAAGAAAATCGGGAATAAAAGCCTGACATCAAAAGTTGAAGCAAAAGTGAAGAAGCTGCCCAAGGATAAAAAAGAGATGTTTGTTAAAGGAAAGATCAGGATAAAGGAAATAATTGATCAGGTTGAGTAATAAATCCGGAAAATGACCTCCCCATGCCCCTCCGTGGTAAGGAGAGGATAAAGCTCGTACAGGTAAATTCTCCCCTTACCAAGGGGAGAGGCAGAGGGGTTATGATAATTCTTTTTACTGGGGAATTAAACGATATAACAAACAAAAAAAAGGCGGCAAGCCTGAGCATACCGCCTTCACAAATTAATTCAATAAATCCTAATACTCAGACTTTACCGTCCCTAATTCCTCTCTTACAGAAATCGCCACTTTATAGAGTATTGTAAGGGTCAGAAATCCGATTGCCCAGACGCCGAGTGTTATAATCGTCTCGATCAGAGTCGGCCAGTATTCAGTAACTGTACCAAAATGATTTGGTACAAACCCGCCGATGACCAAGCCAAATCCTTTGTCTATCCACAATGAGATAAACACAAGGACACAGGCCTTGACCAGGTTTGACTCGTTATTCCTGATTTTTGGAGGAATAAGCATAATCAGTGAAACAACAGCAAATATAGCTGAAATCCACATCAATGGAACCAGCTTGCCATGACCATCAATTCCTGCGAAGAGGTATTCAAAGGCATGCATATGACCCGGAATTCCACTATAAAATGCAGTGAACACTTCCAGAAGAATAAAAAACACATTTGCGCACATTGCATACGTAACTATTTTAGCAACAGCTCGAATCGGTTCCTTGCCCGGATCAAACTTTGTGTATTTCCTTAATATCAGTGCAAGGATGATAAGCAATGCAGGTCCGGCTGCAAAGGCAGATGCCAGAAACCGTGCTGCCATGATTGCAGTTAGCCAGAAATGTCTGCCCGGAATACCGGCATAAAGAAACGCCGTAACCGTATGAATACTGACTGCCCATGGGATGGACAGATAGATGAGAGGCTTCACCCATGTCGGCGGCGGGGCCTGCTTCTTTTCAGCATGCAATGTTGTCCATCCGATCACAATATTCAGAAAGAGATATCCATTAAGAACGGTCGCGTCCCAGAACAGAATCGAGTTCGGGGTTGGATGGATAATTACATTCAGTATCCTCATGGGCTGTCCCATATCAACAAAGATAAAGAGCATGCACATCGTGACTGAAGCTACAGCCAGAAACTCACCAAGAATAACTATCTTGCCGAACTTCTTATAGTCATGAAGATAATAGGGAATGACCAGCATGACAGCTGATGCAGCGACACCAACAAGAAAGGTGAATTGTGAGATATAAAAACCCCACGAGACGTCCCTGCTCATGCCCGTGACTCCCAGACCGTTATTAAACTGATAAAGATATGCCAGTGTCCCTGCTCCGGCAATCGAAGCCAGAACGATAATAAGTGTCCAGTATGTTTTACCGCCTTGCAGTGCCCTATCCAGCATAGTCTTCACCTCCTATTATGTAAAACACACTCGGCATCGTCCCTAACGTTGGTTTACGACGCAGAGTGAAGTGTGTACTGAGAACTTTTCTTATTTCTGAATGTGAATCAGCCAGGTTGCCGAAAATCATGTTCCCGTTTGATACCTCAACACAGGCCGGCTGCTGACCCCTTGCCAGTCTTTCCGGACAAAACGAACATTTCTCAACTACTCCGATCGTACGGGTCGGAAAGTCAGGGTTCCGCTTTGGTATGTAAGGCCTTGGGTCTACCCAGTTAAAGCTCCTTGATCCATAGGGGCATCCTGCCATACAGAACCGGCAGCCGATGCAACGGTGCGGGTCCTGTACTACCATTCCATTTTTTGCCTTAAACGTGGCCTTGGTAGGACAGACCCTGACACATGGCGGCTTATCACAGTGGTTACACAACAGAGGAAAAGTCTTATTCCTCAAAGACTCTGGATGATAATCATTTATCTGTTCAGGAAACGTATGATTGTATGTATCTGTCCAGATCCATTTCACCTCGTTCTTCACGTTATTCTTCTCAGAAATGAGTGTGGGAACGTTGTGAACAGTATGACAGGCATCGGTAATTCTCGCATAATCCGTGTCTGTCAGTTTGTGCACATCTATTGCCATTCCCAATCTTTCCCCTGAACTCGGCAAAGAATGCCCGCCTGAAGCCTCGGCAGGACTCATTAATATAAAGTCATTTGCATTCAGACTCAGTCCCAGTCCGGTGAGACCGGCGATCTTAAGAAATTT
>CALZJD010000172.1 GCA_945787795.1 Thermodesulfovibrionia bacterium | reverse complement strand
TGGCGGAGAGGGAGGGATTTGAACCCTCGAGACGCTATGAACGCCTACACGATTTCCAGTCGTGCTCCTTCAGCCGCTCGGACACCTCTCCAGTTTAGCTACAGGCTGTTCGCGATCAGCTCTAAGCTAAAGAAACAAAACAATAATGTGACATACAACGCTAATCAGTCTTATAGACTCGAATTTACGTAACCTATTACTTTATAACTTTAGCCATTCAAGTTTCAACTATCCCGGCTTTTTTGTCATGACAGATGGATGGATCCATACCGTGCCCATAAATCTGATCCCTTGACCCCTGGATCCCTTACCCTTGGACCCTTTGCGATCTACTTTTTACGCCGCATCCATGCCCTTACATATTTTGCTTCTTCGTAGCTGACAGAGCCATTAAAGTGCTCGATAACAGGTTTGAGCTGCCATGACTGAAGAGACAGGAATATCTTTTCTATTTTCTCCTGCCTTGATCGCTCAACAAGGAGGTCCATATCTATCTCACGTCCGTCCATTATTAACTGTTCGATATGTCCCGCTATGGTTGATTCAGCCAGATTACGGTTCTCTGCAATTTTCTCTATTGAAAATCCCTGAGATAAAAGCTCAAATGTCTTCTCAATTGTCTCTCCTGTTATCTTTTTCCGGACCGGACTGACAGGGGAAGCACATGAGGGCTTTGCAGTGGTGAGAACTTCCGGATTTTCAGATGTATATGTACTGACCGCCTTTATGAATTCTTCTCCATAGCGCTCAAGCTTGGCAGCGCCGACACCGGTGATCTCTGCCATATCAGATAGAGTTACAGGATAGCGCCGACACATATCATGCAGGGTCCTGTCCGAGAAGATGATGAAGGGAGGAACATGCTGCTGATCAGCAAGGCCTTTGCGAAGGACACGGAGCTTTTCAAAAAGAGCTGTATCATAGGCTTTGAATTCTATACCATCTTCTGCGCGGCTCTTCTTTTTGGGCTCCTCTTTTTTCAGGGCGCTTACCTTTTCATTGCCAAAAAGGACTTTTTTCCCCTTCTCAGTGATTTTAAGTACAGGATACCTGTCACCGTCCTGATGTATGATTTCCTGGGCAAGCAGTTCATCTACGATAAAACGCCAGTGGTGTCTGTCCCTGTCTCTTCCTGCACCGTATGTCTTGATTTTGTCATGCCCCAGCTCCCGCACCCGCTTTGTATTGGCTCCGGTAACAATTTCAATTATGTGCATGATACCAAAACGCTGGCCTGTCCTTGATATGGCTGACATGAGTTTCCGGGCATCGATGGTGACATCAACTTTTTCAATATTCCCGGTGCATATGTCGCAGCTCTTACAGTTGTCATCCGTATAATCTTCATCGAAATATCCGAGCAGCTGCCTGCGTCTGCAGACATTATGCGATGCATACTTCACGACCTGATACAGTTTTTCCAGAGCAACTTCCCGTTCCTTTTGATCTTCTGTCCTGTCAATGAAATATCTTATTTTCGGGATATCACCCCTGCCGAAAAAGAGAATGCATTCCGCAGGTTCTCCGTCACGTCCTGATCGTCCGGTTTCCTGATAATACCCTTCGATATTTTTTGGCAGATCAGCATGGATAATAAAACGGACATTTGATTTGTCAATGCCCATGCCAAAGGCAATCGTCGCTACCATAACATGCACTTCATCTCTGTTAAAGGAATCCTGATTTGTCTTGCGCTCTTCCTGTGTCAGTCCTGCGTGATAGGGCAGCGCCTTTATCCCGTTGTCCTGCAACATCCCGGCCATGGCAGTCACAGAGTCACGGGTTGTGCGGTAAATAATTCCGGGTTCACCGGGATATTTTCTGAGCATATTGAGAACCTGTGTCTTTACTTCCCTTTTGCTTTCTACCCGATAGAAAAGATTATGCCGGTTAAATGAAGCCCTTATCGTAAATGGGGACCTGAGTCTGGTTTTTTTGATAATATCGTTCTGGACCTTCTGTGTGGCCGTTGCGGTAAAGGCCGCGACAGGGACTCCTGAAAAGGTTTCGGTGATATGTGAAAGACTGAGATAATCAGGCCTGAAGTCATGGCCCCACTCTGATATGCAGTGTGCTTCATCTATGGCAAAAAGGGCTATGGGTACATTTTGCAATGTCTTCAGAAAGTCCGGCATGGCAAAACGTTCAGGCGCAATGTATAGCAGATCAAGCGAATTGTTTCTCAGCGAGCGGAATACCGACGAAGTCTCCTGCGGCATCAAAGAGCTGTTTATAAAGGCAGCGGAGATGCCGTTTTCCCGTGCAGCGTCTACCTGGTCCTTCATCAGGGAAATGAGGGGACTGATAACAACCGTCGTGCCCTTCATTATTTTGGCAGGGAGCTGGTAGCAGAGCGATTTCCCGCCGCCTGTAGGCATAACTGCAAAGACGTCCTTGCGGTTTAGTAAGCTGGATATAATCTCTTCCTGGTTAGGACGAAAGGACTGAAACCCGAAGACCTTTTTTAGTGTATCAAGCACATCCATCCTGTCATGTGTGATTTTTTTTCCCATGTACATCCTCCATGTCCCCTCATATTAATACGAATAATTAATTATACACGCTCTGTCAGTACAAAAGATTAGTCATGCACCCTGTGTAATCCACTGGCGAGCCATGTACTACTGAGAGTTCACGGAAAGCCATATACTACAGAGAGTGAATGGCACGCCATGGTGGTACATGGCGGAGAGGCAGGGATTCGAACCCTGGGTACCTTTCGGCACAACGGTTTTCGAGACCGCCCCGTTCGACCACTCCGGCACCTCTCCATGTAACGCTATCAGTTTTCAGCAGGCAGCTCTAAGCAATAACAGGGCGGGGTTACCTCACCCCTGCTTAAACGCCTCATCTTCGCAGTTCAAAAAACTTCTTTAAAACCTCTGCGCATTGACTTTCAAAAACACCTGAAACCACCCGGACCTGATGATTCAGGCCAGGATCATGAAGCAGCTGATGGCAGCTATTTACCGCACCAAACCTTTCGTCGTTGCATCCATATACAAGCTTTCCGACTCTGGCATTGATCATTGCGCCTGCACACATGACACATGGCTCCTTTGTTACATAAAGAGTTGCATCGTGTAACCGCCAGTCTCCTGTTTTTATGGCCCCTTCCCTGACGACCAGCAGCTCGGCATGAGAAGTTGGATCGCCGAAGGTTTGCTTGTTATTATGTGCAGATGCTACTACACTGCCATCAATCACAAGGACAGCTCCAACAGGCACCTCGCCTTTATCAAACGCAAGGCCCGCTTCCTTCAATGCCATTTGCATAAAATGTTCTTCTTTATTCATCTTTGCCGGAAGGTTTTGGAAAACAGACTGGACAGTACAGTTCTCCGTAGTCACGGCTGCAGATATGGCCGCACTCAGCACAGCATTCGCACTTGTCCAAAGTTTTTTCACAGATCTCACAGATTTTGGTTTTGCCTGTCATTCTCTTAAAGAGTTATCGTGTTTCATTAGCTTAACGCAGCTATTTCCAGCAAAGCAACCTGGATAAAATCAGTACCCGTAGCATGCATATTTATATATACAATGTATTATTTACGATAGTGTATATTGTACAACTTACCCCGGAATTGTGTTACAATGAAGCTAATTTGAATTTAATAAGGAGAAGCTCTTTTTGGCTAAGACCGTTGCGGTCAGTTTTGAAGGCAATGAAGTAAAAGTTCTTCACTCCTCTCTTAAGGGGAATACCCTCTCCATCCTCAAGTCAGAAATCATTGCTGAGGCCGAGTTCGATGATTATTTAAGAAAGTCATCTGTCTCTGAATTTCTTGTTACCTGCAGTTTTAATGAGACCTTCCACGATTCCTTTACCGTCCCTCCGGTAAAGCCCAGGTACCTTGATAAAGTCATAGAGTCAAAAATCAGAAAAGTTACCACCCGCAAAGACCTTTCATATATAACGTTTCATCTTGGTGAGCAGCGGGTCGAAAACAGGACTGAACAGGGGATTTATTATTTTGCTGTAACCAATAATGAAGTTATAGAGATAATAGACCGGTTCCAGAAGCACAACAAAACAGTAAAGGCAATTTATCCTTCTGTTTTCTCAGCTGCCTCGCTCATCAAACGATCCGTACCTGAAGAGCCTGTTCTGGGTACCATAAATACGGGAAAAGAAATGGGCATCTTTTTCATGAAAAATGGCAATATTCATTTCATAAGAAATTATGATGCAATGGAGCCGGATCTGTCTGACTTTGATATCCAGAATATTAACATGACAATAAATTACTGTTTTCAGAATTTAAGGATAAACCCTTCATCAGTCCTTCTGCTGGGAGGTCTGTCGGAATCGGTCAATATATCAACACATGCCATTTCTCCCCTTGCCTCTTTTCTTAAGCCGGATGAGATCACGTGCAGCAGAGAGGAGTTCGAGAAATTTTTACTCCCCATTGGATCACTCTATACCTCAAAGGCAGAAAACATCCTGAGTAAAGATTTTAAAAATCTTTACACGATTAACCATTACATGTCTTATGCATCTATCGTCTTTATAATCCTGGCATGTCTTGGTTTTGGTTTTACTCTCTACAAAGGGAAGGATGCCTATGATAAAAAGATACAGATCAACGCAGCTTCCGGAGCCCTTGCTGATATAAAGAGTATTTATTCGGAGTACTCTCAAAAAAAGGACACTCTTCGTGAATTAAAACCCCTTGTTGATTATGTCAATACATCCGGAAGCGGACTGGGTGATCTGCTATTCAGCCTTGGCAGCATTAATATTAAAAAAATGAAATTCGATTCATTGGAAGCCAGAACTAAAAATAATACCTTATTCACGATCATCATACAGGGCTCAAGCACGGTAAAAACATATACGGATTTACAGACATCATTTGAATCAGTTGTCAGGAAGCTTAAAGATATTGATAACGTCGAGATAAAGAGCAAGGAGTTGAACATACGGAATAAATCCTTCAATATCGAGTTAAGGTATAAAAAGGCATGATACATTATTTCGATTACATGAAAAAAAAATATCCGCTATACCTGATAAGCGGGGTTATGCTGGCTGTGTTGGCCTTTACGTCAGTCCTGACAAACAGGTATAACAGACATCTTTCTTACATGCTTGATGATATGCAGCTACTGCGTCTCAATACAGGCCGGATACATGAACAGGTACGGGATATTGATTCCATGAAGCATTACTTTGACAAACAGTACAGACTTGACATTTTTAACATTAGTCCGGAAAGACAGATATTAAGCACACTGGATCGAATCAAGTCCCGCCTGCCTGAAGCACTCATTACCGTGTCTTCTTTTGAAAAAAAGAAAGGGAATGTACGGCTTCCTGTAACCATTCAATTAAATCATGGAAACTATAGAAACCTGTTGAATTCAGTAGATTACCTGGAAACCCTGGGAATACCGGACTATAAAATTGAGCGGCTTTATATATCAAAAGGACAGGTATCCGGACTTGAATTAATGCTTACCGGCGCGCTGTCAATGCCTGCTTCGTGAACAACACAGATAATGGACAATAAAACAATAATAATGATTCTGCTTCCTCTGATCATCATCGCTCTCCTTGTCGTTGCAGCCAGTCTGGTGCCTATGGAAAAGAGCCTCTCTGAAACAGAACAGCTGCTTCTTGATTTTAAGGCATCAGATCTTACAGTCAAAACAAGGCAGGGTACGGGAATGACAAAATACGTAAAAGGTCCCTTTGATTTCAGCGTAAAACAGGTCAAAGCCAGGGATGATAAAGTTAAACAGATAGACTATAATGATACACGTTTGTCTCTTGTAGTCATAAGTGACAACTCTAAAATGGCAATAATTAACGGACAGGTTGTTCGGGAAGGTGACACGATTAACGGGATGAACGTCAAGAAAATTGAAGCCGCGAGGGTATTGATAAAAGACAAAGAGTCCGAATGGTTATATCTGGAGAACACAAAATGATCAGGTTTCAGACTCATGACCGATATGTAATCCCGCTCCTGGTATCCTTTTTTTTAATTGTTTCATGCTCACATTATCAGCAGTCACCTGCAGCAGAAGAGCAGGAGGATTTTATAGAAAAAGAGGCACAGGCTGAAGACCGCTTTAAAAATATCACTGCTACACAGGTGCCGGAACCGGAAACCCCGGAATTTGTTCCGGTAAAGGAAGAAAGCTCCCCTCTCTTAAGAAAAACTGTATCTGTTGCTGCGCGCAGGACCCCTTTAAGGGATGTGCTGTATATGGTTGCCCGGTCGGCAAACCTTAACCTTGTTATGCAGCGGGACGTTGATCCGGAGCTTCCCATATCTTATTTTTGATTCAGTGAATTACTTTTACACCATCGAGGACAATGTTCTGATCATCAGCGCAATGGACACGAAAATTTATGAAATTGGCCAGCCCAGTGTCATACAGGACTATCAGATCAATGTAGGAGGCGATATTCTCAGCGGAACGTCTTCAGGAGGAGAGGGACAGACCGCTGTGAGCGGCGATGTTTCCCTGCGATCCGGCACTGACAAGGATGCGTATCAGTTCTGGAACTCTATTGAGCAGTCATTGAAAACCCTGCTTGCATCAGAAGATGAAAAAAAGACGCAATCCAGTTTTGTCATTAACAGGATGGCAGGCACCATTATGGTCACTGCTTCCAAAACAGAACTTGAAACGGTCGACGGGTACATACGTAACCTGAAAAATGTATTTAGCAGACAGGTCCTTATCGAGGCCCGCATTATTGAGATCCAGCTTTCAGAAAGCCAGCAGTACGGGATTGACTGGACCAATGTTGTCAGCGGTCTGGATATTGGCGACATAACCCACGGCACATCAGCGTTTACGAATGTTGTTGATAATACCGGCCCTAACTACAGAATCAATATAACGGGAAATGACAATTTCGATTTTCTCCTCCGGGCACTTCAGGACCAGGGAGATGTTAGGACACTCTCCAATCCAAGGATCAATATTATGAATGGACAGACCTCTATGTTGAGTGTCGGCAGAAACACAAGCTTTATATCCAAGGTGGAAACAACCACAACTACAGAGGGCACTTCCCAGGTAAGGACCTTTACTGTTGAGACCAGCAGTATTCTTTCGGGTATTATGTTCGGTCTTGTTCCCTATATAAACAAAGAGGGAGAAATTACCATAACAATCACCCCGATCGTAACCAATCTTGTTGAGCTGGAAGCCAAGACTATCGGTAGTACTGAAGACAGTTCTGCTGTAGAAATCAAGCTTCCTGTAGTTGATCTGAGAGAAATGACCACGACGGTCAGGGTCATGGACGGACAGATGATCATCATCGGCGGGTTAATAGACAAGAAGGAAATTGTCAGGGAAAAGAAGGTCCCCCTGCTGGGCGACATTCCTTTGCTGGGACATGCTTTCAGGAGCGTGAGTACATCTGAAGAAAAAACCGAGCTGGTCATTATATTAATGCCAAAGATTGTAGGATAAATAATATAACGTCTTCCCTGGCCGGCCTTTCACAGATATCGGCAATGCGTAAGCTGTAATGAATTTATATGAAGTTAGGCGAAGTATTAATAAACAAAGGCCTCCTCACAGAGGATAGGCTCAGGCTGGCCCTTGCCAATCAGAAGATAACAGGCACAATGATAGGTGAGGCCCTTATAAAACTGGGCTTTGTTTCATCGAATGAGATCGCAAGGACCCTGGCAGAACAGGCAGGGATCCCCTTTGTTGATCTTGCCGAATATGCAGTTGCCGAAGAAGCCATCAGGCTGATCCCTAAAGAGGTGGCTGAAAAGACCGGTTTTATTCCGTTGCGCCTGACTGACAGCCATGTTGAAATAGGTATTACAAACCCCGCCAATATCCGGGCAATCGACACAGTGTCGAAAATGACCGGGAAGCAGTCACAGGTATTTATGATTGACAACGTGGGCTTTCATGAAACCCTTGAACGAGTCTACTTCTTTCTTGATAACCCGATACAGCAGAATATTACTGAGGCAATCGATGAGATCAAGAATTCTGCCGTACTGCCTGCGCCTACCGTTGCCCAGCTCTCAGAAAATCTGGTAATGGAAGGAATCAGGAGAAAGGCGACCGATATTCATATCAGCCCTGCATCAGACACGATTAATGTGTTTTACCGGGTTGACGGCGTTCTTCAATACGGATTCTGTATGCCCAAGAGTGCCCATAACGGCATTGTATCAAGAATCAAGGTCCAGTCCATGCTGGACATATCAGAACAGAGACTGCCCCAGGACGGGTCATACTCCCTCACATTTCTTAATACAAAATATGAGATGCGCGTCTCAACCACACCCACCATTTATGGTGAAAACATTGTTGTAAGGGTATTGGCCGGCACAGGTCAACTTCTTAATATAGACAGCCTTGGGTTTGATCCCGTCAACACTGCACGGCTGCGCACCATCTTTAAAAAACCCCACGGCATTATTCTCATTACCGGACCTACCGGAAGCGGTAAGACAACAACCCTGTATGCCGCCTTAAGAGAGGTCAACCTGATCGAGCGCAATGTCCTTACTGTTGAGGACCCTGTAGAGTATAAGCTCAGTTTTGTAAAACAGACAGCGGTTAATCTAAAGACAGGATATGACTTTGCCCTGGCTGGCAAGACCTTTATGCGGCAGGACCCCGATGTTATGCTGCTCGGTGAAATTAGGGACGAAGAAACAGCAAAAATAGCAGTGCGGGCATCAATCACAGGGCACCTTGTATTATCCACCCTTCACACCAACAATGCTGTTACTTCTGTTCCCAGGCTACTTGATTTCAATATAGACAGGTTTATGCTTTCATCCTCTTTGTTAGCTGTTGTTGCTCAGAGGCTGATCCGGAAACTCTGCAGTACATGCAAGGAGGAACATCCTGTGACCGACGAGGAGTTACGTGCGCTGGAGCTGTCTGAGGATGAAAAGAAATACCTCGGGGCACAGGAACTGAAAACAGCATTCCGCTCCAAAGGATGTGATGCCTGCAACTTCACAGGATACATGGGCAGGACCGTGGTAGGAGAAATAATGGTCGTAAATGATGAGATCAAGGAGATGATATCTGAAGGGGCCTCTTTAAACAAGCTCAAGGACGCGGCCCTTGTGAACGGGATGATCCCGTTAAAAATATCCGGCATCAGAAAAGTAACAGAACATATTACAAGCATTGATGAAGTAATGAGGCTCATAGATTAATGCCTTTCTTTATTTACAAGGCTATCGATGATAATGGCGAGATAGTCAAGGGACAGATCGAGGGAAACGATCTTGACCTGGCGTACAACAACATTTCGTCTGCAGGTCTTCACATCCTGAATATCCAGCAGTCCGGCCACCTGAGCAGCTTATATCTGAAAAAGGCACAGTCATGGGGTATAAAAGGTAAGGACATCATCGAGTTTGCAAAGAATCTCTCTGTCATGCTCAGATCAGGGCTGCCTTTGATCACCTCAATCTCTGATATCGCTGAGACCGTGGAAAATAAAAAATTCAGGTCCAAACTGCTCGATATAAAGAGTTCCATAGAGCTTGGCTCAAGTTTTTCTGCTGCCCTGTCCCAGCACCAGGACCTTTTTCCTGATATCTTTCTTAACCTGATCTCTGTTGGAGAAGAAACCGGCCGGCTCGATGAAAGCCTCACAGATATAGCCGTTCATCTTCAACGGATGGAAGACCTGAAAAGTGCTATCATACGGGCCCTGATGTATCCTGTTTTCGCACTGGTAGGCACAACAGGCGCCCTCCTGTTCTGGCTTATATACGTACTCCCAAAAATCAGCGGCCTTTTCACGTCAATGGATATTGCTCTTCCCCCTATCACCCAGGCGCTGATAACCGCAAGTACGTTCAGCCGCGCGCACTGGTATATTTTTATTCTTATCCCTGCCGGTGTGTATGTCCTTTATAAACTGCTTTCCACACATAACAGGACACGGTATTATGTGGACGCAGCCAAACTGAAAATGCCCGTCATAAAGCTTATCCTTCATAACAAGCTGCTTGCACTCTTTGCTGAGCAGCTCAGAATTCTTGTTGCAGCAGGCGTGACCATTGACCGCGCATTTGATATCATGATAGAAGTTGTAGACAATGAAGTTTTCAAACGGGCACTGGTAGATACAAGGGACAATATCATGCTCGGCAGTAAAATAAGCAATGCCCTGAAAAAACATGTTCGCCTATTCCCCAATATGGTCATACGCATGATATCCATAGGCGAAACAACAGGAAATCTCAACGAACAGCTGAATAACCTGTCCACATACTTTCTGGATAAACTTGATGACATTTCAGAAAAAATGGGAAAATTGATAGAACCTATTATAATTATCGTAATAGGAGGGATATTCGTTGTTATTATTCTGGGACTTTTATCCCCCATATATGATCTGATTTCAGGAATAACAGGATAACCATGGATTTTTTAAATTTCTTCGGTCTTAAAGAGGACCCGTTCAAATTAACCCCTGATCCTGCGTACTACTATCCTTCAGCCAGCCACAATGAGGGGCTGCTCCTGATGGATTATGCAATAGACCAGAAAGAGGGATTTCTCCTTGTTATCGGCGATCCGGGTACCGGAAAGACAACCCTGTTAAAGGTCTTTCTGGAAAAGTGGAAGGACCGGGCAGAGATCGCAATAGTGCTGACACCGCGGCTTTCACCTGAAGAGTTCCTGCAATCTGTTGCCGAAGATCTGCATATCG
>CALZJD010000171.1 GCA_945787795.1 Thermodesulfovibrionia bacterium | reverse complement strand
CCCGTTTGATCAGAAAAAGGCTGAATCTCTTTCAGGGGAGACCAGACGAGTTACCTTTATTTGCGGCCGTTATGAAGGCGTTGATGAGAGAGTGAAACATCTCGTTGATGAAGAGATCTCGATCGGCGATTATATAATGACTGGCGGAGAACTGGCTGCTTTGGTTATAATAGATGCCGTTACCCGCCTGGTCCCGGGTGCGGTTGGTGATGAAAAGTCAATCGAGGACGAGTCCTTTTCATCAGGACTGCTTGAGTATCCTCAATATACGAGGCCGAGGGAATTCAGAGGGATGAAGGTCCCTGATGTGCTTCTCTCAGGCAATCATGAGGAGATAAGGCAGTGGAGGAGAAAGCAGTCTTTAAGGACAACGATGAAAGTGAGGCCTGACATGCTGGACCGGATGGATCTTGATGATTCAGATAAAAAAATGATCGCAGAGATATCATCTGAAGATAACAGATAATTTTAAATTATTTATAGCATAATGAAAAATTACGAATAAAACGTCATTTCCGCATTCCTTAAGCAGGAATCCAGAAGCAGTGTTCATAAAAGATACCGGATTCCCGATAAAAACTTGGGGAATGAAAATCAGTGCTTATTAGTAGACATTAAATTGCTTAACGAATGTAAAATAATAAATTATTCGCTGTAACGCAGGAGGAAAAGATGAATCCATTGAACGTAGTGGAAGAGCAGTATAAAAAAGAGATCCCCCCATTCAGGGTTGGTGATACAGTAAGCGTGAACATGAAGATCAGAGAAGGTGAGAAAGAACGAATCCAGCAATTCACCGGTATCGTTATCGGCAGGAGAGGGAGCGGCACCCGTGAGACATTTATGGTAAGGAAAATTTCCTATGGCATAGGCGTTGAGAAGGTTTTCCCGATTCTTTCACCTCTGATTGATAGTATTAAAGTGATGAAGCAGGGGGATGTAAGAAGGGCAAAGCTTTATTACCTTCGTGGTAAAAAAGGCAAGGCTGCAAAGGTCAAGGAAAAAGCATTTAACAGATAGAAAATGTAGTTATTGAATTCTGAAGAGGCATGGTTTAACGTAAACCATGTCTCTTTTTTATGGTTAATTAATCAAAATAATTCATCGAAGTTCTGCTTCGGGATTAATCCTATGCTCCCTAGTCTGTCATTCCCGTAATTTTTTGGGAGGGAATCCAGCGTCTTTTCATGAGGCATTGGAATCAACTTGAGGACCTGCCTACCGGAATGACAGATATGAGGCTTGAGTTTATAAACAGAAACTGAATAATGTTACTCATAATTAAACTCCTTTATTTCCTGTTCGTGATTCATAATTAATTCAAAATTTCGTATCATAATCAGATCATGAAAATAGAATTGCTGGAAAAATACCCGGCTGGTGTTATTATAGGTTTTCGCAATGGAAGTAAATATGTAAATGTTGTCCGACAGATTAGCTGTTACAAATTATAATTGGAGGTTAATAAGCTATGAAAATACTGTTCACATGTCTATTTGCTTTTATCTTTACAATAATGTCTGCTCCCATGATATTTGGGAGTGACTCTGATGACTATGCTCCCATGAAATATGAGAGAGAAAATATGACCGAAACAATGCGAATAAGCAGGGGCGGGCAGCTCTATGATAACTGGTGGAAAACGTCTGCTGATGTTGAAAAGCCGACAGAGGACCACCCTCTCTGGAAAACACAAACTGATAATAAAAGAAGTGGTTATTCTACTTACAGATGTAAAGAGTGCCACGGCTGGGATTATCGCGGTAAAGACGGAGCATACAGTAAAGGTTCTCATTATACGGGCTTTAAGGGAGTTTATGAGGCATCACAGAAAATGTCCATAGCTGAGCTTGAAGGGGTACTGAGAGGGGAAACAAACAGGGACCATAATTTTACAAAATTCTTAAGTCAGGAGGATATTGCAGACCTTGCATTATTTCAAAAGCATGGCACTATTGATTTAATGAAGCTGGTAAATACTGACACCTCACTGGTTGGCGGGGACATCAGCGAAGGAAGCAGCTTTTTTTCAAAGAACTGTATGACCGAGTGCCATGGCCCCACTGGGACATCCATTAATTTTGGAACTGAAGAGAGACCGGAATTTATTGCTACCGTGGCAAATAAGAATCCATGGGAATTCATTCATAAAGTCAGGGCAGGGCAGCCCGGCACGAGAATGTCCTCCGGAATCATAAACAACTGGAGTGATGAGGATATTGTCAACATGCTTGCTTACTCACAGACGTTACCAACTGAACAGCCAAAGGCAGGATTGATAGATCAGCTTCTCTCCATGTTCGGTTTAGGTGAGAAGGAACATGTTGGTAACGCACACACAGAGCATAGAGGATTTGGCCCTAAATTAGAACAGTGAAATCGGGAATTATCCGGCAGGACTGGAATGGTATATCCTAAATGTATAAATTGTCTCATTTTGTCTCAACATAATAATTAAAGGTAATGTCCACTGTTTCAGTATTCAGGTTGTCCCACATCATGCAAAAAAACTCCTGGTCCTTTGAATAATATTCAAAGTCATCCGGGCTCATTGAACCTTTCCAGGAGGTTATGTTTTTTTCATTGACCGGGTATAAGATGCTTTCTGCGGTATGATAATGAACATTAAAATTTACTTTATCTGATGAGGTAAATGAATAATGCATAAGCTGATTTGGAACCAGTTCAACACATTCTTCATAACTGTCTCCGGGGACTATGTGAACAGACTCGTTAAAAGACGGGCCCTTCACTTCAGCAGTTGAACATGCATGTATAATAAAAGCAATCGGAAATATTAAAAGTAAATATTTTCTCATATATGAGAGCCGCATTATTTTAAGCATACTTTCTGTTTTGACTTAAGCTGAATCTTAATTAATATTTAACCATAAACTCTATTCTTCTTCTTCCTGTCATTCCGGCAGCCTGCCTGCCGGTAGGCAGATCCGGCATGACAGAAAAGGCATATTAATGTGCAGGTGATATTTAGTTCATAACAGAATACCCTGCACTCTTAACAGCATCTACTATTGAATCCATGGATGTTTTTTCTTCATCAAATACAACTTGCGCCGCTCCTATGGTGATATCTGAGGAGCTGACGCCTTCAACGCCGTCTACTGCCTTTTTTACACTTGCCACACAATGCTGGCAAGTCATACCGTCAATCTTTAATGATATCTCTGTCATGTTACACCTCCACGATTGATACTATAACAGATTGATATGCTGTTTTTTTATTTAGTTTACTCATAATTATTTTGACTGCCAGTAAAGAAATGATAAAAGCAGAAAAGCCTCCTATTACTGCGAGTACATCGGGATCATTAACATGTATATAGGCAGGCAGATACATATTGCCAAGTATGGAACCGCTAATCAGTGCAACAACAGGCAGGACATAGATGAGAAGAGCACCTTTATAATATGTGTCTGATGTCATTGCAACTTTTACTCTCTGCCCTGCTTTTGCACCAGCGATATTTATAGCCTCAGTTTCGATCCCCTTTTCAGGAATACTGCATGCATCCTGAGTGCAACTTTCACACGGACTTCCTTCTCTGGAAATCATAACTCTTGCAGTAGATCCTTCAATGCTTTTAACGATTCCTACTTCCTGCATGAAAAGTACCTCTTGTCATTAATCCTGATTTAACTGTAGATCGAAAGTGTGAAATAAATGTGAACGTTTAATATATTCATAATTTATTCAAAACTATTTATTATTAATTATATGTAATGTGTTGATGAAGATTATGTGAAAATGAATCTATGAAATGATATGTTAAGCAAAAGACATAACCTGCTGCAAAGAGTTGCTGCTCAACTTTAACTTGAGAAAGTATGGAGAAGCTTGGCAATCAAAAAAAATATATTATTATTTTTATCATTGTTTCGGCTCTGACAATTACTTACCTGCATTTTGTTACAAATCCTCATATTCACGATTTACACAATATTCTCACGGAGCTTTATTACCTGCCTCTATTGATGGGAGCCATTGTCTTTGGTTTTAAAGGGGCGCTCTACAGTTTTATTTTTGTGACAATGCTCTATACTCCGTACGTTATCATTAATTGGGCTGGTATTCATTTGTTTATTATTAATAAATCATTACATGCTTTTATATCAGGTTCTCTTGCTATCATGGCAGGAGTCCTTATCGATCGTTCAAAAAAGCACCGTCTTCAGCTGGAAAAGGAGCGTTATCTTGCGAGCCTTGGACAGGCTTCTGCTGCTATAGTGCATGACTTGAAAACTCCAATTATTACTGTTGGCGGTTTTGCAAAGCGCATCAATGAAGAGATATTAAAGAAGAATCTCAGATAATATTGGATTCAGCAGATAAGATGCAGATGATAGTAAACGATGTCCTTGACTTTGCTAAACCGATTAAACTTGATTTCCATAAGGAAGACATTCTCAACATAATCAGGCATGCATGCCAATCCAGTGAATCAGTGGCTGAAGAGAAGGAGGTGACTCTGTCCAGTACACTACCTGATCATCCTGTAATGATTTCCATTGATGGTCCTAAACTGGAAAGGGCTTTTGTAAATCTTATAAATAATGCGATCGAAGCATCATTAATAGGAGATACGATTTCCATCGTGGCTGAACAAAACGAAAGTATTGAAATCATGATAAGAGATCATGGAGAAGGAATGGACAGGGAAACTGTCGAAAATATGTTTATTCCTTTTTATACAAAAAAGAGTTCCGGAACCGGACTCGGAATGGCAATTGCGAAAAAGATCATTGAGGGGCATAATGGCATTGTTCAGATTAACAGTACTAAACAGATAGGTACAGAAATAAAAGTAGCATTGCCATTATAGCCATGTTTGTCCGGTCTGTCCCGATGTCCTTAACATGAAATAAGTAATTGTTATAATTCTATGGACATAGCAAACAGAAGAGCAAAAATAAGATGGTTGGACAGTTTTTTACTAAGGAAATTTTCCTGTAAATTTATCTTGACATTTGCATATGCTGATGAGAAAATCTGTTCACCAGCCAATAACACCTGACATATACATAAAGAAAGGAGGTGAGGTAAATGGCACAGGATTCAGTTTGCAAGATGACTGTCGATGAAAACAGTGTATCAACGAATGTGTACAAGGGTACAACCTGCTACTTCTGTGCTGTTGGCTGGAAGGAGACAATTGAAATGGAGCCGGAAAAGTATGTTGTAGGCTCTACAGAAAACTAATACAGCCTTTGTTAATGCTTTGGCTGTAGCTTTATAAAATAGAAAGGGAAATCGAAAATGAAACGTTTTATTTTTTTGGCAGTATTAAGTTTAAGTTTAATAGCTGCATATAGTTATGCAGATAAAGAAGGTCATATGATGGATTCCGGCATGATGAGCAGTCCCGGATATGGAGAGGCAGAAAAGTCTGGTTCAGAGTCTTACGGAATGATGGGCCGTGGAACGAGACCTGGAATGATGAACCCGGGGATGATGGGTTACGGTGGTTGTGATATGATGCATGGTGGAATGGGACAGGGAATGATGGGGCATCATCAGAAAATGCATGGATCCGGGAGCAGCGGGATGATGGGCGAAATCAGTTCGGAAGAGCAGCAGAAGTTCCTGAACAATACAGTGGATCTGAGGAAACAGCTCATGATGAAGAGATTTGACTACAGCGAGGCATCAAGAAATCCCGAAACAAAACCTGAAGTGTTCAAAAAAATCGAAAAGGATATGTGGGAACTCCAGAAAAAGATTACTGATAAATGGTATGAATAATTAAATTGTAAAATGAAATAGGGCCGGAGAACTGCCATTGTTCTCCGGCCGTTTGTTTTATGTAAATGAATGAATAAATTTTAAAAAAAATGAAGGATGCACTGTTAGGATGGCTATCCATCTGAACATGCCAAAAAGTTCTTTTGCAATTCAAGCGTCCAGATCCTGGTTTCATAAAAGACAAAATGAGTATGCTGGTGCGGCCTCATGTTTCCGGCTCCAATGTGATGGCATTCAGCAAAATAGTTAATAGCGGATATTAAGACCTAATCCCCCTTCGTATTCCGAGTGATACTGGGCCAATATGGACAGGTGTCTGGTGAGGGTCCAGGCAACTCCTCCCAGCCACTCTTCGTCCGTATCCGTGTCGTACTGAATTTCTCCAAACACATACAGGCGGTCAGTCAGCTGAATTTCCTTGTCTATCATGAAACGAAAATCTCCATCAGTATCAATCCATGCAGAGCTTTCAAATAACAAAGGCAGAAGATAATGAATGCCGATAATTCCGCGGTGGTCCTGTTCACCGTCTGTTAATACTCCACCTGCGAATGCCTTAAAAAAGCGGTTGAAATATCTTTCATATGTAAAAACTACTTCATAGTCCTCATCCCATCCTGCTTCCCATGTCCCCCTGAGTGTATTGCGGGTATTTGCAGCAATGATCTGACCCTCAGTCATTTGTGTAAGCACAGAAGCATCAGCCCAATAATACCAGTGGTCCCTGAACAATTTCGATCGTATAGAAGTGATCCGGGGATCCAACTCCGTGCCATCATAATGGACGATCCGGGCCATACCGGTTTTCATGTGGTATAGCATATGACAGTGGAAGAACCAGTCCTTCTCTTCATTTGCGTAAAACTCGATAATTCTCTGACCCATAGGAGGAACATCAAAAGTATGTTTGAGAGGTGAGTAATCACCATGCATGTTTACGACCCTGAAAAAGTGACCGTGTAAATGCATGGGGTGGTGCATCATGGTCTTATTAACCATTATGAACCGAACGTTTTCCCCCTTTTTTATCCTGATTACATCAGCTTCATTCAATGTTTTTCCATTTATTGACCATATATAGCGTTCCATGTCTCCGGTAAGTTCAAGCCGGACCTCCCTTATGGACAGGTCTTTCCGCAGGGCAGTAGATGATGGTGATTTCAGATTATCGTAAGGGGTCCCGGGGCGTTCATTCATGGTCATTTTCATGCCTTCTGATCCATGGTCCATGCCTCTCATATTCCCGGTTGACCCGCCATGACCTTCACCGTGCATTTTATAGAGGTTTGGCATTGGAACATCCGGTGCTGATACCCTGTTTCCCTGACCAAGGTAAAGCGATGTATGTCCCGATCCATCCTGCGCTGTAGCCCGGAATTCATAAGAGTAACTATCAGGAACGTTAATAATTACATCATATGTCTCAGCAACTGCTATAAGGAAGCGGTCCATATGGACAGGTTCTATATCCATGCCGTCAGCTGATATCACTTTCATGCGGCCGCCTGAATATTGAATATAAAAATAGGTTGAGGCAGAGGCGTTTATGATTCTCAGCCTCACCGTCTGACCGGGACCGGCATCAAGGGCTGCTGAGGGTTGTCCATTTATCAGGAATCGATCATATGCGATATCTGAAATATCCATAGGCGGCATTCGCATCCATGAGCGTTTAAGTGCTTCCGGCAGGGCATCAGCCTTTATGGCACCTGCGAGGCTTTGTACAGATCCCTTTTTCAAAGAGTAGTATTCACTGCCGCTCTTGAGTGTCCTGAGAACCTCATCGGGATTTTCGTCGGTCCAGTCGGATACAACAACAACATGGTCGATATCGGCTTTCACTGATGTCATCTCCGGTTCGATTACGATTGAACCAAATACTCCCCGCTGTTCCTGGAGGCCTGTGTGAGAATGATACCAGTATGTACCTGTGTGAATGATCGGGAATTCATATGTAAATGTTGTTGAGGGCATTATCGGAGGGGTAGTCACATAAGGGACACCGTCCTGAAAGTTCGACAACAGTATGCCATGCCAGTGGACTGATGTTTCAACATCCATTTCGTTACGAACATGAATTCTAGCAATATCTCCTTTTTTAAACCTGAGAGTCGGTCCGGGAATAGACTCATTTATGGTCATGGCTCTGACATTATGGCCAGTGATGTTTACGTCCTGATAATTGATCACAAGCTCATATTCTCTGACAGCGGATAACACATTCATTGAGCTGAAAAGAAGGAATATTAAAGTGAAACATATAACTTTCATAAGAACTCCGTTTCAAATAACTATAATTTACTATTAATGTAATAATATTAATCAGACCAGATATCTCAAATATATATTGACTTTCGCATGTTGTCAAGAAATATGAAAATTCAAATGGCTTCTCATTTATAATATGTGAAGAAGACATATGTGATTTGAAAGGAGCAAAGAATAATGCATATGGACTATGGATGGGGAATGGGATTTGGCTGGATTTTTATGATCGCCCTCTGGGCACTGGTAATTTTGGGAGTCATTTATCTTATTAAAGTTATTGCCGGTGGGTCAAAAATCAGTAAGAGTGACGATTCAGCAATTGACATCCTGAAGAAAAGATATGCCAAAGGAGAGATCAGTAAAGAGGAATTTGAGGCCAGAAAAAAGGACATACTATAAACAGTAATCAGAGAGAGAAAAGATGATACTGCTATTTCGGTTTTTATTGGCATTTTTTTATCTGCTTACCGTCCCTGATTATTCCGAAACTGCAGACGCAGGGATTATTCCGAAACTGCAGACGCAGGGAACGAGCCAACCTTTAAAGAAGATTTTTCTACTAAACGACTTTCGATATTCAGGTGGGGCGTTCCGGACTTTACGCTCTACAATTTTAAGTCAGATCCTGAAATGATATCCAATAATAACGGCCTTAACTACCTGAAACTGGGAAAATCTGAAACTGATATTTATCCATCCGGTTTTATTTATACAAAAGACCATTTTTCTCATGGTTCATATGCTGTGCGCATGAAGGTGTCTGATGTGCCCGGAGCTGTCGCCAGTTTTTTTACATGCTCAGAAATCGCAAAGGTTTTTTCTGACGGCACCCATGATGAAATTGATTTTGAGTTTATTACAGCCAAACCTGACTCTGTGCTTATGACCACATGGTATCTGTCTACAGGAATGGAGGGAAGTCAGCAGACGCCGGCCCATAACTCATTTATGTGGACAGACCCTTCATTTGATATCCGGAAATGGCATGTGTACCGTTTTGACTGGTATCAGGATAAGGTGGACTT
>CALZJD010000170.1:4477-5024 GCA_945787795.1 Thermodesulfovibrionia bacterium | reverse complement strand
GCCAAGAAATTCTCTGTTTCCGCCTTCCGGGATCACTGATATCTGCTGGTGGTATCGCCCGAGGTACCCTGTTTCCTCATGGGCTGTGAAGCCTGACAGAACTGATCCGGAGATACATCTCTGCTTTCCATCAATGAGTTCTCCGGAGGTGATATCACTGACAGACGCTCCTAACCTCGTTTTGATCAGTCGGGGATTCTTCACAGAAGGTCCAGCCAGAGAAATGATTCTCTCAACACTCAATCTGCCTGTTGTAAAAAGAATGCCTGCAGCGATGACGTCCTGTGCATTGATATACCAGACCTGTTTATTTCGTGCTGCAGGATCAAGAAAATGGATGTGTGTTCCTGCATTTCCCGCTGGGTGAGGGCCGGCAAACTGTACGGGTATCACAGAATCAGGATGCCCCTCCGGGACATGCCCTCCGGGTGCGATGCAAAGGTACACTGTCCCCTCAGTTAAGCGGGACAGGACTGCTAACCCGTTATTAAAATGTCTTGTATTTTCTTCAATGATGACATCCATTGAAGGAGCAAGGGGATTCGTA
>CALZJD010000170.1:0-4448 GCA_945787795.1 Thermodesulfovibrionia bacterium | reverse complement strand
TCCGGAACTGAGCAGTAAATCGACAACATCCTTTCTGTGAAGAGTGGGCAGTTTCTGTTCAGGATATGACGTAAACGAAACCCGGTCATTTCCATCAAGGGAAATAACAACCGAAACAAGGGCCCTTCTGTCTCCCCTGTTTATCGCAATGACTTTTCCTGCACCAGGAGATGTGCACTGCAGAGAGGGCACGTTTTTGTCAGTAAAAAGGAGCTGACCCTGTTTAACAACGTCCCCAACAGATACGCTCAACCGGGCTTTCATGCCCACATAGTCCGATCCCAGGACTGCCACTGTGCCGGGATGCTTTCCCTGACTTATTTTCTGAACCGGTGCACCAGCGACAGGAAGGTCCAGCCCCTTTGTTATTTTAATTGTCCTGGATTCCATAACTACTAACTTTTATAACATATAAATTCGTAAAGGACATAGCCCGGCAGAATTGTTACAAGGGATGGTTTCGGGGCATACTAATAGACAAGCTGATTTTTTATGGCATAGTAGGTCAGCTCAGCATTATTCTTCATGCCCATCTTCTCAAGGATGCGGCTGCGATACGTGCTGATAGTTTTTACACTTAAAGACATTTCTTCTGCTATTTCAGAAATTCTATTGCCTGAAGAGATTTTGCATAACACCTGGTACTCCCTGTCTGATAGTGTTTCATGCAGTGGTTTTTCATTGTCAATTTCCAGATGAAAGGCCAGTTTTTCTGCGAGGGATGCGCTGATATACTTGCCGCCGTTTGTAACTTTACGTATTGCGGTTATCAGCTCATCAGGGGCGCTTTCTTTAGTAAGGTAGCCGGAAGCGCCTGCTTTTAATACCCGCACTGCATACTGTTCTTCAGGATGCATGGTTAATATCAGTACCGGAATGGAGGGGTTTTCCATCCTTATTTCTTTTAATGTTTCGAGTCCGCTTTTCCCGGGCATTGATATATCAAGCAACACAACATCAAAACCGCCTCCCTTTATTTTGCTTATTGCTTCATTACCGTTTGTTGCTTCATCGGTTACTTCCATTCCTGATATGTCGGCAATAATCTGTTTGAGGCCTTCCCGAACAATCGTGTGATCATCTGCTATTAATATTCTAATCATAATTCAATACCCGTCCCGTTCAGGGGAATGCTGACCGTCAGTGTTGTTCCCTTCGTTTTTATGCCGATGATTTCAACATCGCCCCCAAGGGCAAGAGCCCTTTCCCGTATTCCCATAAGACCGAATGATCTGGGACTTGATAAATGGCTTTCCTCTATACCTATGCCGTTGTCTCGTATCTGAAAAACAATGTTGTCATCCATATTAAGCATGCTTACCCTTACATGTGTTGCCTTTGAATGGCGCGCTACATTTGTCAGTGTTTCCTGATAAATACGAAAAAGGGCAATCGAAGAATTTTCAGGTACTTTAATATTACCATGATTAAACGATACCCGGCACTCAATAGCAGTACGGCTCTGGAAATCCTTTGACTGCCATTCAATTGCTGCAATAAGACCGAGATCATCCAGCAGGGCCGGTCTCAACTCGGATGAAATTCTCTGCACTGCATGTATCGTGGCATCAGCATGTTTTGACATGGCCCGTACCTTTTCAATTAACTTTTTCTGGTCCACGGGCAGTTTTTTTTCCAGCCAGTACATGTCCAGCTTCAGCGCGGTAAGGACCTGCCCCAGTTCATCATGAATTTCCCTTGCTATATTTGCCCTTTCCTCTTCCCTGGATGACTGAAGGTGGGAAGAGAGGTTTCTCAGCCTCTGCTGTGAATCCTTGACCCGTGCTTCAGCCAGTTTTCGCTCCTCTTCTATGCCGATTGCCGAAGCTATAATGCCCATGATTTTTTTATCTTCATTGCCGGGAGAAAAGTTCCTTTGAAACACAGTACATAAAGAGCCGACACATACGTCCCCGCACTTAATGGCATGACCCATAAACGTATGAAGGTTATATCTCTTTATTGCGGGATCTGATACAGCATAATTTGTTTGAGATAAATTATGTATAACAACGACATCGTCTCTTTTCTGTGTGATTACATCGAAAGCAATATTGCCCTCAGGTCTCTTCACATTTTGAAAATTAACAGGAACATGCCATTTGCCCTGCGCATGTAAAAAGTCATCCTCAAGTCTGTTATACGTAGCGTAGGTGCCTTCCAGAAGTTCTCCGCACAGTGCGGTAAGACGGTTGATATTATCAGTTGAATCACTGCTGAAACTCAGGAAACTCCTGTTCATCTTTGAGAGTCGTTCCTCACTTCTCCGTAACCGTGCATTCAGCTCAGCCCAGTATACTGCCGGGAAAAACGGGATCGCCCAGATATGGAGATTGTGCCTGATAGGTGCATATATCTCAATGTGGACTTCATTTGATAATAGATTGAAAATCATAAGAAACTCATCAAGAAACAGAAAAGAGAAGCCCGCAAACAGCGGAAGAGGAATATGTTTTCTTGCCTTGTTTCCCAAATAAAAACAGACGAGTACTGTACCCATAAGTATGGAAGCCGTTACCCTGAACGCCATATCTCCCCAGAATGATCCGAACGATGCACCGGGATTGGCGTGCATAAAGGAGACCCAAAGAGGGGCGGTTGTCAAATAAAGAATAGCAATAGTGATCAAGCCGGAAGTAACAAAAAGGCGGGAAAACTTAATCCAGTCAAGAAAATAAAGCATAAAGGCAAAGCCGACTAGCACTCCTGAAAGCATTGTTGCGGCATGTTCAAAGGGAGGGAAAAAATGATAGATGGCCTCAAATGATATATATCCGCGCCAGCTCCCGTACTCTGCAACAAACAGTATCAGTTCACGGCTAATGCCTGCCAGTGCAGCTATTCCTATATAAAGGTCTTTATTTTCCTTTAACCGCTTCCACTGCCTGATTGAAATGAACGCAAGTACAGACCAGAATACAGCGGGTAATAAAAAACGCACGGCGAGGTTGGCAGGATCGCCTCTCCCTCCGCCGAACTGGGCCAGGATCTCAAGTATTTCATTCATGGAAGGTGCTCCGTGATTGGAATGAAATATTATACTATATCCTGTTCAGTATATCATAATGAGTGTGAGTCAGAAGAACATGTTAAAATTACACAATATATGTCATCATTATTTACACTGAAATTACAAATACTTAACACAAAATCGGAATAAATATTGAATACTAAAGTGAGATTTTTCTTGCAATTATCTGTAACTTATTGAATAATATAATAATATAAATGATGGAAACAGCAATTACTAAAGACAGCAGAAATCAGTCAGACAGGCGAAACAGTCCAACCCCCATATTCAGCAGATTTGCGATATATGGAGGACAGCGAAAAATAATTCGCAGAGGATATGATAAGGGAGAGCACCTCTTTGTAGATTTATACAGCACCAGACTGTTCATAGCTGTACTGGCTCTTTTACTGCTCAGTGTGTTTGATGCCTATATGACGCTCACCTTAATTGATAGGGGAAACGTGTATGAAGCCAATCCATTTATGGCGTATTTTCTGGATCATGGCATATTTCATTTTACTGCTGTAAAACTCATTATTACTATCGTAGCAATATGTATATTATGTCTGTTTAAAAATGTGCGGCTTACCCGTATAGGTCTCCCTGTAGCAATTAAGATTTATATCTTGATAGTTGCATATGAGTTTTATTTATTCCTGATTTAGAACAGGATAGTATGACCGCTGATTGAACCTATTTCTTGCCCCTCTATGATATACTGCATTAAAGGCTTTATCCCCGTCGTGAAATCTTTTATCAGGAGTCTGAATTGACCCTCTTTTTTATTTCTTTTTTCCTGCTGTACGGCATGATGCATTTGTATGTATATAAGAAGATACATGCAGCTCTTTCATTGCATACTTCTCAAATCATCAGTCTTATTACATGGATAGGGCTGATGGTCTTTGCCCCCTTTATTATTCGCTATTCTGAAATGCTGGGATGGGAATTTGTTGCGCAGCTCATGTCATATGTTGGGTATATCTGGATGGGAGCACTTTTTCTTTTCATTGCGTTCTCCCTTTTCATTGATGTAATAAGGCTGATAATGTATCTGGCCAGTAAACTATTGCGGCAGGACTTCTCGGCAATTATGCCTGCGGCAAAGAGTATTTTTTTCGCTACCATTATCATTGTACTGAGCATATGCGGTTATGGGTATTATGAAGCCAAACATATCAGGATCGAAAAAATAACCATGAATACATCCAGGATGTCACATACTGTTAACAGATTAAGAATAGTCCAGATCTCGGATGTGCATCTGGGACTTATTGTGAGAGAAGACCGGCTGAGAAAGATTATTAATGTTGTGGAGGAGTTAAAGCCTGACATACTGGTCTCTACAGGTGATCTCGTAGACGGGCAGATAAATGAGCTTGATGGTCTGTCAGACCTGTTTAATGAAATAAATCCTGTATACGGAAAGTTTGCC
>CALZJD010000169.1 GCA_945787795.1 Thermodesulfovibrionia bacterium | reverse complement strand
ACCTGTGGAGGAAATAGCTGATGAGAAACATGATGAAGAAGCCGCTGGAATTGCTGCGGGAATTGCTGAAGAGGCAGCCGAACGTCAGAGCATTGTTGATACCCAACGGGAAATGGTAGAGACATCAAAAGAGGAAGAGCCAATTATAGCCGTCCCTGATGAAGCAGCGGTGGAGGAGATAGCTGACGAGAAACATGAAGAAGAAGCTGCTGAAGAGACAGCCGAACAAAAGAGTAGTACTGATACCCAGGGGGAAATGACAGAGATATCAAAAGAGGCAGTGTCTGTCACAGAAGAGCATGATATGATACCGGTTGAGAATATTACAGAAGAGATAGATGAAGAACAACCGGTTGCAAACACCGTGAGCTATGTTAAAGAGACCTCCGGGATTCCTGAACCTGTTGCCACGCACACAGACATGCCATCTGAATCAAGTGAGCACGGATATGTTAAGGTGAATGACATGACCTCTGAAAAAACAACAGCAGAAGTTATGTTAGATGCTGAGCAGCCAACTGCTGACAATGCTGATGTTTCAGAAAAATCCGGGTCTAAGAAAAAATGGGTCATATCAGTTTTTATAATTATTATTCTTATAGGGGCCATTGTCCCCCTCGTGTATGAAGATATTAAAACGTATGTATCACCGACTGCCGAAACGACCATTCAAAAAACTGAATCTGTGCCGTCTTTTCGCGATAAAGCATTGGAAAAAGCAACAACCGGGATTACTGAAGATAAGATTTCATTTCCCACCTTTCGTGAGGATGCATTAAAAAAACTTCTCAATGAATAACCGGTACGGTTATTTATGATAATCACCAAAAACGTTTACATCGTGTAAAGACATTTCCTGACTCCTGCCTGACAATGTCAAATGTCAAAGCTCAAATACCAAATGAATGACAAAGTCCAAATTTCAAAATAATGCTTTTGCCCGGAATAAGTGAGCAGGGATATATTCTTATGAATCTATGAGTTTTTTCTTGCTGGTTTAACCATCTGCAGTATGTTTTGACATTTCGTCATTGGGGCTTCAGTTGACATTTTGATTTTGACATTTGTCATTGATGTATATAGTCCTGATCAGGCTTTTAACCCGCATTACTTATGAATAATGCGGGCTATAACTTTAACATGGACCGAGTTCAGGGTCTGCATGCATATCGATCATTATCAGTTTGAGAAGAGCAGATTTATATGTGAATTACGCAGCAGCTGGAAGTTAATCAGCTGTTACGTTGAATAATTGTGAGAAGTTGCTTCGAGGTTTCTTTATCGAAATCTTTAATTTTGTCGTAAATTTCCATGGCCTTTTCTTTATCGTTGTTCTCTGCATATGTAATACACAGACCCGTAAGGGCATCGACATGTCCTGGTTTAAGACGTATGGCCTTGTTAAACTCGTCAATTGCCTCTTTATACCTGTCCAGGAAGAAGAACGTATACCCAAGGCCGTTATGGTAATCAGGTGCATTTGGCGCCAGCTCTGTGGCTTTCCGGAGGTATTTCAGAGCATCTAACGGTTTATCCATCTTCAGAAGAACCATTCCGAACCATGCGTTAAGGTCAGGATGTTCCGGCTGTTCTGTTATTTCGGCTTTTATTACATCCAGCGCAGCAGCATAATCATTTTTCCTGACAAGAGCTTCGATATTCTTTAAGTTCTCCTTTAATGGTATGCGCGTTTCTTTTGTATTTCTTTTTTCAGATAGATGCGGCTTGCTCTTTTCGCGCACAGGGGGCGAGGATGCATTGATATCAGCCTTTTTCCCATTCACTTCCCCGATTTTTTCTCTCCCCTTTGTTATGGGCAAGCCTGTGACTTTTTCATCCGCTGTTTCAGTTATATCGGACTTAGCTGTATCAGGGACAGGGGCTGAACCGGAATATATCCTTACTATTCTTTCCTTCTTTATATATGCCTTCATCACCGTTGCATTGGGCAGTTTGGGTTTAACTGTACTGAAGAATCTCTCGGCTGACGGGTAATCGGTAAATTTTCCAAGCCTGACAGAATAGAATTTGCCGATTTTTTCTATTCTTAGATGGTCCAGTTGAGTTTCCTCCAATGTATTCACTATGGAATCATACTTACTTTGTGCTTCGGGCACACTGGAAAAACTGCTGGTCTGCACCGTATGAAACAGTTGTGATGCATACACATTAAGAGGTAACAGGAATAAGAACAAAAATAATGTTACATATCCTGCTGCAGAAAAATGTGAGTTGTTTTTTCGCATATTAAAATCCGCTTTTTCAATACGTGCCAAGCTTCTTTAGTTATTAATATCGGCTATTTCAAATGAAAACTTAAAACATGCTGTAATCCACTGATAAAAAGTACCTGAAAATCTGATATCGAACCACGTGTCAGCATTAATCCGGGATTTCCAGGGAATAAATCAATAAAATCATTTTATACTTTTTACCCTTATTTTTCATACACAATGAGGGCCAATCGTCAAGTTTATTGTCTGAAAGGGCCTCGTGGTTATTTTTCGAGAGGCGCATGTGCAGTATGTTGACTGAGAAAAAAGCAGGACAAAGCCACCGGTGCCGTGGAATGAATATCCGGTTGGCGAAAATGAGCCAAAGGTAAAAAAACAGATTTTATTGTGTTACAAGTGTTATGGTTATGCAAAGCAATGAAATTTTCTGTCATTAAAAAAAATAAAACTAAAGTTTATCATTATAACGTCCGTACTTACACATTAAGTGCATTGCAAGTAACAAAAAATTTAAACTTGCAATAAGGAAAGGAGAACATATGGCTAAGAAACTAAGATGTGCTGCAAAAACCAAAGAAGGTAAGAGATGCAAAAACACCGCAAGCGGGAAATCCAAAAATTGTGCTGCTCATAAAAGAAAGTAGCCTGCGAACGCGACATATTTAGTCAGACCAGAAAGGGCTTGTTTCAGCAAGCCCTTTTTTTATTGATCATTAGCATATAAGGTGCCGAGGGTTCAAGGTTTCCAGGGGGCCTTACTCAAATGAATTGCAGCGGCTACTAAATATGTCATTCCCGAAGTTTTTTAATCGGGAATCCCCTGTTATGCGAGTTTTCTGGGTTCCCGCTCATAGGACCGCGGGAATGACGGATTCATGCTATACATAATTAAGTTACTATTTGTGTTTACAAATTTCTCCATAATTATTTCATCATTTTTTTTATTTTATTGATGTGCTTCTTCTCATCAGCAACCATTTTCTTATACGATGGTTTATCTTCACAGGAAATCAATTGAGCAATTATTTTATTTGTATACATTTCTGCCATTGATTCCTCAAATTTCAATGTCATTGAAAGGGCTTTTTTGAAAGAAATGGAATCTGCTGCAATTTTTGCAGTTACATCATCAGCCATCTTTACTGTTTTGTTTACAATTGCTATTGAGGGGGATGATTCCATTTTTTGTATTTCATCGGTGAGCCCAAGAGATTTAACATCATTTAAAAAAGACAGGTGACTTATTTCATCATCAAAGAGTTCATTCCAGAAATCTTTCCTGTCAGGGAATTTCTTCATTAATTTTTTATACACAGACGCTGCGGATTTCTCTACTTTAATACATCCATTGATAAGTTCTTTTTTGGCCATAATAATGACTCCCCCTTTTGTAAGAAATATACCATACTACATCGATAGATGAAGTATACAGAGTTTCACTTGAGATAAAAGACATGATGGACAGTATATCATATTGATTCAAACTTTGACTTTATACGTAGATTTCCCTGAACACTGGATTCCCGATAAAAAACTTCGGGAATGACAGGTCAGACAAGAGGCTGTATTCGCAATCATATATGTCGCTGCGTATAAATTACTCTATCGCAGGTTACCCGTGCCCTACTCTTCTTGCCAGTGCTACTTCTTGTTGTAATTCAATGTATTATTTTGACTATCATCCCGCGAACCAAGATCCAGAATGGCACCGCTGCTGATATCTGAGATCCTTGATCTATCAGTGCGTGCTTTGTCTGTGGACTGTCCTGATTCTGCAATTACTGATGTCATCGGTGCAGTGTCACTGTTCGTCCTCTCAAGCCATTGACAAGCCATCAGTGACAGAGGCGTTATCAACAGTATGAAAACCGCGATGAAGCTTATGCTGAAACCTTTACGCATAATTCTCCTCCTTTTTGTTCCTGTGAGATGCTCCAGGATATGTTTCTTACAGGTATTATGATGAGCGAAGTGACCCGGGACAGGCAGTGATACAAATCACAATGTTATTTTTTTTTAAAAAACCCGGGGATTGATACGTGTCTTAAGTTCGCAACACCATTTCCTGCAATTAAAGCGACATCACAGGTTGGCATCAACATTATTTTATGCTGGCTTACACCGCGTATATGCTGTATAATCTCAATATAAATGGAATTGCCTAAGATAATACATAATTGTTATGTGATGGAACAAACTGTTTCATCCATATATAGCTATTTCATACAATTATTCCCTGAT
>CALZJD010000168.1 GCA_945787795.1 Thermodesulfovibrionia bacterium | reverse complement strand
GGTGATTCAAGTAAATGAAGACAGGGTTGGCTTTCTGGCCGAACACACTATGCAACGATCATAATACAGAATATGATGGTTATTGCCAGCATTAACAATGTATAGCAGATCCCGCGAATGCGGTTCCCGCGGGTGTTTGCCGGTCTGATAATATTAAATTCTTCCGGGTCCAGGTTGCCCTCGGCTTCAAGGGAAAGTACTTTCCTTGTAAAATGCCTGACCCAGTGGGGAACAATACATTCCTTCAGGTACGTGGAAAATATATTTTCCATACTTTTCTCGTCAAGCTCATTTCCAAACCATTGGGCATAGGCTATCTGAAAACACCTGAATTCAGATATTTGAAGAAGAGAAGCTGAAGCGGCTATCGCAAGAAAATCACTATAGCTATCATCTTTCTTTCCGTTAAGAATCTCATCAATCTGTGATTTGATACGGTTACCAAGTTCCTTAAGGTCTGCATCGGTGTGTGATAACTTCATAACAAATTACCTCTAAATTCATTATAGCACCTCTCTGACGCCGTTACACATATTATCGGATTATTCTGGACCCTGCTGAAACGAATTCCTGACCTATGCCTGGATTGCCTGAAAAACCAGGAAGTTGCAATGAATGGTATAATATGTCCTTTAAAATTCAGAATAAGAATTTATTAAATATATACGATATCGAGGTGACAATTTGGAAAAATATGCATACGTCATAATCCCGTTTCAGGTAAAGGAAGACAAGCTGGATGAAGCTAAACAGATTATCAGTAAGTTAATAACAAATGTGAAGGAAAAGGAGCCGGGCATCCTTTTATATCAGTCATTGCAGCTAAAGAAAGATCCCACCAGTTTCATTCATTACATCGTCTTTTCTGATGATGATGCTCATCTGACCCACCGGAGCGCACCCTATGTAATGGATTTTGTAAATAAACTGTATAAGCTTTGTCCAACAGAACCTTTTCCTCTTTTTCTTGATAATTTTGAATCCTGCGGTGTTATGCTGGATCAATTGGGAAACGGGTAAGAGTTATGGAACAGTTTTTAAGCAAACTGCCATGGGGTATCATTGTTTTACTCTGCCTTACTCTGGGACTGGCCCCTTACAAACCGCCTCACATAGTCGAGAAGATCACCATGCTCGTTCAGGGAAAGCTTGTCCGTCCAATCGACTGGGTTGACCTGGTATTCCATGGCATACCCTGGATATTACTTATACTTAAGCTGATATTTGGAAGGAAGTAGGGTCGCGACCGGTCGTCCGTCATGCGTCGCTGGCCGCTCGACGAACTACCGGGGTGATAGCAGCAATGTTCCCTCGTCGGTCTTCAGGTCCATACGAAACCTGCCAAGATAGTTGAGACCAAGAAGACCCAGCCCCGACCTGTTCGGAATATCAACAACGAAAGCTTCGACGTCATACTCGACCCATCCATCTATCTCTATTGAATCAATAACCACTGCTGAAGCTTTCACGGTTCCGCCAACAGTAGACAAGTTATGTATTGCCGCACCCGGTCTCAGCCCCAGGGCCTCAGCAGTCGATGAGGTAATGGTCACCATTGTGGCTCCTGTGTCTACGAGAAAATTCTGCCTGACCGATCCGTTTATAGACGCATCAACAGTAACCCTGTTAGATCCGGAAGGGAAATTTATGAGTATCTTCCCCTCTTCTCCTTTCATCTCTGATATGCGAAGGGCAAGCAGCTGCACACGGTCCTGAAAAGCTGCCGGATAATCCATCATATATAAAAGGCGTTCAGCCTCCTGCCAGTCACCGTCAAGCAGAGCCAGTTCAACTCCCAATAGATGAATTTGCGGGTCATCAGGGTAATAGGATTTTGCTGAATAAAAAATCCTCCATCCGGCATCAATTTCTGCTTCTGCAACCGTGCCTTGAAGCCACGCCTGATAGTATTGCATATGCAATTTATCAAGGGCCGGGGCATCCTGGCCTGTCTGCGTTACAATATATCTGCCCGTATCCTCAATTTCACTAATTGCCGTTTCATAACCCAGTTCACCAGCCATAATCCTGATTACGTCCATGAATAAATAGATATCTCCTATTTCCTTTAATACAGGGCCCGAAAGAATTTCCACAACTCTGCCGCCTGATCCGCTGCTCACGGCACGTGTGATAAGCACGCGCATTTTTTTGATGATCTCTTCAGGCAATAAATATTCAGGAGTGTCTTCAATGGAAAGTCGGGGCTGCAGACTGAAACCGCTGACAAATGCTGTGAGTCTCTCCAGAACGTCATTGTTATTTGTCAGCGACAGGGCCAGGGCAAATTTCTCTTCCCTGCCGTGAGCAAATGTCATATCATAAAAATACCGTAACCAGGTGTTATACTCCAGGTCTGCCCCATCTTTTCCAGGCCACATATAGCCTTTGGCAAGCCATTCTCCAAAAGTCCAGCCGACTATCTTTCCGTTCTGAAGGAAGATGCCAGTTTCATTTATATCATCAGGCAGAATGGCTGAAATAAAGAACCCCCGGGCAGTTCCGGCCCTCAAAGAAATTAATTCATTCTCCTTATCAGACTCAAGGCTTTTCCATGAAACCGGTTCACTTTCATTCCAGAGAGCTATCTCATTGACTTCAGGAAACCCGGGCTTAACGGTTACCTGCCATAGACCTGCGTTGTCCCCGCCGATCCATAGTCCGCCTGAAATACGGTATTCACCGCCTGAGTCAGGATAAAAACTCAATTTATTTCCGCCAAAACAGGCACGTGCCGGCAGAGCAAGCCATCCATTCCTGCTCATTCCGGCCCTGAATTTCCTGACCTGCCTGCCCCAGGGGTCAGAGACCATGATCCACCCGGCAACTGCATGCTCGTTTGCTTTCAGGTCATCTAAGGGGATATCGGGAATTTCTATGTTTACAGCATCTTCAGAGTCTTTAAATGCTGAAAGTTCCTTCCTTGCATGTATCAGCCGTGCCTGAAGCTCTTTCAGCTTATTTTCATATTGCTCTTTTTCATCAACTGAAAGACCTGCTGCGTGCTCTTCCGGACCTGCAGCCTGCCTGTTAACATAGGCAAATATTACGGCAAAAACCAGCAGAACCAAAAGAATAATTATTGCAATTCTGCGGCCTGAAGAGCCTTCCCCTGTATTGTCCCCAAGAGGGGAGCCGCATTTTGAACAGTAGCTCAGTGAGATATCATTGTCCGCCTTACAGTGCCTGCACCTTATATAGTTTATCTTTGACATGACTGTTCCAAATCTGTCCAATCAATATGTATATAATGCCATAATTTATGTCTGTAGGGGGGAACCTCTGTTCGCCCTTACAATTCAATCCCTGCAACTATATAAAAAAGCGGACTGATGTTAACATCAGTCCGCTTTTCAACATAGCCTAATGGGAAACAGTACTTAACTTTGTGCCAGCTCCTTCGGACTTTTTAAATAATCACGCATGAGCTGTTCTTCCTCCTCATCCCAGAAAAGGTTCATACCTGTATCATCTTTCAACCTGATTAACTCCTTTGCCATGATCAGTATCAGATCCTCAGCTGATGCACAGGCAACCTGATCAATCTTATAAGCTTCATATGCCGTATTATGCTTATTGCCTTTCATATGACCTCCTCTCATATTCTCAATTTAGCCATAATATATGAAGATAGTATGAAGGGATTAGTACTGCATTTAATGACAAATGTCAAAGCTCAAATACCAAATATCTAAATTTCTAAACAGTGCTTTTAACCTGAGCAGATAATCAGAAATATTAATTGTTAATAAAATCTACTATCCGATGTGCTGGTTTGCAGTATATTTTGACATTAAATCATTGGGGCTTGATTTGATATTGGGGCTTTGAAATTTGTCATTTATGCAAAATGAAAAAGTGTTTACATGTTTTAAAAAAGCATTTTATGTTCAGGTCCAATAAGGTCTATTCTGAAGGAACAAGTACCAGGTCAAATACGCCCTGTTTTTTGCCTTTTTCCGGATAGTGCTGTGTTATCAGTTTCCCAAATCCTTCTGCTGAGACCTGAATATGAATATGAGGTTTCCGCCATAAATACCCCCCGGGGACATTGCTCTCAAACCTGTAAGCACCGTCTTTTCCTGAATACAATACAGCCCTGTGGTCATCATCATACTCCCCGTCAGGACCGGTCATCCATACCTCCACTTTTGCCCCTTTCACAGCAGAGCAGTCTTCTGATGACCTCACTACCCCGTTCAGGATATATCCTTTTCCAACACTCATGCGTTCAGGAGCACCGGCCTTATAAAAAGGACCCAGCTCATCCGGCCTGGTTGGGGCACATTCTGCCGCCGCTGAATAAGATGGGGATAATATCAGCGAGGCCGCAAACATGATAATCAACAGAACTGGTTCCAATGCCATGCTATTTCTCTTCATATCATCCTGATCCTTTTTCAGTAAAAAAACGCATTACAAATTCTGCGTCTTTGGGGGGCAAATCAAATTTTAAGCAGGCATCGCCGATTAAGCGGGACAGACTGGTTCCCGGATTATCAATACGCTCGTCCGATATCCATTTGATGGCCTTTCTCAACTGTTCACCTTCAGGTAAAATATTCATTATGATTCCATTTAAAACTTTATTTAATTATGAGAACA
>CALZJD010000167.1:3965-8579 GCA_945787795.1 Thermodesulfovibrionia bacterium | reverse complement strand
AAAAATTAATAATGCATATTGATATTGCTCATAAATAAGTGCTGCAGCAAAAAAAGGCAAGAGCAATATTCTTGTGAGTGTCAGGATATTGGGGATGTTACCGACCATTTAGATTAAGCCCCACCGAGTGCTTCAGTAAAAAAACAATATATAATTAATGCGTTGCAGATATATTTCTGATGTATATTATAAGCAGCTCCTGTCAGATATGAACAGGAGCTGCCGGTACATTATTTTAGAATACTCCCTGGACTTTGCCGGTTTCCGTATCTACATCAACCCTTCTGAATGCCGGGTTTGAACCCGTTCCGGGCATAAGACTGATGGCTCCTGCCACCGGAACAATGAACTGAGCACCTCCATACGTCAGCACTTCCCTGACCTTCAGCTTCCATCCGGTCGGAACCCCTTTAAGTGCAGGGTTATCGGAAAGTGAGAGATGTGTCTTGACCATACATAGTCCGAGTTTTGAGAGCTCAGGGTCTTTCTGTATCCTGTCAAGTGATGCGTTTGCCTCTGGTGAGTACTCAACGCCTTCTGCGCCGTATACCTCTTTTGCAACCTTCTCAATTCGATCTTTTACAGGCTCGTCAAGCTCATAGAGGAACTTGAACTCTGTCTTCTCTTCACATGCCTCAACTACAGTCTCGGCAAATTCAATAGCTCCGTCGCCGCCTTTCTCCCAATGCCTTGAGAGTGCGACCTTGGCTCCTGCAGCTTCAGCCATCTCCCTGACCTTGGCGATCTCATCGTCAGTATCAGTGTAGAATGCATTGATACAGACAACAGGGCTGATGCCTGCTTTTCTGACATTCTTGATATGATGTATAAGGTTTGCACAACCCGCCTCAACCCATCCGACATTCTCAGAAGCATACTCTTCAGGCATAGGTTTGCCCGGTACCGGAACAGGTGCTCCGCCGTGGCATTTAAGCGCCCTGATAGTTGCAACAACAACTGCTGCATCAGGAACAAGCTTGCTGAAGCGGCACTTCAGGTTCCAGAATTTTTCAAAGCCGATATCAGCGCCGAATCCGGACTCAGTCACATGATAATCGGAAAGTTTAAGGCCAATCTGGTCAGCAATAATTGAACTTTGACCGATAGCGATATTTGCAAAGGGTCCCGCATGCACGATGACAGGCTGTCCCTCAAGTGTCTGCATAAGGCTCGGGTTAAGTGCCTCTACCATCCATGCGGTCATTGCACCGTCAACCTGGAGGTCTGCCGTTGTAATTGCTTTTCCCTTCTTGCTGTAAGCTACCACGATCTTGCCCATACGCTCACGCATATCTTTAAGAGATGTTGCAACCGAGAGGATGGCCATGACCTCTGATGAAACAGCAATGCCGAACTTTGACTTCATCATGAAGCCGTCCTTGTTGCCGTTAACACCGTCGATACCTATTATTATGTTTCTCAGGGCCTGAACACAGTAGTCCATGATCCAGCCCATCTCAACCTTGGTCGGGTCTATATCGAGCCTCTCCATATTGCTGAGACGCATAAGCTGCTCATCATTATAGTTGCGCTCATGCTGCATCCTTGATGTGAGGGCTACCATTGCAAGATTGTGAGCATTCATTATGGCGTTGATGTCACCGGTGAACCCCAGTGAGAAGGGTGTAAGGGGGATACACTGTGCAAGCCCTCCGCCGGCTGCTGAACCCTTGATATTCATGGTAGGTCCACCTGAAGGCTGCCTGATAGCTGCTCCAACGCTCTTGCCTATCTTACCGAGGCCCTGCACAAGACCCATTGATGATGTTGATTTGCCCTCACCAAGAGGTGTCGGGGTAATGGCAGTAACATCAATGTATTTACCGTTAGGTTTGTCCTTAAGGCGATTAAGAACCGCCCTGTAATCAATTTTTCCGATGTAATGACCCTGAGGAAGCAGTTCATCCTTAGTCAGTCCCAGGCGTTCAGCAATCTCATATATCGTTGCCATATTCTTTTCAGCATCTTCAGCAATCTCCCAGTCGAGGTGTTTTGTTGGATCTAGTGGCATATTTAAATTCCTCCTTTAATTTATCTGAATTAAAATTTCTAAATTATATAAAGATACATCGTCTATTGTATTTAGAAGTAATTGATGCTTTATTTGTGGTAGATAGTCTACCTCGCCCTGTACCCTTGAAGGTTTTTCTTGATAAACGGGCACTAAAGAAGTTTAAAACTCTAGCATAGAAAAGTCTTTGGTGTCAAACATTATATATAATTATAAAAATATTTATTAATACGCATATAGCTGAGAAACATTTGAGAGAATTGGCTAATGATATTTTGATTTTTTAATGGCAATAAATTTATAGTTATTAGTGTTCTTTCAGAAAAACCGTATATCTTTTAACACAATTATTGAATAACTTTTATGAACTGGCACATTAAAAAAATAAATGAAGTTTATGACGAGTTAAGTTCTTCTCCTGACGGTCTTTCTTCTGATGAAGTTGAAAAGCGGATTGAGAAATATGGTCCCAATGAACTGATAGAAGTAAAAAAGAAGACAGTCTTTATGATGTTCCTTGATCAGTTCAAGGACTTTATGATCATGATACTGGTTGCAGCTGCTGTTGTATCCGGTATCATCGGGGAACTTGCCGATACAATTGCTATCGTTGTCATTGTTATTCTTAATGCGATTATAGGGTTTGTACAGGAATACCGTGCAGAACAGGCGATGAAGGCCCTTAAGCAGATGGCAGCGCCATCAGCTCTTACTTTAAGAAATAATAATGTTACAACAATTTCTGCTTCAGAACTGGTACCCGGTGACATTGTGTATCTTGAAGCCGGAAGGATAGTCCCGGCTGATATCAGGTTGACAGAAACCGCACTGTTAAAAATAGAAGAAGCTGCCTTGACCGGTGAATCTGTTTCTGTTGAAAAGAACGTTGATACACTTACAGACGAATCAGTTCCTCTTGGTGACAGAAAGAACCTGGCCTTTAAGGGAACAATAGTCTCATACGGCAGAGGGACAGGCATTGTAGTTGATACAGGTATGGAGACAGAACTCGGCAGGATTGCCACTCTGCTTCAGGAAGAGGAAGAGGTTAAGACCCCTCTTCAAAAGAGGCTGGCAAAGTTCGGTCAGCGGCTTGGCATAGTGGTTCTGGCTATCTGTGCAATTGTATTTATTGCAGGATTGCTCAGAGGGGAAGCTGCTCTGCTGATGTTCCTCACCGCAATCAGTCTTGCTGTTGCTGCCATCCCTGAGGCACTTCCGGCTGTTGTCACGATATCACTTGCCCTTGGCGCAAAAAAGATGGTGAAGCAAAATGCCCTGGTAAGAAAACTGCCGGCTGTTGAAACTCTGGGATCAGTCACCTATATCTGTTCGGATAAGACCGGAACATTAACATTAAATAAGATGACGGTAGAAGAGATGTATGACAGGGTCCTGGGATCAGGGGTGTGGCATATCAATGATAATGAACTACTGTCCGGACATTCTGGAACCAATTTATTATTTAAGGCAATGGCCCTCAGTAATGATTCAGTCAGAGGAGAGGATAGAACATTAATTGGTGACCCGACAGAAACAGCTATATTTGAAGCAGCTGAAAAGGCCGGATATATAAAGGAAGAAATTGAAAAACCTTTCCCGAGAGTCAGGGAAATTCCCTTTGATTCAGACAGAAAACGAATGACTACGTTTCATGCATCTGAAGAGGGCAGCATTGTTTCCTTTACAAAAGGTGCTCTGGAATCGATTCTTGAACAGTCAGATACCATTCTTACTAATGAAGGAATTAAAAATATAGACGAACATATCAGCAACGAGATTGTTCATGCGGGTCAGAAAATGGCAAACGATGGCCTGAGAACTCTGGCCTTTGCAATGAGGGAATGGGAAAGTATGCCTGATGATATAACACATGAGAATGCAGAAAGAGGGCTTACGTTCCTGGGCATGACCGGGCTGTTGGATCCTCCCCGTGATGAAGCAAGAGAGGCGGTTGCAACCTGTAAGAGCGCAGGCATTAAGCCCGTGATGATAACCGGGGACCATCCTCTTACAGCAAAAACTATTGCCAAAAGGCTGGGAATAATTGAAGACGGAGAAGGCGTGCTGACAGGCCAGGAACTGAGCAAACTGTCACTTGTGGAGTTTGAGGAACATGTTGAGAAGATCAGGGTGTATGCACGGGTTGCTCCGGAGCAGAAGATCAAGATCGTAAAGGCATTGCAGGACAAGGGAGAATTTGCTGCCATGACAGGGGATGGCGTTAATGATGCTCCTGCCTTAAAAAGGGCTGACATTGGTGTTGCCATGGGAATCACCGGGACTGATGTATCAAAAGAGGCTGCACATATGATTCTCCTTGACGATAATTTTGCCACCATAGTCAAGGCAGTAAAAGAGGGAAGGCGTATCTTTGATAATATCCGGAAATTCATAAAATATACCATGACCAGTAACTCGGGCGAGATCTGGACCATATTCCTGCCGCCATTTTTAGGATTGCCTATTCCGCTTCTGCCGATACATATTTTATGGATCAATCTTGTAACTGACGGTCTCCCCGGACTTGCCCTGGCAGTGGAGCCGGCAGAAAAGGGAATCATGCAGAAACCCCCGCGCCACCCTCAGGAGAGCATATTTGC
>CALZJD010000167.1:0-3956 GCA_945787795.1 Thermodesulfovibrionia bacterium | reverse complement strand
GTTTATAAAGACAGAAGATACTCACTGGCAGACCATGGTCTTTACTGTGCTTTCGTTGAGCCAGATGGGACATGTGCTTGCAATAAGATCTGACACGGAATCGTTATTCAGTCTGGGAATATTCTCAAACAAAGCGCTCCTTGGCGCAGTTTTACTGACATTTGCTCTGCAGATGGGGACTATATATATTCCTGTCCTCAATCCGATCTTCAGGACTGCCCCCCTTACATTTGGCGAACTTGCTGTCACCTTGATGCTTTCATCTATTGTGTTCATCGCAGTTGAAATAGAAAAATGGTGGCTAAGAAGAAACAATAATATCGGGATATAAGATTCCAGGTCATAACACTCCAATAACCAATGCATGCTAATGTTCTGTTCCCTATAAATTCTGAAGCATTCACGTACACGGTGCCTGAAGAACTGCGATCAGATATCAAAATTGGATCTCGGGTAGAAGTACCTTTTAAGAGAAGTTATAAGACAGGTATTGTTGTTGCACTGGACCGTAATCCTCAATCCGCCTCTTTAAAAAAAACTGCAGGACAAAAAAAGAACATTTCCCTTAAACCTGTAAAATCTCTCCTGGATGTGGACCCTTTTCTTTCGATTAATATTCTCAGGTTAATTGACTGGGTGTCGCAGTACTACATGTCTGCTTCCGGACTTGCTCTTAAGAACGCTGTTCCCTCGGCCTTTTTTACCGGAAAGAAGGCAGGGAAACCAAGAATTATGTATGAAGAGGAAGCGAAGAAATCAAAACATCTTAATTTGACAAATGACCAGAAAAAGGCCCTGAGCGAAATTAACAGTGTTGATAAAGGAGTGTTTCTCATTCATGGAGTCACAGGAAGCGGAAAGACAGAGATATATATAAAAGCAGTTACATCTCTGCCTGCCGGAAAACAGGCCATTGTGCTGGTTCCTGAAATCGCCATTACAGGCCAGATGATAGACAGGTTCCGGACAAGTTTTGGAAATGATGTGGTTTTCTTTCACAGCGGTCTGTCCACAGGGGAAAGAATCACACAGTGGCAAAGGACCAGGAATGGTACGGTAAAAGTGGTTATCGGAGTAAGAAGCGCTGTGTTTGCGCCCTTTAATAATCTTGGTCTCATCATTGTCGATGAAGAACAGGAGGCATCATATAAACAGTTTGAAGGGTTAAGGTACAGTGCAAGGGATGTTGCGCTTGCAAGGGCCAAACTTGAAAATATAAAAATCATCCTTGGATCGGCTACCCCGTCTCTGGAGGCTTTTTATGCTGCACAGAACGGAAAGTTCCGTTATATTAGGATTGATAAAAGGATAGAAAAAAGACCTCTGCCTGAAGTCGAAATAATTGACATGACGAAAGAGATAAAGGACACCTTTTCATTATCAGCAAAACTTGTCGATGCCCTGAAACAGAACGTGAAAGAGAGAAGCCAGTCACTCATTCTGCTCAACCGCAGGGGGTATTCCCCTTATTTCATTTGTACTGATTGTGGACATACGCATAAATGCCCCCTCTGCAGCATCACCCTTATTTATCACAAAGACACAAACACAATGAATTGCCATTACTGCGGCTCCTGGCTTAATCCGGAAAGTAAATGTCCGGAATGCGGAAGAAAAGAAATCACATATCTCGGGACAGGGACCCAGCGTGTGGAGGAGGAGCTGAACAGGCTTATACCGGAATTATCATTTAAGAGAATGGACAGGGACACAACACAGAAGAAACTTTCTCATCACAGGATAGTCAGGCAGATGGAAGAAAAGAAAATCGATCTGCTCCTGGGCACACAAATGGTTGCCAAGGGTCATGACTTCCCGGATGTGACCATAGCTGCCGTCATATCAGCTGATACAGCGCTTAACCTCCCTGACTTCAGGTCTGCTGAAAGGGCCTTCCAGCTCTTCACACAGCTTGCAGGCAGGGCAGGGCGCGGTGTTCTTCCGGGCAAGGCATACATTCAGACATACGAACCCGACCACTTTGTGTTTGACTTTGTACGGAACCACAATTATAAAGGGTTTTATGAAAGAGAGATAGGGCAGAGAAAAGAACTGTCATATCCTCCTTTCAGTAAATTGATCAGGATTATTTTTTGCTTCAGGACAAAAGAAAAGGCAAATAAAATAATAGCGGGCATATCTGCAAGGATCAGGACAATGGAGCATAAAAATATTGAAGTACTCGGGCCTTCCCCGGCCCCTGTTGAAAAAATACGGAACCTCTGGAGGTGGCATCTGATATTAAAAGGAAGGAATGCAAAAGAGCTTCGCAGAACTGCACGGGAGATTGTGCATAAACTTGAGCTTACCAGGGAAGTAAAAGTTGATATAGATGTTGATCCAATAAACCTGTTATGAAACTCATAGGGGGAAATTAAACGCATGTGTCATGTCTGTCCTTCATGGTTATCATTTATTCTCTATAATCCTCTGCGAAAGAAATTTACGGACAGAGATAAGATATTGAGCGATTCACAGATCGGGAAGGACAGTACCGTGCTTGAAGTCGGCGCGGGAAATGGTTTTCTTACCGAGGCAATTGCAGAGATCGCAGGAAAAATTGTAATTGCCGAACTTCAGGAAGGTATGGTAAGAAAGCTTCGAAAGAGAGTCAAAAGATTCAGCGACAAAATTGAGATCATTACTTCTGACATCTCTTCGGTGAACCTGCAAACCGGTTTTGCTGATGTCTGTCTTCTTTACTACTGTTTTCATGAAATATCTGATCAACCTGCTGCTGCTCATAATATAGCGAAAGCTGTTAAGCGCAATGGAATTTTATCAATATATGAACCAACTGTTGAAGTGGGGAAAAAAGCCATGGCACATACCGTGAAAATGTTCAGTGATGCAGGATTTATCAAGGAAGTTGAGAACAACGGGTTATTTACCAGGTTCGTGAGGATGAGGAAACAGGAAGGAGCACCTGGCATGAAGGAATAGTTATTAAATATAGCTCATTTTTTGTCAAGTAATCTTTACCTCTCGCCTGATCACCTTTAAACCCTGCTCAGTCAGAACATCTTGATTTTTAAAGAAAATAACAGTTTCGTCTTTACGGCATTGATATTGCTAAATAAGGTTTAACATTTCATAAAACGATAATTTCAAAAAGTTAATCGCACTTTAATGATAAGAATCTCAAGCATTTCTTAAATAGAAAGGGGGGGAAGACATTAAGGAGTATGTTCATTAATTTTGGATAAAAAAACCGATTTATAATTTTAAGGAGGTATAAAATGCCATTTGTAAAAAGAAGACCATTATTATCAGCAGGGTTAGCGCTTATATGTGCTGTATTTGTAGTAGCTGCAATAAGTTATGGAAGTAAACCGGGCGGAGACTATATGGGCAGAATCCTGGTCGCAGGACATGGAGGTCATATAGCTGATGCCAATGTTGTTATCGATCCCATGAATCTGGATAACCCGATTAAAATACCTGATTACACACTCTGGACAGGTAACAAACTTCATATGATACCTCTTGGACCTGCAAGTGACCATGCTGTTCATGACGTAAGAATAGACAGCAGGGACAAGAACACGGTATTCTGGTCAACATATCTATCACCCAAGGCATCTGTAATTGTCGGAAAAGCAGACCTGATCGAAAATAAATTTATCGCTGAGAAAAAATATCCGCTTCCCAAGGAAGTCATTAAATTCGGAAAGACCACCAATAAAACCTTATACTGCGGATCAGGTCAGTCTGAAAAATACTTCATACCAATCTTTATGGGCTACCCCGGATTTATCGATGTTGTTGACAAAGACTCACTTGAACTGAAACACAGGGTAATGCTTTCCAGCAGCCCTGACCTGCCGGTAAATTACAAGTTTACCCATGGAGTAAATAGCCCTGACATGAAGCACCTCTATATAGTAATGAATGATGCTGACAAACCTCATGGGTATCCCGGTGGGAAACAGCACTTTTTCATGCTCGACATGGCT
>CALZJD010000166.1 GCA_945787795.1 Thermodesulfovibrionia bacterium | reverse complement strand
CCAGGGCACAGCAAAAATAACCAATGGTGACCAGGTGATCATACTGAAAGAAAACGAGTCGACCTTTGTACCCAAGGCAAACCGTCACCGCCTTGAAAATCCCGGAAGGATCCCCCTCCATATCATTGAAGTGCAGATGGGCCATTATCTTGAGGAAGATGATATCGTGCGCTATGATGATGATTTTGGAAGGGAATAGAAATTATATCGTGATGTTGGTGATTAAACATTCAAATATTAAAATGATGGAACATGCGGGCATTGGAGCACTGAAACCATTACATAATGCCATTCTGCAGTCTCAGCCAGCCAATCTTTTCCTGGAATCATACACTTGAACTGATTGAAATACTGCAATAAATCCCTTAGGATAACTAAAGGGAACAAAACATTAGTTCGAATAAAATACTATGCGCACATTTATCATAGGTCTATCAATAATATTTTTTATGTTGTCAGGATTTATAACCTACAGGGCACTGGAAATTCCCGACTATGACTTCAGTTATAAAAGCAAACCGGAAAAGCCGGTTGTAGCGGTTACTGAACCGGAAGTGCAATCTAATCATGAGCCATTAGCCAGCGGGCAGGACACAAGCCAGATACAGGTTGAGGAACTGAAGGCAACGATTTCAGCGCTGGAAGCAAAACTTGCAGACAGTCAAAAAAAGACGGCTCCACAGGCTGAAACAAGAGAACCTGAGAACAGGGCACCTGAGAACAATGAACAGATACTGGCTGTTTTTGGCGGCGGAACATTTCAATCAGGACAGGTTGTGGTCAGCGACAGTTTGATAAGCTCTGTGAATGAACTGGTTAAGAAAGTTTCTGCATCACCCGGTCATCATATAGTGATTGAGGGCCATACTGATAACATACCGATAAAAGCCACAGCTGAAACGCAGTATCAGGACAATATGGACCTCTCATTTCTCAGGGCCGAGGCAATAGCCGGTATGCTGGTTGAAAACGGCATAGCCCGTGAACGTATATCGGTAATCGGTTATGGGGATACCCGCCCTGTGACTTCCAATGATACGAATGAGGGCAGGGCAAAAAACAGGAGAGTAGAGATTAAACTTGTTCCTGGCAAAGCGGAGCAATAGGAAATCATGTATACACAATATTTTGGTCTGAATAAACTGCCCTTTGAAAATGTGCCTGATCCTGCATTCTTTTTTGATCAGGGAGATTATCACAATGTCCGCAGCCATGTAACAGAATCACTGAAGGCGGGCAGGGGGTTGATGGTTATTACCGGACCGATCGGTTCGGGAAAGACAACACTCAGTCAGATGATCAAGGCTGATCTGGCTGATACGATCAAACAGATATGGATAGCAGAACCGCCGGCAAACAGCATGGACCTTTTTCTCTATCTCTCGCAGGAACTGGGTCTTCAGTTATCTTCAACCGAGCGGACATTTGTAATTCGTGATATAAGGGAAGGCCTTTTAAAGATTATTGCAGAAGGAAGCAAGTGCATCATGATAATAGATGAATCACATCTGATGTCAGAAGATACATTTAACGGGATTCGTCTGTTAAATAACCTTGAAGAAGGGTCCGTCAAACTCATCCAGATGCTGCTTCTCGGTCAGGAAGAGATAATGGACAAAATTAACAAGCCTGAAATGGAGCCATTCAAGCAGCGTATTGCAAATTTGGAAATATTGGGAAAAATGGATTCGGAAAAGATACAAAAATATATATCACACCGTATGCAGATAGCAGGCGGCCATCCGGATATATTTACTGATACAGGCTGGGAAGCGATCTCTCTGGCCTTTAAATCTGAAGGAACGCCCCGTACGATCAACACATTGTGTGACAGGACACTGCAGGTTGCATTTGACAAACAGAAACAGTTTATCGATGCCCATGATGTGTATGAGGCAACACAAAAAATAGGCATGGTAACAGATGTGTTCCACTACATTGTATCGCTTAAATCAAAACAGCGGGAGCAGCCGTCAATAAAAGCAGAACCGGCAACAGAAGCCCCGGCTCCTGTACAGGAACCAGTTGTAAAGCCTGACGTAACTGATGATCAGCACTCCCTTAATCCGCTTCAGACCCTGCAGCCTTCTCATCATATTGACCTGGAGAAAAAGGAAAAAGGAGTGAAAGGCCCTGCAGTGTTACTCATAATCTCAATAGCCACACTAATAGGAAGTATCTTTTTCTACTGTCAGCAGGCTGGATCCTCCGGTCTTATATCGTGCATACTGGATCTGCTTGGTGTATAGGTAACCGGGCTGGCTGTAGATAATCCTGATTCGCAATATTTTCTTCAGTACTACCGAAGTTTTAAAAACCTTCTCTTGCCTACTTTTAAAAGATGTTCCTGCCCCGCAGAAAGCTTTTTGTGCGGGTCAATCCATTTTTCATTATCAATATGTACCCCGCCCTGCTTGATAAGCCTCATTGCTTCACCGGTACTTTTTGCAAGACCGGAGTCCTTCATTATTTTCGGAAGCCAGATTTCCTGTTCCTTATCATCAACGGTAAACACAGGGATATCATCAGGCAGGCCCTTATCTTTAAAAACAGTCTCAAATTCCTCCCTGGCCTTTAAAGCAGCATCTTTGTCCCAGTATCTTTCGGCGATTTCCAGGGCCAGGTCTTCCTTGGCTTTCTTGGGATGGACGGTACCGTTATTCAGCCCCTGTTTTAAAGTGTTTAACGCATCAAGGCTGATATGACTTAAAAGTTCATAGTATTTTATCATCAGTTCATCGCTGACAGACAGGATCTTTCCGTAGATCTCTTTTGCAGGCTCATTTATACCGATGTAATTACCAAGGCTCTTGGACATCTTGTCCACGCCGTCAATACCCTCAAGAAGCGGCATCATTATTACAACCTGTTCAGGGTTGTCATATTTTTTTTGTATAGTACGTCCCATAAGGAGATTGAATTTCTGGTCTGTACCTCCAAGCTCTATGTCCGATTTTAAATGAACAGAGTCATACGCCTGGATCAAAGGATAATAGAATTCAATTATGCTTACCTCCTGCTGGTTCTCAAACCTTCTTTTAAAGTCCTCCCTTTCCAGCATCCTTGCAACGGTCTGCATTGCACCGAGTCTGGCAAAATCAATTGATGTCATCTTTTCAAGCCACTCACTGTTAAATCTTATTTCTGTCTTATCAGGGTCAAGGACCTTGAACGCCTGCTTTTTATATGTTTCAGCATTCTGCAACACTTCCTCTTTTGTCAGCGGTTTTCTAATCTCTGATCTGCCGGTGGGATCGCCTACCATACCGGTGAAATCACCTATCAGAAAAATGACCGTATGTCCAAGATTCTGAAACTGCCGCATCTTCTCAAGCAAAACCGTGTGACCGAGGTGAATGTCAGGGGCCGTAGGATCAAATCCTGCCTTTACTCGTAAAGGAATTTTATTCTTATAGGAGCGTTCGAGTTTCTGAAGGAGTTCGTTCTCAGGGATTATCTCTACCGTTCCCCTTTTGATAACGTCTAACTGTTTCTCTGGTTTATGCATTAACATACCAGAGAAAAGAATACCGGATTTATTATGTAAGAAGCAAGCTGAGAGAGGAAAGACTTTCTTATTGGCATTTAATATTTGTATACTTAAAGGCAAAATGAAGCGTCAATTTTATTATGTGCAGGGACCTGCCTTCCTTATACCGTATCCAGGGGGCTATCATGAGTCTGCTTGCTGATCTGCTCTCAAAGTTACAACAGCCCCAGACAAAAAGGGAAGTGCCTCCAAACCTGAAGAGTATTGTCCGGTCTGCAGCATCAAGGTCTGCTGCCAGGCGCAAGATAATTGTCCTGGCCGGAGTTGTTCTTTTATTTGTTCTTGCAGGAATACTTGCTGTTTATTTTATTAACTCTATAGCAGATACCCCGGACATTGACGTAAACCGGCCACAGCTCATCACTCAAGCTGACGTAACTCCTGAAATACAGGAACCTCCTGTTAAAACGATGAAGGGGACAGATGACGAGCAAAGCATACTGCCGAAAAAGACGCTACCTGCAAGACCTGCAAAAATAAAAATGCCGGCCAAAAAAAAAGAATCTGAAGGTATTGTACCTGACTCTGCTGAAGTGACATCCCTCATAAAAGAAAATGCAGATAAGCCGGTACAGGCTGTTGAAGAAACAAAAGCAATGGACCCTGCTGCAAGAGATGCGCTGTTATACAGGGCCAGGGAATTTGAGATGATGCAGGATTATTCATCAGCACTTGGTACCTACAGGAAAGTACTGAAGATAGACAGTGATAATGCTTCGGTGTTAAACAGTATCGCTTACATATATTTACAATTGGGACTTGTGCAGGAGTCTATACAATATGCTCGTTTGGCTGAAGAGCTAGATGCGGATTATAGCCCGGCCCTTATAAACCTCGGCATAGCCTACGCGAAATCCGGGGATATAACTGCTGCAGAGAATTATCTTGACCGTGCCGTTAAACTGCAACCGGACAATAAGAATGCAATATTTAACCTTGCCCTGCTTAATGAAACAAAGCAAAACTATACCAGCGCTGCCAGGCACTTTACTAAGCTGATGAAACTGGGAGATACAAAAGGGTCACTGGGTCTGGCAAGAATATATGAAAAGCAGGGCAGAAATACAGAAGCATTAAAGCTGTATAAAAAAGCGTCATTGCTGGAACATCTTGATCAGCAGGATAAAATAGAGATAAGACGGAGAATACTGGTTTTGCAGAATAAGGGCAAAG
>CALZJD010000165.1 GCA_945787795.1 Thermodesulfovibrionia bacterium | reverse complement strand
ACCGCTGGCCTGCCCCGGACTGATAACCTGCCAGTCTCCCAGGTGAGCGCTCTTGCGGAGGAGCGGGTCAAGATGATGGAGAAGAAGTGAGAGAATGAAAGACAGCCTTCCCCTTACTATCTCCTCACTGAACAGATTGATTGTCCACTTTTCTGCATAAAAGGCATTGCCAAGGTAAACGGCATTGTCCTGCAACAGCCTGTAATACCGGTCACTCAGATCAGCTATGGCCCTTCCCAGTCTGTCCAGCACAGATTTGGCATGAAGCGCCCAGTCCTTTGCTGTCTGTTCAACCGCCTTAAGACGCTTCCAGTGCAGGGAGCATGTTGAAAGTTCAAAATTATGAAAAGAATATATCTGGTTATCAAGCACAAGGCCGATGAGTTCAACAAGTTCTTCAGTGCCGGTACAGATATGTATATTTCGCTCCACAACAACACGTAAATACTCCTCTAAAGCAAGATCCAGATAAATCATCTCCCGGACCCGGTATTTGTCCCTGTCATTAACCAGCAGTTCATTAAGCAATTGCCTCAGTCTGGTTATGGTTCCAACTACCTTGAGTAAGGGGACCGAAGCATCATGCCTGGAATGAAAAATAAAATCCAGGTGGTCCCTCATCTCTTGATCCAATACATATCCGGCAGCCTCAGCCGCGCCTTCAAGATCCGTCCCGGAATGGACCGACCTGAGAAGCTTAAGATAATTCTCAAAATCATATATGAGCCCCTCTTTCAGATGGGGAATAAAATCAGGGTGGGTAACGATGGGACGTTCAAAACTCTCCAGTCGTTCTTTTGTGACGCCTCCAGCCTCAAGAGTTGAATAGAACAGATCAAGATTTCCGTCACTTTTGATAAATTCCAGATAGGCTTCACATATCACAATATCATCAGGGGTGGTATTGTTGTGCAGTTTCTGGTGCCACTCCTCCATAAAACTTCCTCCTACCTCCTTGATATGATGGCGATGCATGATCTTGAGTATCTCATCCCTGATACGCTGGCCTTCGCCCCCCCTGCCCAGGGTGCTCATGGTAAGGCTTATTAATTCCCTGTTGTCAGGACTATTAATGTACATATCTGCCAGTTTCAGAGTAAGCCGGTCCTGGGCATGACTCAGCTCTTTCGGTTTTGTATTATAATTACGCTGCCAGTCAAGTTGGCGCAGAAAAGAATAGCGCATCCAGACATAGATCAGTGCAAGTCCTTCCTCATCGTGACCGGTTTTGTCCAGCAGGTCATGGCACAGGTTAAACCGGTGCATCAATGTCCATGAGTTCCGGCCGGTCTCTACCTGCACTATTTCCCTGGAAATCTGTGCATTGGCTGAAGACCCTTTGTATGCATTTTTCTTAAGAAGTTCAGCAACAGGTATATGTATATTCCGGCCCCTGTTATTCAGCCACCTCTGCTCATCAGCAAAGGTGAGAACAAAATGAATCCCCAGGGGGGCAGCTTCCTCATTAAACTCCAGTTTTAACCGGTTCAATTTATCCAGCAATACAAATTCTGTCTGCACGGCCTGGTCATCATATATTGTAGTGCCAGGCGGGCAGATCTGCTCTGGTGGACGCCTCCACTCAAAGGGGTTCTTAAAGGCCCCTCCCCAATGTAAAAGCAGTTTTCCCTGAATATCAGTAATAAAATTCATCTGGAACATATCACTCTTCCTGGTCACGGCAACAGATAAAATACCTTCATCATCAATTTCAAAGCTCTCCTTAAACAGGACCTCTCCCGACAGGGTTTCTTCAAGGACCTTTACCAAATCAGTACGTTCCTTTTCAGGCATGGGCAGTTTGATATGGTAATTATTCCCGTGATTATTGTCCCATTTGTCTGATGAAGGATAATAAAATGCAAAGTTGATGATCCGGAAGTCCGCAGATTTATTAATGCTTAATTTAATCCGGTTTTCATCATCATCTGGTTCAAAGGGAGTCTGGATTGCTGTATCACCAAAGGCAATGCTGCCTGCCGGCCAGAGCCGTTCCGGAGGTATTTTCCATGTCTTGCTGATTTTTCTGCTAAGTCCCCAGTGAAGACGACAGTTCCCCTGGTTCTTCATATGCAGAGACAGCTCGATATGGTCGTCTGCTTCCTCAAGATCAACCTTGAGTCTTACATCATCACTAACAATGATCTCTTCAATCGGTATCATCAAATGTTATATTAATTTGTAAAGTTATTATTCCTGAGCCTGTTCCTGCTTCCATATTATACATATTTTCAGGGGATGTAAATCATGGCTGTTAAAAGAATACTCTTTCCTAAGCAGGATTATGTAAGGCCGGGGGCTCCCCGCCCTTTTTCAGGATAAAGGTAAATTTTTTTCAAGGGCGTATCGCAATACGCCCCTACCCTTGATCGTATTTTCTTGTCAATCCGGACCTGTCTGTAACTGGCATGCACGATTGGGAATCCAGGATTTAATTTGATATTCTAACGCATGGGCATTGCATGCAACCCCCTTTCACTACATCCGGGCGAAGAACCCTCGAGCCAAGGGAATCCCATAACCCCTTAATAACAGGACATTATTTCAGTTTTTTCAGCAATTAAAGTTATTATTTTCTTTATCGGCTATAATATGTGCCGTCTGTCAGTATTGCAGGCGATATGAAAATTAAACTAAAAAAAGGAGTTAAACATGGCAGAAGCAAAAGGATTGAGTAAACCGGTAAAGCTGAAAAATGACCTGGCAGAGTTTCTGGGAGCATCAGAACTCCCAAGGACAGAGATCACCAAAAAACTATGGGACTATATTAAAGCAAATAAACTTCAGACAAAGACTGAAAATGGAACGCCTGAGAACGCGGGAAAATTCATTGTGGCTGATGCTAAACTGCTCCCGATCTTTAAAAACACAAAATCCACAAGCAAATCAGGCAAGGTCACTGACTTTACACATCTGCAGGAAGGCCAGACGATCAACATGATGCAGATGGCCGCTGTTGTCGGTGCAAACATAGAATAAACTTCGCATGTCAGGTCTGCATATGAATAATGCAGGCCTGACACTACCTGCAGCATACTTCAATTTCAACGTTTTATAAAATTTCATGGAAGATCTTATGCTGCTTACGGATGCAAGTGTAAATACTCAATCAAGAATTGGATATGGGGCTTACCTCGCTGCGTCTGAATGCAGCCTTTCATTGGATTCGTTGAGGGCGAGCGTGAAGGTGAAACGATTTGAACATACATCTTCAACGAAACTGGAATTGCAGACTTTATTATGGGCGCTAAAGGATATACAGGCCGTGGAGGGCAAGGTGATTGTGTATACAGATTCTCAAAACATCATGGGGTTACAGGGAAGACGTCAGCGGTTTGAGCAAAATAACTATCGTTCAAAGAAAAACAGGCGCATCAACAACTATGAGCTGTATCAGGAATTTTATAGAATGACCGATCAGCTGAATTGTACATTTGTTAAAGTGGGTGGACATAAGGTATCGAATCAAAAAGATGATATAGACAGACTTTTTACTCTTGTGGACAGAGCGTCAAGGAGTGCTTTGAGAGATGATAATCAGTGACCTGTCGTTATCAGCATGAATCCATGATAAAATTTTATAAATAGAATGTGGGGTATTGTTTTACTCAATAAGCACATTATCCCTGACCTGTCATACTGAAGCATTCATGGGGAACATGAATTATGAGAAAACTCGCTCTAATAGTTATTCTGTCAACTCTGTTGATACCTGCATTTGCCCCGCACGTCTGGCCTTCGGGGTTTGCACTGTACAACCATAGTTCCGGATCCATAGCACAGGGCGGCGCTGTTATTGCGCATAATAATGATTCCTCTGCACTCTTTTTCAATCCTGCGCTCATGAACAAACTGGAGTTACCCCAGGTCAGGCTCGGCATAAATTATCTCAAAAGCTCTGTTGAATTCAGGAGTGATACAACGGGGAAGACATTCAAAATGCAGGATACCTCTCATTATATCCCGACATTATTTGCCATTCACAGGATCAGCGACAGATTATCTGCCGGCCTCGGGATATTTTCACATTTTGGTCTTTCAACAACCTGGGATGATGCATGGGAAGGCAGATATCTGGCCACTCATTCTGAATTAACAACAGTCACATTTAATCCTGCGGTTTCCTTTCAGGTGACACCTCATCTATTTGTTGCCGGAGGAGTCAGCATTTCTTATCTTGATGCTGATCTAAACAAGAATATTAACCTCTCTCCACTTCAAGATCAGGATATCAGGCAGAGAATGACCGGTGATGACACGGCATTTGGCTATAATGCCGGGCTCCTGATAGACCTTCACAGGGATGTCTCGTTCGGACTGTCCTATCGCAGTGTGATAAAAACAGAATTTAAAGGGAGAGTCGAGCATCAGATACCGCAAGCCATTCCACCTATTATTGCATCTTCGTTTCCTGATACGTCTGCCTCGTCTCGTGTGAATCTTCCTCCCCAGGCATTTGCCGGTATTGCATACAGAGGTATTGATTCAATTGTCTTTGAAGTAGCTGTGAGATGGGAAGGATGGTCTAAATATGACGAACTGAGGATCGACCTTGATGAGCCCATAGCCGGTAAACCAGTCAGTGTAATTCCAAAGAATTGGGAGGACGTGTACCCTGTCAGTTTTGGTGCACAGTACAGGCTCAATGATACCTTTGATATTAATGCCGGTTATACCTATGATCCGACTCCTGTGCCGGATGATACATTTGAACCATCTGTGCCTGACAGTGACGGACATAT
>CALZJD010000164.1 GCA_945787795.1 Thermodesulfovibrionia bacterium | reverse complement strand
ATAAATAAGGTCATGGTGTGCATCAAGGATCAGAAAAAACAGCATCGCTATTATTCCATATACTTCTGCAATGCTTGTAGACTGTCCCATTTCAGGGTTGAATACCTGTGCGATGGACATGCCCATGGTGTAACTCATAAACTGCCCTGCCATATTAACCGCCATAAAGATAAACCTGACCGTAAGACCCAGGGCAACTCCCAGGAGCAATTCCTTTAATACCAGCACAGGGATATTATTTTCATTAATCTCAAACTGCACAACCGGTGTGAGAAGAATTGAGATCATAACGGCCAGTCCTAACCTGAACTGGGCAGGCATCTGTTTGCCCCCTATGACGGGCAGCAGACTTATTAATATGCTTGAACGCAGAAGGATAAACATGAAGTTTGGTATGTACTTCGAAAATTCATTAAGTTCATTTAATAGTGCCTGGTCCACATCATGCTCCTTCTGAGTTATGCACATAATCCTTATTAAATTTAGATATATTCATCGTATATATGACGGTATCTGCGTTATCAGGTTTGTAGTAAAGGTCATCAGCTTTTCAGACATCCATGGCATTAATAAGAAAAGACAGGTAAATACTGCCAGCATTTTAGGAACAAATGTCAGGGTAAATTCCTGGATCTGAGTTATGGTCTGAAAAAAGCCAACGAGCAGACCAACAACCAGTCCTACGACCAGCGCAGGACCTGCAGTATACATCACTGTTTTGAATACTTCGCTTGATATCATTTTCACAAATTCTGTAGTCATCCAAAACTCCTCATCATTGATCCGACTATAAGGTTCCAGCCGTCAACAAGCACAAATAATAGCAGCTTAAACGGAAGGGAAATCATGATCGGCGGAAGCATCATCATTCCCATGCTTAACAGAATACTTGCCACAACCATATCAATAATCAAAAAAGGCAGGAACAATAAAAACCCTATTTCAAAAGCGGTCTTGAGTTCACTTATTGCAAATGCAGGAATAAGGACGCTCATATTTACTGCTTCGGGAGATTCGGGTCTCTCCTGTCTGGTCAGACCTACAAACAAGGCGATGTCTTTCTGCCTTGTCTGTTTAAGCATGAATTTCTTCAGCGGAGGCACGGCCTGTTCAACTGCCTCCCCAAATTTTATGTCCTCTTCAATAAAAGGAGAAATTGCGTTTTCATTAATAACATTGATTGTCGGTGACATGACAAAAAAAGTAAGAAAAAGGGAAAGGCCTATAATGACCATATTCGGCGGTACCTGCTGTCCGCCAAATGCATGTCTCAAAAATGAAAGAACAACAACTATGCGGGTAAATGAGGAAAGCATTATGAGTACCGCAGGAAGGAAGGACAGAAAACTGATCAGCAGGAATACTTCTATTACAGGACTGTCAATATCCTTGAAATCGATAGCTTCAGCCGGAGATGCACAAAGCAGCATGCCTGCAAGTACTGCTGAACCTGTTATCAGGTATTTAATAAAATATTTTTTTCTGCATTCCATGGTATTCAATTATTTATAGCTCCTGCTTTTTTGAACCGCTCCAGTTTGCTTTGGAATCCCCCGGATTCGTCAAGGTCAAGTTCATCGTCCTGGAAAGTCTTTAACAGTCTTACCTCATTTGTTGTTACCCCGAGTATCAGCACTTCCCTGCCTATCTTTAGTGCGGCAACACCTTTTTTTGGCCCGATATTCTGATAGCTTATTAAACTCATAAGGTCCAGTCTGTTCTGCTTCTTTCTCACCACGTACGCTGCTCCGAATATCAGCAGCAGTACAAACGTAAGGGCACCGGCCATTTGTATATATGTGCCTGTCATTTCAGCTGTGTTAACCTTTCTGATGGACTGATAATATCAGTAAGCCTTACACCGAATTTTTCATTGACTACAACCACCTCTCCTCTTGCGATAAGTCTGTTGTTGGCAAGAATTTCCATGGGTTCTCCTGCCAGTTTATCCAGCTCTACAACTGATCCCTGTCCAAGCTGAAGAAGCTCCTTTATAAGCATCCGTGACGTACCGAGCTGGACGGTTATTTCAACAGGGATGTCCAGAAGAAAATCTATGTCCCTTGATACAGCCTCATTAGTTTCAGCCTTCAGGTCTTCAAAATCAGGTTGCTGAACTTCCTGTCCAGATATGTTTACATTTTCTGACATGGTTACCTCCTTTATTACGCTATCCGTTTAACTGATGTATTAATGAAAAATCCGGATGTTTTGATACTTCATTCAATTTCTCCGGTTAATTTAATTGCCTGATTGCCCCTGCTGAACCCTGGATGACCCTTGAATTTCGGGTGCCCTTCTACTTTTAAAATAAGTTCGTCTGTTACTGATTTCCCAAGATTAAGAACATTACCGACTTCAAATTTCATTATGTCTTCAAAAGTAATATTCAGCCTTCCAATCTCGGCAGACAGGCCAACATAGGTCTCACGCAATGCCTGGGTCATTATTCTTGACCATCTCTGGTCTGTTTCAAGTTTGTCCCCGTGAATGCCTGATGACAGTTTTTCTTTTACCGGCTCTATCATTGAATAGGGTATGCAGAAAAAGAGTCTGCCGGCAAAATCTTCGATTTCTATCAGGACCTCAACATTTATGACTATCTCTGCAGGGGTTACAATAGTAACGAACTGCGGATTGATCTCAGATCCGATAAATTCAGGCTTAATCGGGGAAATGCCGCTCCATGATTTTTCCAGATCACCAAGAGCCATCCTGACTACCCGCTGGATCACACGCTGTTCAATTGATGTAAAAGCCCTGCCTTCAGACTTGATATGCTGGGCGCTCGCGCCACCAAAGAAAAATTCAACAAATGCGAACACCAGCGGCGCCTCCAGTACCAGCAATGAATACCCCTTGAGGGGTTCCATCTTGAAAAGATTAATACTGGACGGGACCGGGATGGTCTTGATAAAGTCACCGAACTTGATAATCTCAACATTCTGAATACTTATATCAACAAATTTCATTATAAGGTTGGATATGGATGTTCTGAACAGCCTTGCAAAACTTTCATTGGCCATCTCAAGCCCGGGCATCCTGCCACGGATGATACGCTCCTGACTGGTAAAGTCATAACTCCTGACCCCATCCATGAGCTGCTCTTTGGCATCCTCAGTGTCAATTTCGCCGGAGGCGACGCCCTTCAGGAGAGCATCGACTTCATCCTGTGAAAGAATTTTGTCTGTCATTGCATTACGAACTCAGAAAAATACAGGTTCTTAATAACATCTTTTTCCATACCCATTATCTGGTTGGCGCGGAAGAGGAGTTCATCTTTCAACTGGAATTTTCCTTCGGGACTGGATATTGAATTGAGAGACTTGCTGCTGACCAGTGTAATTATTGTGTCTCTGAGCTGGGGTGTCTTCACTTTGACTGCATCCTGCAGGGTTGCATCTGTTACTTCAAACTGTATCGTGACTTTCAGATAACGGCCACGGTCAGACAGGTTCAAAACAAATGGATCAAGAGATATGATGCTTGTCTTTACAGGCACCACCTCTTTTTTTACTTCTTCTTCCCCCCCCTTGCTTGCCAGCAGCTTAAATCCGAGAAATCCGCCTGCTCCCAGTACGATGCATGCGGCGGCGATTATAATAATGAGTGTTTTGTTTCCCTTTTTCCCTGTCGTGCCATCTAAGCTTTCGACTTCAAGATCGTCTTTCTCTTCTGCCATTGTTAAACCTCCCTACGTATTTTTTTATTTATTTCTCTTTCTTATTATCAATTTTGACTCAATATATACAAATACCGTGCCTGCTATAACCGCATGATTAATTTCGTTTTTTATGTATGAATTACTGTCAAGAAAATGACTTTCCGGTGGTATATTGTCTATTTCAATTAATTTCTTCACTCCATTTTATTTTCATTAAAGTTAAAGAAATAACCGATATGAACCGATACGATCAATTAGTGAAGTTTACTTACATTTAATGGATTAGATATTGTTGGGCAAACATTAATCTATTAGCAGGAGGGCAGGATTGATGATAGACGCATTTAATCTGACGGTGTCAGAACAGGATTTTGAAGAAAAAGTATCAGTAATAGCTGATGAGGTCCTTAGTATCCTTAAAGAACTCCACCATGAGAACAGACAGCAGATAAGCAGCAAACTCATAGCAGAAAAAATGATTTGGAAAGCTTCTGTCAAGCATTTGTTGACAAACAATGAAATGACGAAAGCTGATAATTACCCGGACACCTTGGGTCTTAAAGAAATTTCAGATGCGCTGTTAGATAAATTAAAGGAACTGTTGCCGCCATCCATGACTGATAGGCTTAATGAATTGAAAGATGAAATACACAGCGATAGCAATAACCATAGTTCCAGGGACTGGTTAGATTCTCCTATCAACATTATTAAGCAGCATGTTACTTCCCTTTCACATCGCAATAAAGAGCTTGAGGAATTTATGGTTGCAGCTATGGAGCACCTCTCAGACACAGAATCTCACCTGGCAAGTGAACTGTCATGCCATCAGGACAAGTTCAGAAATGATAGAACTTTTGAGAACCAAATTTCTGAAAATATGAATATAATGTCTGAGGACATAACGGTAACGAGCAATGTTAGTTTAATTAAATCAATATTAGTAACCAAAATAGAAAATATCAATACGCATATCGCTGAAAAACGGGATCATGACCTGACTAAACTAAAGGAAACCGAAAAGTCTCTGGAAGACATGAACGCACGTTTGACAGAAATAAAAGATGAGGCTGATGAGATTCGCAAGAGGTCACAGGAAATAGAGTATAAAGCGATTATTGATACATTGACAGGAAT
>CALZJD010000163.1:14692-16908 GCA_945787795.1 Thermodesulfovibrionia bacterium | reverse complement strand
GGTCAATAAGAAGATAAAGGACATGGCAGAGAAATTGATCAGGATCTATGCGCGGCGCACCTCTGCAACAGGTAATGTGTTTTCTGATGATACAGAGCTCCACAAGGAGTTTGACGGATTTTTCCCTTATGAGCCAACACCGGATCAGCTCACTTCAATTAATCATATTAAACAGGACCTGGAAAAGCCGCTGCCCATGGACAGACTGTTATGCGGTGATGTGGGCTACGGCAAGACCGAGGTTGTGGTGAGGGCCTGCTTCAAGGCGGTGTATGACGGCAAACAGGTTGCTGTGCTGGTGCCAACCACCATACTTGCAGAGCAGCATTATGAAAACTTTGTAGCACGGTTTGCCGCCTTTCCCATCAAGATAGATTTCCTGAGCCGGTTTAAGACCAGAGCTGAACAGAATGTGACTTTAAAGTCCCTGGCTGACGGCGATATAGATATTATCATAGGGACGCACGGGCTGCTGGGAAAGAAAGTTAATTTTTTCAATCTCGGTCTGCTTGTCGTTGATGAAGAACACAAATTCGGTGTGACCCATAAGGAAAAGATCAAGGCAATAAAGGCTAATGTGGATGTGCTGAGTCTGTCTGCCACTCCCATACCACGAACATTGCATATGGCACTTTCCGGAATAAGGGGAATGAGCACTATTGAGACACCCCCGGAAGACAGGATGGCCATCAAGAGCACCGTTGCCAGATTTGGCGCTGACATCATTAGAGATGCCCTTGCAAGGGAGCTTGCAAGGGGAGGTCAGGCCTTTTTTGTCCATAACAGAATCAAGGACATCTACCAGATAGGGAATTTTATACAGGACCTTGTAATGGAAGCAAGAATAGGGATTGCCCACGGACAGATGAAGGAAAAGGAGCTGGAACAGGTAATGCACAAATTCTTTCACAAGGAGATAGATATCCTTGTGTCAACGGCCATTATCGGGTCCGGGCTTGATGTCCCGTCATCCAATACCATTATCATTAACCGTGCAGACCGGTACCAGTTAAGGGGCAGGGTAGGCCGTTCAAACGTCAAGGCCTATGCCTATCTGCTTATCCCCGGTGAAGACATCATTACCGAGGAGGCCCGAAAGAAACTCCAGGCCATCCAGGAGATGGGCTATCTGGGCGCAGGATTCAGGCTTGCCATGAAAGACCTTGAGATAAGAGGGGCAGGCAACATTCTCGGCGCTGAACAGTCCGGACATATCAGCGCCATAGGGTTTGACATGTATATGGATATGCTTGAGAATGCCGTGTCAGAGCTCAAGGGAGAAAAGGTTGTTCCGAAGATTGAAACCGAACTTGATCTGAATATTACGGCCATGATTTCTGAGGACTATATTGAAAGCCCTGAACTGAGGCTCAGTTTATATAGAAAAATCGCAACAGCAAAGGAAGTTGATATCCTTGCAAAGATCCTTGATGAACTGAAGGACAGGTTCGGTCCGCCGCCTGAGAAGACAAAACGTCTTATTGATATTATGAAGCTCAAGGTCATGGCATCGAAACTTATGATCACGAGGATTCATAATGCCGGCGGAAGATACAGGATGCTCTTTGCCGATGAGACAGAGGTTACCCCGGATATGCTCTTTGCCCTTCATGCAACCCGCAAAGGCATGATAAAATTTCTCCCTGAAGGTGGTCTGGAGCTTGACCTGAGAGGTGAAAAATGGAATACGGTATATGAAGAGTTAAAGAAAATGCTGGAAGAGCTGGACACGGGCCGAGGTTCAACCTCTTTGGAGGTAGATCCTCAATACGACTCACCGTGATCAAGCTTTATCATTTTTGATATAATAAATTACTTTGTCAGTTAATCATATCTATAAACTTGCCATCATTTTCTTACTGATTTGTATGCCGGCGCATGTTCTGGCATTTCATGTCAGGGTTATTCCTGAAACTGTTTCGCCGGGGGACCTTTTTCTGATTCATACCCAGGCCGGTCCGGATAAATCCGTGAGCGTTGAATTTATGGGGAACACAATAAAACTGCACAGGACAGAGAATAATCGGTATGCAGCCTTCGTGCCTGTTGATGTTAATACCACCCCGGGCAGTTACGATTTGCTTGTCAGTGCTGGTGAAAATAAGTTCCCATCATCTGTAACAGTACAATCCAAAGAGTTTGAGACCATACACCTTACCTTGCCTGAAGGCAAAGTCACCTTAAGTCCTGAAAACCAGAAACGGGCCGCAGACGAA
>CALZJD010000163.1:5654-14669 GCA_945787795.1 Thermodesulfovibrionia bacterium | reverse complement strand
ATCAACCGAGACCTCAACCGAATTCGGTGTGAAACGGATAATGAATAAAAAGAAGACCAGCGTTCACAGGGGCATGGACTTCAGGGGAAAAGAGGGGACTCCGGTAAAATCATTGAACACAGGAACGGTGGTATTAAATAAAGATCTCTTTTATGGAGGTAACACATTAATCGTTGATCATGGCATGGGGCTTTACGCAGTGTACATGCATTTATCTGAATTCACGACAGCAAAGGGTGATAAGGTTGCCAAAGGCCAGACCGTAGGCCTCGTCGGCATGTCAGGCCGCGCAACAGGCCCTCACCTGCATCTCAGCGTGAAATTAAATGGAGTCAGCGTAAACCCGGAATCTCTCTTTCAATTGGAGCTATGAGCAATAAATTCATCTGGCTCTCCCTCTTTGCAATCGCAATGGCCTTTGTCGAATCAGCTGTTGTGGTCTACCTGCGAGCAATCTATTACCCTTGCCGCGAGGTAGCCACAATAGTAATGCTTATGACAGTGGCCCATATATCGGGAAGAAAGTTCTGGGAACGATTTGCCTACTTAATATTCATCTTTGGAGTATGGGACATTTTTTATTATGTCTGGCTGAAGGTACTGCTCAACTGGCCCGTAACAATGTTTGACTGGGATATCCTGTTTCTCATTCCATTGCCCTGGATCGGTCCTGTTATTGCACCGGTCTCGATCTCAATCATCATGATCATATGCAGTGTCATGATAATACGGTCCATTGATAGAGGGTATGAATTCAAACCCACACCCCTGGCATTTGTCATTGCAATTGCAGCCACGTTTATCATTCTCTATTCATTCATGTATGATACCGGAGCAACTCTGCGACAGCAGATGCCAAAGCCTTATGGGTATGGGCTGTTGATTGCAGGAGATGTTTTGTATATTGTGGCGTTTTTAATATCCTATCGTAGGGGCACGTTGCAACGTGCCCCTACAGCGAATAAGGCTCAATGAACATATATTTAACATTAATTATTGCAGCATACCTGGCAATCGTGGCATTCGGCTACTGGCTGGATTATCTCAATCTCGCGCATTTAAAAAAATATGGTTCTATTATTCCCGGCGAATTCGAAGGCCAGATAGACCAGGACCTGTTAAGCAGGACAAGAGATTATAATATTGAGCATACAAGGTTCGGTTTTATATCGTCTGTATTCAATAATATTGTCTTTATCGTCTTTATTTTAATATTGCTCAACATCTATAACTCATGGATTGTTTCTCTTAATTTGAATTTCATTCTTACCGGTCTGGTCTTCTTTCTGTTAATGACCTACGCTGAAACGATCATATCAATCCCTTTCGGCCTGTACAATACCTTTAAGATCGAAAATAAATACGGGTTTAATACCATGACATTTAAACTGTGGGTAACGGACACGCTAAAGTCCCTGATAATTTCGACCTTACTGATGGCACTGCTCATTGCCGCAGGTCTCTTTATTGTTCAGAAAAGTCCTGGCCTGTGGTGGTTCTGGGTCTGGTGTTTCTTCTTTGCATTCAGCATTTTCATGATGTACATAGCTCCCTATGTGATCGAGCCTCTTTTTCATAAATTTTCACCGATTGAAGATGAAAAACTGGAAAGCGGCATACGTGAACTTATGGAGAAGGTCGGTATCAAGGTCAGCAGGGTCTTTAAGATGGACGCATCAAAAAGGACGAAGCACACAAATGCATACTTTACCGGAATCGGTAAAGTGAAACGGATTGTGCTCTATGACACGCTCATTGAAAAAATGGATTATGATGAGATCATATCCGTACTGGCCCACGAAGCAGGGCACTGGAAGAAAAAACATGTGTTAAAGCATATTGCTGTTACCGAAGTGATCGCACTGATATCTCTTTACATAGCCTACCACCTGCTTCAGAGCGATATACTGCTTGGCATTTTTCATATTGAACAGAACTCTTTCTTTGCAAAACTGGTAATAATCGGATTTCTCGGCTCAATCGTATCATTTCCATTCAGTCCTCTTTCCAATCATATTTCAAGAAGACATGAAAATGAGGCTGACAGGTATTCTTTTGAAAAGACCGGCAATAAGGAAAGCATGATAAGCGCGTTGGTCAAACTCTCAAAAGACAATCTGTCAAACCTTCATCCCCATCCGCTTTATTCTTTATTTCATTATTCCCATCCTCCGGTACTTGAGAGGATCAGAAGTATCCGGGCATTAGGAAAGTAATACTGGTTCATTCATAAAAGACTGCAATATTCCCGAAAGCAACCGTTGGAAATATGTTTTGGGAGTTTTGGAAGATTGGAGAAATGGAGTATTGGTGGATTGGATATTGAGCATTGCTTATTATATGCATTTAAATCAACTCTCCATTTCTCCATCACTCCATCAACAACATGTCCCTCTGGATATACAATGATATAATGTATGTAGAGATATAGGAATTATAACCATCATGAAAAAAGGAGGGTACCATGACAGATGTTTTCAAACAGCATGGCGCATTCAGCTGGACCGAGCTTATGACAACAGACCCGGAAGGGGCAAAAAAATTCTACTCCGAGCTATTCGGATGGAAAACAGATGACATGCCCATGGGAGACATGACCTATACGGTCCTCAAGGCCGGAGATAAAGAGGTCGGAGGCATCATGCCCATACCTGAGCAGGCAAAGGGAACGCCTCCATACTGGGGCATATACGTAACTGTTGATGATGTTGATGCTACCGCAAAAAAAGCAGAAGAACTCGGTGCAAAAACTATTGTTCCGATCACAGACATCCCGGAGGTCGGCAGGATGTTTGCATTTCAGGATCCCCAAGGGGCCATTATCTCTGCCATCACGTATGCAAGAAAATAAGTCAATATTGGTGCCTGTCAACTATAAATTGATGTATGACCCAGCAGTCATTCCCGAGATGTGTTAGTCGGGAATCCAGAGATGAGAGGCCTGGATTCCCGCTTAAAAATTGCGGGAATGACAAACAGGGTAAACGACAGAATAAGCACGATACTACCGAGGGAAACATAAACAGCAAAACATCCATTCAGGAATGTTTAGCTGTTTATGTTTTAACATTGTTGCTTTTTGACAACCCGCCTCTAATTATAGTTAAATAAAAAGCTTTCAATAATATTAATTACAGGAGTCAGCCATGGCATTGAATCACAGGAAATCAAAGGAATATTTTACAAAGGCAAAACGCATCATCCCGGGCGGTGTAAACAGTCCGGTCAGGGCATTCAAGGCAGTTGGAGGAAACCCGATCTTTATTAAATCTGCCAAGGGATCTAAGATCTTTGATGTTGATGGAAATGAATATATAGATTACGTGCTTTCCTGGGGACCCATGATACTAGGCCATGCACATCCGCGGGTTACAAGTGCCCTGAAAAAAGCAGCTGACCACGGCACAAGCTTTGGAGCACCTACGCCTTTAGAGATCGATCTTGCAACCATGATCAGGAAAGCATACCCTTCAATGGAAATCATAAGAATGGTTAATTCCGGTACTGAAGCAACAATGAGCGCCATCAGGGCTGCGCGAGGTTTTACCGGTCGAGATAAGATAATAAAATTTGAGGGCTGTTACCATGGCCATGCTGACGGACTGCTGGTCAAGGCCGGATCAGGTGCAGCAACCTTTGGTGTTCCCACCAGTCCGGGCGTGCCAAAAGATTATGCAAGAAATACCATTACCCTACCTTACAATGATATCAAGGCTGTCAGAAAGACCTGCGACAAGTTCGGAAAAAATATTGCCTGCATCATTCTCGAGCCGGTAGTCGGTAACAGCGGCTTAATCCTGCCGAAACCCGGGTATCTGGAAGGCTTGCGAAAGGTTACGAAGCAAAAAAGAGATAATGAGAAAGATCTCGCCTGACGGTCCGGTGTATCAGGCCGGCACATTGTCAGGCAACCCGCTTGCCATGACTGCAGGTATCGAAACGTTAAAAATACTTTCAAAGCCTGAGACCTATAAAAAACTTATGACAAAATCAGCAGCACTTGAAGAAGCGCTCAGGGACGCTGCAAAGCGTGCAGGCATAGCAACAAAGTTTTACAGGGCAGGCACAATGTTCTGCACATACTTTACGAATAAAGAGGTTTACAATTTTGACGATGCTGCAAAGACCGATATGGCAGCCTTTGCAAAGTTTTTCATAAAGATGCTCGACCAGGGTATTAACCTTGCACCATCAGGATATGAATCAGGCTTCATGTCGCTGGCCCACAGCAATGCAGATATAAACAAAACAGCCCGTGCAGCCTATCAGGCATTTAAGGCAATATCTTAATCTTATCCACAGATTTCATAGATTGAACAGATAATAAAGTCTTTTTTTGATAATCTGTGTAATCTGCGGACTATTAATTATGAAACTCATCATCACAGGCTTTTCCAACTCAGGCAAGACAACGGTCTTTAACGCCCTTACCGGTCAGGAGCTTGAAACCACTGCTTACCCCACATCCATTTCTGCCGAGGTTGAGCCGCATCACGGTATAGTTAAAATCCCTGATTACAGGGTAGATAAACTGACAGAAATTTATGAGCCAAAGAAGACCACCAATGCCACAGTCGAGTATATCGACTACCTCGGCATTACCTCAGGTGATGTCACACAGAATGCAAAGATCTTCAACCTGATCAAGGACTCCGACGCAATTGTTCATGTGGTGAGGGCCTTTGAGGATGATTCAATTGTTCATCCCGGGAATAGTGTTAATCCTGTCAGGGATGTATCTTCATTCGAGGATGAACTTATTCTGGGCGATCTCGAGCTTGTTGAAAAGCGGCTTGAGACAATCGAGGAACAGGCAAAAAAGGGCAAGAAAAAGGACGCCTCAGATAAAGATCTGTTATTAAAATGCAAAGATGCCCTTGAAAAAGAAACATCCCTGAGAGATATTCAGTTCAATGATGACGAGAAGAGACAGATGCTTCCCTATCAGTTCCTCACAACCATGCCTGAGATTATTGTGCTGAATATTGATGAAGGAGACATAAATTCAGATAACGTTCAACAACTTCAAAACGATATCGAGACATATTTTAAAGAAAAGGGGCTCGGAACTGTCCCTCCTGTCATAGCCCTCTGCGGAAAGATCGAGATGGAAATAGCACAACTGCCTGCTGATGAAGCAGCAGTTTTCCTTGAAGACCTTGGCATTAAAGAACCGGCCATGCACAGGCTTTGTCATGTTTCATATGACGCACTCGGGCTGATTTCATTCCTTACCGTTGGCAAGGATGAGGTCAGGGCCTGGACAATCAAAAAAGGGCTTGCTGCCCAGCAGGCTGCAGGTAAAATTCATTCTGACATTGAACGAGGTTTTATTCGTGCTGAGACGGTCAGTTATGATGATTTCATTGCATCAGACGGAGAGATGGTCCAGGTAAAGGAAAAGGGCCTTGCACGGTTAGAAGGCAAGACGTACGCTGTCCAGGACGGCGACATCATCAATTTTAAGTTTAATGTGTAAAAAGTAATAACCTCAGGGAGTGCACATCTTCGGTTTATTCCCAAAGACTTCAAAGAGCCACTCATACAACAGCTTTGCTTCATCAGATACATTCTTCTGCGGCCTGTCACCAAACTGATAAAGAAGCACCGGTTTATACTGACCTGTTTTGCTATCGAATAGATAAGCAGTATACGTGCCGCTTCCCATGTCAAAACATTTTTTTTGCGACGGGAGAACCTGTCCGTCACCTGCAGGATTAATGAGTTTATGCATTTTATTCAGTACAGATGAATCTATATGTGTAAAGAGTTCTTTCTTAAGGGCATACTTCTTAAGCAGATCATTTTCTGTCAGAAGATTATCTTATCAATATACATTCCTGACATCTTAAAACCCCAGGCAAAGTTGATATGGGAAAACTCAAAAAGATATTCCTGCTCTATTGAGGGACTGCTGCTCATGGCAATTGGCATGGCAGGCATACTGATCAGAAGGGCAATAGCAATGAACAAATTCCTTATCAAATGTATAACATCCTCCTGATTTCATACATGGTACTGACCTTCTCACAATGGTAAGAATAAAATCTTATCAGGGTCTTATTTTAATAAGCGTACCATCCGGCACAAGCTCCCAGATCTCTTCAATCTCCTTATTTGTAACAGCAATGCAGCCGTCGGTCCAGTTAATGGAGGCATGCAGATTACCCATCCACTCGTATTCATCCCCTGTGCCGTGTATCATAATACCGCCGCCCGGGGAACTGCCAAGATTTCGTGCCTTGTGATCATCAATTGCATCAGGATATGAAATATGCAGTGAAAGATGATATTTGCTGTTTTCATTTCTGGCGTCAATAAAATAGAGGCCTTCAGGGGTTTTCCCGTCTCCCTGCCTGATTTTATGACCAACAGGATCTTTGCCAAATGCTACTTTATATGTTTTAATTTTTTTTACCCCTGCATACAGTGTCAGTTCCTTGGCCGTTTTACTAACCACAATATAATCCGCCTGTGTCCCGGTCACCTGACCCGCATTCTCAGAACCGGCCTGAGCCGGAAGCAATGGGATGAAAAGAACTATAAGAAAGGCAACCGTCACATGTAATGCTTTAAGTTTAAACATATAACTATTGGACCCTATCGACGTTCAACCTCAATATCCTGTTTTCCATAAGAGTTATTACTGATTAGTAATTTAACAGATAAGGTTATTTTATTAAAGAAAAAAAATCAGTCGGTCTTTTCTCTTGGTATGAAAGACCGGTACCCCGTGTATGTATCTTTTTAATTTAATCGGCAAACTTATTTGTATTATCAAACAATTCTTGCATCTCATGAAAATGCTTTTCCACAATGTCCTCATTCCTGTCAGATGTCTGGACTAACTGCGAAATCTGGTCATATGCTGTTTATCCGGCAACCTTAATATTCTGGATATATTGCAAAGAGAAACCAAGGATTATTATATAGCTGGCTGACTTTGCAACCGTATGCCAATGCCCGGAGAAGAGTGATTCAATGCCTTCGGTAAACAGGTTGTATATAAATTTACAAATGAATATAGCAATACCAATAATGTATAAAAGACTGAACGAACCGAAAAAGAGAATCATCAGCGCCTCACTGGTATCTTCAATAATGTACAGCAAATCCGGACGGGGTTTTGCATCAACAATAATTAATTGATGGACCCAGTACACACACCCTGCCAGCCATAGGAAGTAAAGACCGGACGCAATCTGCTCTTCATGTATGAGCAGCCATTGCACAGGTGTGCTTTCTTTAATAAGAACCACAGCCTGATATAACCTTGCAAAGCTCTCATTATGTGCTAAATAATGTTTTATTTTTGTCAGTAACATGGCCTCCCCTGTGATTAACTAATCGGACGTTCATCGTATAACTTAACTATGCGGATCAACTCTAAAATAGTTGTAATATTTCAGGGCCCAGGGAGTCAGGCCTGCAAGCGGGAGTGACAAACTTCATTCCTGGTCTTCCCGGCAAGAGCGGGATCCTGTTGGTTCAATGTCTCTGACCTGTCTGCCGACAGTCAGGCTTGAACCATATCGTAAAAAGTCATGATAACAGTGTTATCTTGGAGTCAGACAAGTTCACATCAGAGATGTGAAATAACATAATAAACGGAAATTAAAATGACACTTTATATTAAGTAAAAATTGAATGAGAAACGTCGCAGATCAATGATTCACTATAAAGCTGTAACACGAATCCACATCTTCAAGTGATTCAAACACAATGTCAGCCTCTGTATGTCTGAGATCTTCTACCGAATATGGCCCTGTAGCAACAGCAATGCAGTATGCACCATGGACCTTGGCACACTGTACATCTCTGGGGGTATCACCGATTACATAACAGTCCTTTGGAGAAAACTCCAGCCCCTGTTTTTTGTATTTCTCAATCGCGATCGGTAATAACTCATCACGGTCCTCATGGTCACTGCCAAATGCCCCTGAGTTAAAATAATCAAATATGCCAAATGGGTCCAGTTTTATTTTCGCACCCTTTTCGAGGTTGCCTGTCAGAAGACCGATCGTCATGCCATTATCCCCAAACAGGTCAAGCGATTCCTGTATGCCGGGCATGATATGCCGCATTGGATTTTCAATCTCCTCCTTGAGAAAAAAGAGGTATTGATCGATCATTTTATCCACGTTGCCGTCCAGATGGTCCAGCCCATTCAGTTTCAGGCCCTCACGCATGATCTGGGGGTCTGTCTTGCCGGCCATGGATATGGTCCTGAATGCCTCTCCAATGCCATACAGCTCGTGAAAAGCCCTGTTTAAGGATCGTGTACCTGCACCTCCTGCAGTAATCAGCGTACCATCTATGTCAAAAAGGACAAGTTTGTTCATAACGTACTTATTATGGATCATCTCTAAAGGAGTTGCAATAATTCAAGGATTCAAGGGGTCAAGTGATCTTTAAAGAACACTAAGGACACATATCCTTAGGACATGACTCATTTGTGAGAAGATGCGCTTCTTTAATGAAAATACACAAGAGGACAGTATCCAGACAATGAAAAGAATGCATTGCTGATGAGAAAATAAACACTTGACCCCTGGAATCCTTGAAACCTCGAACCCTGTTAAGAAATTAAAACGGTAAGAACCCCTATTCTATACATTGTTTTAATTAGTTACCAGCATGGCAGGAAAACTTGACTTTAATATTTAACCCCTGTTGAAATTGACATTATTCCTGTCGTTATGGTAAAAATAATGTCTATCTTTATATTTGGAGGATTATGATGTACGCAATATTCGAGTCAGGCGGTAAACAGTATAAGGCAATTGAAGGCGAAACTATCAAGATCGACAAGATCGATAATAAAAAATCCGTGACATTCGGCAATGTACTGATGGTATCAGATGGTGACAATATTTCCTATGGAAGCCCTTATCTTGCTTCTGCAAAAATAAGCGCTGATGTTGTGGAAACAGCCAAAGGCAAAAAGGTGCTCGTGTTTCATCAGAAGCTCAGAAAGAACCACAGAAAACTGAGGGGCCACCGGCAGCAGTACAC
>CALZJD010000163.1:0-5649 GCA_945787795.1 Thermodesulfovibrionia bacterium | reverse complement strand
CATAAAAAAGGTGTTGGAAGTACAAGAAATGGTCGTGACAGTGAGTCTAAAAGACTGGGCGTTAAAGTATTCGGCGGACAGTCTGCAAAGGCAGGCAATATACTTGTCAGACAGAGGGGAACAAAATTCCATCCCGGATTTAATGTCGGCAAGGGACGGGACGACACGCTTTTTGCGCTGATTACAGGCACAGTCAAATTTGAGCGTTACGGCAAAAAAAGACAGAAGATCAGCGTTTATCCGGCTGAACAAAGCGTTAATTAATTTTATCTTCATTAGATAATTCAAAGGCGAGTTGAAAAACTCGCCTTTTTTTATGGGATTATGCCCACATCATATTTATAAATCTTTTGTTTGCAAAAAGTAACAATCAGGATTTTCCTGTATCATATATCCTTGGATTAAATAAGGTCTTTTTTATAAAAATGAAATTTATTGACCAGGTAAAAATTTACGTAAAATCAGGCGACGGCGGAAAGGGCTGTGTCAGCTTCCGCAGGGAAAAGTTCATCCCCAAGGGCGGGCCCAACGGCGGTGACGGCGGCAGGGGCGGCCATATCATATTCAAGGCAAAACATAACATCAATACCCTGCTGGACATTAAATACCAGCAGCAGTACAGGGCTGAAAAGGGCCAGCACGGAATGGGACGGGACAGACACGGCCGCGACGGCAGAGACCTTATCATACCAGTGCCCATGGGCACGCTGGTAAAAAATTATGAAACAGGCGAAATCCTGTTTGATCTCACAGAGGACGACCAGGAGTATATAGCTGCACAGGGAGGGCGTGGCGGTCTCGGTAATACCCATTTCAAGGGTCCTTTCAGACACCTCATTGGAATTCCAAATGCCGGAAAGTCTACCCTGATATCATCTGTATCAGCGGCAAAGCCGAAAATTGCTGACTATCCATTCACAACACTGGTGCCTAACCTTGGTGTTGTTAAATATAAAGAGTTCAGCAGTTTTGTCATAGCTGATATCCCGGGACTGATCGAAGGAGCATCACAGGGGACAGGGCTGGGATTTCAGTTTCTACGACATGTTGAGAGGACTTCTGTTCTTCTTCACCTTGTTGACATTTCAGAAATGGCAGAGGGCGATCCTGTTAATAATCTGGAGAAGATCAATAATGAACTAAGGCTGTTCAGTTCTGAAATCATGGACAAGCCAATGGCAATTGCAGGCACAAAGCTTGATATAAAGGGCAACGGGGAAAGACTTGACAGGCTTGCTGATTATTGTAAAGATAAACACTGTGATTTTTTCCCGATCTGTTCTGTGACCGGTGAGGGCATTGATGAACTGGTCCAGTATCTGGCCATAAAGGTAGAGGAGAGCAAAAACAGGGAATAAGATTTACTTTTTTTCTGAAATCTGAACGCTGAAAACTGAGAGCTAATAAGCATGAAACGCCTGGTAATAAAAATCGGCAGCAACATCCTGGCCTCCGCAGAGCAGGGGCTTAACACAAGAAGACTTCGTACAATTACAAAAGATATCTCAGAGATATTGGACAGGGGCCATGAAGTGGTGCTTGTTTCTTCAGGCGCAGTTGCCGCCGGACTGAAAAAGCTTGGCCTGAAGGGTACACCGCATGACATAAAGTTAAAACAGGCTGCAGCAGCTATCGGCCAGTCAAGTCTCATGTGGGCTTATGAACATAATTTTGTCAAGTTCAGGAAAAAAGTTGCACAGGTCCTCCTGACTAGAGAAGACATTGCAAACCGCATCAGGTATATAAATGCAAAGAACACCCTGACCACCCTGATCAGTTACGGTGTTATCCCGTTAATAAATGAGAATGATCCTGTTGCCGTGGACGAGATCAAGTTTGGCGACAATGATATGCTGGCCGCGCTTGCAGCCGGACTTGTTGAAGCTGACATGCTCGTAATCATGTCTGATGTAGACGGGCTATACACAAAAAATCCGACCAGGAAGGGAGCGGATCTGCTCAGGTCTGTTCCAAGGATCACCTCTGATATTGAAAAGCTCGCAGGAGGAAAAGGCAGTGCTGTCGGCACAGGAGGAATGTATTCAAAACTGCTCGCTGCAAAACAGGCAATTGATCATGGCATTCCTGTTGTCATTATGAACGGGAGAAAAGCCGGGCTGCTTGCAAAGCTAGTGGACGGTAAAAAGGTCGGGACATATTTTGAACCCAAAAAGCAGCGTATGTCATCCAAAAAAGGGTGGATCGCCTATGGAGTCAGGGCAAAGGGAGCGATCTATCTTGATGATGGCGCAGTAAATGCATTAATAAAAATGGGCAGAAGCCTTCTTCCATCAGGTATTTCCAAAGTGGAAGGAAATTTTGAGGTCGGAGACTATATAAAATGTCTTGACAGGGGAGGGAAGAAAATAGCCAAGGGTCTGACAAATTATTCTTCAATTGACCTTGAAAAGATCAGGGGCAAAAAGACCTCTGAGATAGAAAAGGCCCTTGGATATAAATACTCTGACGAGGTGATTCACAGGGATAATCTTGTAGTGGTGTAGAGGAGATAATTATGGATACTATCGAAGGCATAAAAACCAGAATGAGCATCAGGAAATTCATGCCTGATGCGGTGCCAAAAGAAACATTAATGGATATTATCAATACAGCCGGACACAGCCCTTCATACAAAAACACCCAACCCTGGGAAGTGTTAATACTTTCGGGTGATAGAAAACTGGCCCTTTCAAAGATGCTGGTGGAATTACTGGAAAAGGGGACGAAGCCGTGTCCGGATATTCCTGAGCCACAATCATGGCCTGAGACGGAACAGGCCCGCATAAATGATCTCATGCATAAACGTGCTACTGCCACAGGAATTGATTTTAATGATCCGGCTGTGCTCAAACGATCCAAGGAAGTAAACTTCAAATTTTATGGCGCTCCCCATGCCATTTACCTTTATCAGGACAAAAGCCTCACTCCATGGTCCATATTTGATATCGGCCTCTTTGCCCAGACATTCATGCTTGCTGCACATGCATCAAGCCTCGGAACAGTACCACAGGCATTTGCAACCGACTATGCTCAGGACATAAAAAAGTTTCTCGACATCCCTGAAACAAAAAGACTTGTCCTTGGTATATCTATTGGATACCCTGACAAAGACGCCGTGGAAAAGGCCGTTAGAACCGGGCGGGACAGTACAAATAATATTGTCAGATGGGTTGAGTAGAATTTCATATCGAGGTTCAACCTCGATATGATATATATTATTCGCTTAATTTCTTATTTATCAACTCTGCTATTCCCTGCAGTTCGTCCTGGTCAAACGTAATGGGTATCTTTGATCTTTTTTCTTCACTTAATCTATTGATCACCTCAATCAATTCAGGTAATGACTCAGCTGATAACTGAAGTTTTCTGATTGTTTTCTGTTTGCCCGCAGCCCGATAAACAAATTCAAGCACCTCTTCTAAATCCTCCAGGGTAAGATTCAGTTTGAATGCTTTAAGAGCAGGCGTGCCAAGATTAATACAATTTTCCTCCTGAGAATACGTGAAGGCCCATGAATCAACCTCCTTTATAAGTATATTTTTAGGAGGTTCGTTATTTTTTGGCTTATCAATATTTTTTAGTGATTTGCTTTTTACTGTATCACTGCCTTTTTTCTCAAGTTCGGTAATGTATGAATTTCCATCCTGAAAGCCGCATGCGCATTGCTTTTCAAGGCCATCGTTTTGACGACCACAGGAAGGACACTGTAATGATAGAGATGACATAATATTTTTCCTCCTATAAAGTAATTTCCATATTATTATTCGGTATTACATGCGATGAACTTTAGCAAAAAAAAATGGATCATAAAAAATGTTTTTTAATAATTTTGCTTTTTCTATGCCTGTACTAGGGGATATGCTCTATTTTAACTCTTCCAACCCCTTTTGTAATAATCCCTATTTTCTTTGCAGCGCCATAAGAAAGATCCAGGTCCCTGCCGCGAATAAACGGGCCTCTATCATTGACAGTTACAATAACCGATTTATTATTATCAGGATTTGTTACGCGTAGTTTTGTCCCGAACTTAAGTGTCTTGTGCGCACAGGTCATTGCATACATGTCAAATCTTTTCCCTGATGCTGTCAGTTTTCCGTTAAATTTGTGCCCGTACCATGAGGCAACAACATAGGTACCTCTCTTTTCAGAGTTGTGATCTACATGAGGAGTAGAGGCACAGGAAGAAAGTAACAGGATGCATAGTATGAAACATAGTTTAAGCAATCCTCTGTTGTCTGATTTTCCTTTAATCAAGTTATATGCTCCCTTTATTTCTTTTCTTATGTATGTACTTCGGATACGTTACCACTTTTCTTTAACATAATAACTGATAGTCAGCAGACTGTGAGGATTGAGAATCTGAACTGCGATGAAGAATCCAGTGTCGTGTCATGCAGTAAAATGCCAGCAACTTTGAGGGAAGGAAAGAATGCCATCCTGCACTATGCATGTAATGTATGCCTTAACTGCCCATTATGAGGAAATCCACTTCGGAAGGTTGATCGTTTACATAACTTTGAGCCTTAACCTGCTCTATGAAAGGACAAAACCGCTGGATAAGTCTTACATAAAAAACGATAGCTCAAAAGTATTTCTCCACTAACTGAACCCACATATCATGAAGACCTGCAACCTTATATGCCGATAAACATACACATATGATAAAAACAGATTTCATTATATCTATAGTCACACGATACGTCCTGAATCTGATTACCTTGATTGAAAATTTATCATTTTTTAAAGGCATGTTGTGGTCCTGAGCGACTTTATGGTCTTCTGCATATGTACGATCAGGATGTGTTTTTTCATTGCCTGATACAGTTGTATTACTCATAATTTATACCGCCTGGCTGGAACTGATGATTTTATAATATGTAACATAATGCCAGGCTCTCTATCTCTATTGCTCTTCTGATGTATTACCTGCTTTTTTCATGGCCCCGCCTAAACTCTCAATGTCTTTACCCAGTCCACGGAATGTGTTACACCCTGTCAGGATAGCAACACAAAATGCGATGAGGAGAATTAAAGAAAGATTCTTAATCACAGGTCCCCTTCTCAGCGCTCAGAGAGCGTCTCGTTCACTATTGCTTATCTCATGAAATATCTTTACAGGCTTCAAATGAATAATCACTTTCATTTCCATCAATATCATATGAAGCAACTGCAAAACACCATGTGCCGGGCGATAAGTCATTAATTGATACAAAGGTTGAATTTCCGACATCTATTGCATACGTGTAATCAATGCTGGTTTTTTCCGCATAATAGACAATGTATCCGCCAAGGTCAGTTAATGGGGTACCATCAGCATTTGTTGCCGGAGCAAGCCACGATAACTTTACCGAATCATCCAAAGCTGAATTGGCACTGTCACTGCTATTTTCATGATCAAATGATGATGAAGGATGACTGCCGGTGCTTTCATCAGCCAAAGCTGTCAGATGATCATTGAGATTGATGCTATCACCGCATCCAACAATTGAAAACAGAAATGCTAATACAATAAAAGTGCTTTTAACCTTTTTGTAGTCTAATGTACGTATTCTGCCTAATACTGTTTTTTGCATCGGATAAAAGTTAGCAACTACCATGCCATACATATATTCCTATTTAATATCTCGGAATAAAACAATTTATTCTTTA
>CALZJD010000162.1 GCA_945787795.1 Thermodesulfovibrionia bacterium | reverse complement strand
TCGATCCGTGAAGACCGGGACGGCCCGGTAATCTGTTAGACGAAGCGTATCTGATCAATACCTTCCACCGTCATCAACGCCAGGCCGCTCCGGGAGGCCTCTGAGATCAAGAGGGGCCTCTTCTTCACGTCTTTTATTCCCGAACGTCTCAAATTATTATTTCTCAATTGTCAAAGAACAAATGAATATATCTAATTTATAGGTGCAGACGCATGATTGCTCGGAAAACGAACCTCACAAATGCCCTCTATGCGATTTTATCGGTCCAGCCCATATCTGAGTATCAACCCAAAACGACTTGTTCATGCCCTACGCTGCCTTTATAAGTGACTTCTTTTTATTTTTCTTCCTGCTTGTCTTTTTCTTCTCTTTGTCTGGATTGAATTTAAGCTCAAGCTTCTCCAGTTCCTTTACTTTATCTTCTCTGATTTCATAGGTTCGCTTCTCTTTTATTAATGCCATCAGTATTCTCAATAGTATTGAAGAGGAGGCGATGATATTCCTCCGATAACTCTTTCTCTTCATCTGCCGTCTCAGGAATTTTATCCTCACATCAGGCATAAACCTCGCAGTCTGCGTAGTCATTATATAGATGAGCTTTAATAATCTCCTGTTTCCAAGTCTGCTGATTATCCGCATCCCGTTATATTTGCCAGAGTCCGAAATCCTCAGGTTTGATCCCGCCATCTTCTCTATCTGTTTGTAATGGGTAAAAAGCTTCAGATCCCTGCATTCACCGATCAGTCTCGCTGCCGATATGTCCGATATACCGGGCACTGATATCAGTATCTCAAAAAATCCGGTCTCTTTTGCCAGCTCTATCATTTTATTGCCGATCTCTTTCAGATGCCTGTTGATCAGCCTCAACTGAGAGATCCAGGCATCAAGTGTTATTCTCACACCATCTTCTTCTCCGGTCTTTCCTACCCCTATGCTCTTGTGTGCATGCTCTTTGATCTTCCTTAATGTATCTGCATTATGATTGCCATTTGATATCCTCCGTATGTTCCATTCCTCCTCATCTACATCAAGCTTCTGAAAATGTTCCGGCAGAAAGTACTTCTCAAGCAAATAGAGAGATGTCTGTATCTCCACATGTACGCACTTCAGGTATTCAGGGAATATCTCCTCCATAAGCGCCCTCAGCCTCAATATGATTCTGTTTCTGTCTTTTGTCAGCTTGTCATGGGCTATGCACAGACTGTGCAGTTTGTTTATCTCAGGGGTGTAGCTCATATATTCATTGTATTTTCCGCCCTGGGCATTCTCTGCCACCAGGTACGCGTCCTTTGGATCTGTCTTTGAAAAGTCATTATTAATAGTGGACCTGGTCTTGTAAGTAACTAACGGGCTTACAAGCACTACTGCATACCCCCTGTTATGAAGATACCCGGCAAAAACTCTCCACAGATCGCATGAACTCTCTATGGCAAAGACAACTTCCTCTTTCCTGAATTTCCCCAGCATCTTCCCGAGCCTCTTCCACAAATCCACATTAAACCCCTGGTGCGATACATTGATAGAAAATGAACTGCCCATCTGAATCCCATACTCATCAATAACCGTCACCTGATGCTTCTCCTTAGCCGGATCAATCCCGATTACCTTCATCCCTGAAATCTTGCGCTTCCTCTCCTGATGCCTTTTGTAGCTCACCGTCTTCTTCTTCATAACTTCCCTCCTTTATGCAGTTTTTTCTGTACATCTTTGTTCAGGGAAGTATATAATTTTGAAATAATCGGGACTGGCTGATCAGTCCCTTTTACGTAGTATAGATATCGTTAGATGATAAAAATTAATGATATAGAAATGAGGTGACTTTAAAGTGTCAAGTAAATGCCTAATCCCACGAAGTTGACCGGCGAATCCCATTTAGATTGACCGGAATTATCTCATTCAGAAGCCAATGAATTTATTATAAGTGATCTTTTCATTTACGATATAGAAATCGGTCATTTTGTTCAAGCTTTTTTACTGTATTTCTCCTTTTTTTTTGAGTTTCAGATTTATTCTCCAGGTTTATACCCGGCTATAATACCTTTGGCTTTTCACGAATCATCTGCGTTACACCTGTAACTTTTGATCTTTGCTCCATATGGCTGAAATCAGCATAGGCCAGAGATCGTCCGTGCCTCCAAAAATCGATTACAGCTCAATTATGAAAGCCGTTTTTTCTCTATTGGGCCTTTTTCCCCTCTTAAAGAGTTTCCCTTGAGATGCAGTTTTATTGCGACAGGAATAAGCCGGTCACATATAGCATCAGCAATCGTTGGATCATCAAAGAGAGAATGCCATTTATTCGGGGGATATTGCGTCGTAATAATAACCGGACCTAACTGGTCGCGCTCTTCAATGAGGTCCATCAGCTCGCAGAGCTGGTCCTGTGTTATTGGCTGCATGGCAAAATCATCAATGATAAGAACTTTAATCTTTTGCAGCTTCCGCAGATAGTTCAGATACACGCCGGTTCCTTTTGCCGCCTGAATTTCTTCAAACAATCTTTTGTATTTTACTTTTTGGGTAGGGTATCCCATCTTGCAGGCATGAAGGCCGAGAGCTTCGGCAATATAGGTTTTCCCTGTTCCGGTAGAACCGGTGAGAATAACGTGCTGGGCGTTTTCAATCCAGCTCTTTGATTTAAACTGCATGATGTCCGCTTTCGCAAAACCACGAGAGGACTCATAATGGATGTTCTCAATACAGGCCTGGTGCGGTTTGAAGTTTGCCCTGCCGATCATCCGGGACAGACGCCTGTTGTTTCTGGCAGTAAACTCATCTTCTACCAAAAGTGAGATGAACTCCTCATGGCTCAGATCCCGGTGATCGCCGTTTGTGAGTCTCTGTTCAAGACAGGCAGCCATGGTAGCAAGACGCATGCTGCGCATTTGATGCAGTGTTTGTTCTAAATGCATTGTCTCCTCCTTACGTTAACGGTTAATGGTTGTAATAGTGCTGTCCTCTGATATTTTCATGCAGGACAACCTTGTTGTTCTGATTTTGTTTTTGAGGTATCCTCTGTTCTTCAAGGCCCTGATCCAGAATCGCCTTCATTGCTTTACAGGTCAGATTGCCAAAGAACATCGCTCGCTGAGCAGCTTTTTCTACCCGCTCTTTCGGATATTTCCTGGAAAGATTCAATAGTCCCATTGCCGTGCGAAATCCCTGTTCCGGATGTTTCCTGTTCTTCATCACCCTGGTTACCAGCTCTGCCATGGCAGTACCGGTTTTATGGGCCTGGTCGATGAACCAGGGAGCTGACCAGCCTTTGACAAATTGGTGATTTGACGGCATATGGTCATCTCTTGTCGTATACCGGTAATTCGGCGGCTCTTTCTTATAGCGACAGATATGGGTGCCGTCATGGTAGATTTCCAGGATATTGTTGATCTGATACACGTCGACACATTGACGCGCAAGTTCATGGGGAACGCTGTAGTAGTGTTTATCAAATTCTATATGATAATTCGGTGCCACGCGGACATCATATTTCACCCGGGTGAACTTGAACGGCTCTGAAGGTAACGGCTTTGCATAGGGCTTATCTAGCAGTTCAAAGCGTTCCTTGCGAGATTTTTTGTATTGCTGCATAGGGCGGTCATTATAAAGCTCCAATGCCTCCCCTACTGCCTGATTCAGATCTGCAAGGCAGAGGAACGTGTGATTCCGAAGCCTGCCGAATATGAATCGCTGCAGGTGAAGGACATTGCTCTCTACAACGGGTTTGTCCTTCGGTTTCCGTACCCGGGCAGGCAGAATAACCGTATCGTAATGTTCGGCAAATTTCCCATAGAGTGCATTGATATCAGGCTCATAGAAGTTTGCCTTTGTTACCCCACTTTTCAAATTGTCCGGGACAAAGGCATTCGGCACACACCCAAAATACTGAACTGCCCGAATATGCGATCCTACCCAGTCCTGACCATTTTGACTCTCTGTGCATTCAGCATAACTGTAACTGCTGGCCCCCCAGCTGCTGACAAAGAACTCTGTCTTTACCCATTTGCCTGTATCACGATTAAAATACCGTAACCCCTCTCCGCTATAATCTACAAAAACTTTGTCTCCTCCCTTATGGATTACTTTCATGCTGATTGACAGACTCTTTCGATAGTTCCGATAATGCCGGTAAAAACTGCTTCTGCTCAGACCCTCCGGATTGTTCCGGGTATACTCATTCCATAAAAGCTCCAGCGTCATGTGCGGCCGGGTTAATTCTTCATCGATATACTTAACATCCGGTAACTGATTTTTTTTCTTATTTGAAGGCTTTTCACTATATATGTACCCTTCAAAGTCTGCGTCTGACAGGTCCGAAGGAATGGGCCAGCTTACCTCAGACTTTCTAAATCTCTCCAGAATATTAAATACACTTGTCTTTGATATTCGTAGTGCATCAGCTATCTGCTGGTTACTTAACCTGCTGTCAAAATGTAGTCGTAACACCTCTCTGACTTTTCGCATTACAGTCCTCGTTTTCTTTTTGGCCACTAAGCATCCTCCTTGAATGAATTATTGGAGGACTACAATAACCAATAAATTTCAATTCAGATACAGCAATTGAATGAAAATCCCATTTCCGTTGAAAATCGGTCACTTAAATTGAGATTTGCCGGTCAATCTACGTGGGATTTACCGGTCAATCAAAATGGGATTTGTCGATCAGGCTAGATGGGATTTTGCGGTCACTTGCGGTGGGATTAAGCACATTCGGTGCAGTGGCTTGTTATGTATTAATACTGCGCAATTTTCCAATTGCCTAAAACTTTTACAAAATAAATGTAGTGAGTTATTTCCCTTTCTTGACCATTCACGGTCTGAGTTTTTCTGATACGATATTTGGCAT
>CALZJD010000161.1 GCA_945787795.1 Thermodesulfovibrionia bacterium | reverse complement strand
ATCTCGATAATTGCATCAACGGTGATAAGAGGATTTTTGTGTGATGATGTCATGTCACTCTTTATCACTATCAAACTTGATATCGATCTCTCGTTCAGGTGATATGGTCGAGATTGCATGCTTATACACAAGTTGGTGGTTAGTCTGTCTGAGCAAAATGCAGAAGTTATCAAAACCCGATATGGTGCCCTTTAAGCGGGTACCGCTTATAAGAAATATGGATACAGGAATTTTCTCTTTTCTGACATAGTTAAGAAAGACGTCCTGTAGTTTCTGGTTTTGATTACCCATATGGCAGCTCCTTTGCCCCCGTGTACCTGAGCAGTTACGATTTATTAAAGGTTAATTTAATTTTTTAAGAATTGCAACATCAGTCATAACCTTATCATACAATTCTTCTGCTTCATTTATACCTGAAATATCCACCCAGTTTATATCCGGCTCCCTGTTAAACCAGGTGTATTGTCTCTTGGCATACATCTTTGTTCTCTTTTTAATCAATCTCACCGCTTCGGTCATATCAACTTCTCCATTCAGATATAGACCCAGTTCTTTGTATCCAATGGCCTGCATTGCAGTTTTTCCCGGATTCATTTCAAGCAGCAATTCTACTTCTTTTAGCAGCCCCTTTTCGATCATGGTATCAACCCGTTCCTCAATAATCCCATAAAGTTCCTTCCTGTCTCTTGTCAATCCTATTTTAATGAAATCATACGGTAAGGGCCTGGTGGAGCTGTTTCTGATATGAGATACTTTTTTCTTTTCTTTAAGTGAAACCTCAAGGGCCCTGATAATTCTTCTTCTGTCATTCGGTTCAATACGTTCGGCCGTCTCCGGATCCACATTGAGCAGCATATTATATAAATACCCCGGACCATGTTTTTCTTCTTCCTTCGTCAGTTCCTCCCTCAAAAACAGGTCTGCTGAAGGACCCTCAAAGAGTCCCCTTGTTAAAGACCTGATATAAAGTCCTGTACCGCCCACGATCAGGGGCACTTTTTTTCTTCCATGAAGATCATCAATTATAAGAGACGCCATCTCCTTAAATAATCCTGCACTGAACGACTCTTTTGGATAAAGAATATTTATTAAATGGTGAGGTACAGCAGCAAGTTCCTCCCTGGATGGTTTTGCCGTGCCAATATCCATATGGCTATAGACCAGCATGGAATCAGCGCTGATAATCTCTGTTTTCAGTCTTTTCGCAAGAAGGAGAGAAAATCCTGTTTTACCAACGCCTGTTGGTCCGAGGATGATAATAACGTTATTCATCGCTGATCGATTATATCATTTAATATTATTCATCTTCCCACAGTACCCCTTCCCCTGGTGATATTGTGTCACGGTGTCATTCCGGCTTGACCGGTCGGAGCGACTCTCGCGGAGACTCGCATCGAGAATCTAACGCGTTCAGACTCCCGACATTCATCCTTCGTAGTACTACGGAGAACGGAAGCGGGAGTGACAACCCTTACTGATTAATCATATTAAAGCTACATTACATGTATTATGCTAAACACCATTTATGCCGTTATAATAGACGATGACAAGGAACTTCAAGTTTTTCAGCTTAACTTTATATATATTGATCGCCTTATTATCAGTGCCGCAGGTGTGTACCGGCAATGAAGAATTCAATACCTGGCTGGCAGGTCTAAGAGCAGAGGCGATTGCCGAAGGTATATCAGCAGATACCCTGGATCTGGCACTCAGGGATTTAAAACCGATTCCCCGTGTCATTGAACTGGACCGGAACCAGCCTGAGTCTAAACTCAGCTACCGGAGCTACCAGAAACGTGTAGTTACAGAAACACGAATCAAAAAAGGCGCACAGATGCTTGATACTCACCGGGAACTCCTGGAAAGCATAAAAGACCGTTATGGGGTCCAGCCCCGTTTCCTTGTTGCTATTTGGGGTCTTGAGACAAACTTCGGCACATATAAAGGAACATTCCCTGTAATTTCGGCTGTTGCGACTCTTGCACATGACGCCAGACGAAGCAGTTTTTTCCGGAGAGAGCTTCTGCATTCTTTAAGAATTATTGATGAAGGACATATCGGCATTGCAGACATGCTCGGTTCATGGGCAGGAGCAATGGGACAGCTCCAGTTTATGCCTTCCACGTTTACACAACTTGCAGTTGATGAGGACAATGACGGTCGAAAGGACATATGGCACAGCCTTCCTGATGTATTTGGCTCTGCATCAAATTTCCTGTCCAGTTATGGGTGGATGCCTGGTTACACATGGGGAAGACAGGTAAGACTGCCTCAAACTTTCAATAATGATCTTATCGGCACTGATACCAATAAAAGTTTGTCTGAATGGCAGGAATCAGGTGTTCGTCGTCATAACGGTGAAGACCTCCCGGATGCAGATATCAGTGCTTCACTGATACAGCCTTCTGGCAGTGACGGTCCTTCGTTCCTTGTATATCAGAATTATAAGGCGATTCTCAGATGGAACAGATCACACCTCTATGCCATGGCAGTCTGCCGCCTTGCTGACAGGATCGTTTATAGGGCATCTCTAAATAACATTGTTCAAAATAGTTCAAAGGTTGTTCAATAATTGTTCAAGATTATTTATATACTATTCTCTGCAACCTGGAACCACTTTTAAACAACTTTTGAACTACCTTTAAACCACGATTAAACTACTGTTGAACTATTTTTAAACTATTTTTGAACCACGTTCTTTATGTATTGTCCACAATACATTTCCCTTTAAGAAAGACTTTCTTAACATCAAGACCATCCAGAACCAGAAAATCAGCCTGTGCTCCTGTTTCAAGCTGACATGTTATTGCTGCGGACAATATACTTTCAACAGGAATACCTGCCTTTTGAAGCATGAGTAGTTCCTCATGATAAGATGATCCAAGAGGAATAAAATCCGGTCCTGCATCACTGCCCGGAAGTACGTTTACCCCTTTATCAAACGCGTTTTTAACTGTCTTCATATGGTTTTCAACAGCTCTGTCAACATTGTGCTGAGACTCTTTTGATTTTGAAATGTTTTTCAGGCTGGCAAATGCATTCATGGTTGGAATAAAAGCTATACCCTTTTTAGCCATTATTCCAATTGATGTATCACTGGCATTAAGTCCATGAATGAGATACATAACCCCTGATTGAACAGCATCCTGAACAGCCTTTTCACCATTTGCATGACATGCCACATCCAGGCCTTTTGCATTTGCATATTCGACAATGGCTCTCAAATCATTGAGGCTAAATCCACCATCAGTTATTGTATTGCTGTCAGTATTATAAATCCCTGAATTGATAATCTTGATGTAATCTGCACCAGCTTCCAACAGTTTATCAATTATCTGTTCAGTTTCCCTGACCGTCTCAATCCCCTGACCAATGTAATTGCCATAACTGCCCAGCTTATACATTGCATGTCCGGCTGACTTTATCTTCAGACTGTTTTTGACTTGATCTTCAATCTCCAGAGCATAAAGATCTGGAGAACCTCCATCAAAAACTGTCGTGATACCATGCTTATTAAGTGCATTGACTGCCTCATCCTGTATTGCAGGATCTTTATTAAATAAATGGAGATGATAATCACAAAAACAGGGAGTAACTGTATATCTCGCAAAATCAAGTAAAGCTGGAGATCCAGCAATGACGGATATATCGTTAATGTCAACAATATGCCCATCTCTTATTCTTAAATTCTTGTCAGGTTCAAAGCCCTTTTCAGTCAGAATTGAATCTGCTTTTACAATATATTCGGATACAGTATTCACAGTTATTACTACTCTTTATTGGTAATAAAATCAGCGGAAAGAAATAAGTCCTATCTATTTCCTCTTAAACATCTTATACAGATCATTTATCGAGATATTAACTCTGGTAGGTCTGCCGTGAGGGCATTTGTCAGGTTCCTCTGTCTGATCAAGATCAGCCATCATGTGGGAAAGCTCAGAATTATTCAGAGGTTCACTTCCTCTGACTGACTTGTGACAGGCAAGCCTTGCTGCTATGCTTTTAAGAAATGTATCATCAGTCTGTGTACTCTTTATCCCGCTCGTTTCTTCTTCAAGAATACCTGATGATATGTCCATTATCAGACCTTTCATATCTGCCTTCCCCAGCTCTTTCGGCAGGGCCCTGATGATGACGTTATTAGATCCAAAGTCATCTATATCAATACCGAACCCCTGAAGAAATTCTTTGTTCTTAATGATAAGCTGATAGTCCTTCACAGGCAGCTCTATCCTGAGAGGAAGAAAAAGCGGAGACGGTTCAATCTCGATCTTCTTTAAGAACTTTTCATATAATATCCGTTCATGGGCCGCGTGCTGATCGATAAGCAAGAGACCATCATCCGTTATTTTTGCGATAAAGGAATCTCCTATATGGAAAAAGTTTGAAACGTCAGACGCCATTCCTGAACTGAAAAAATCGGTCTGTGATTCATTAAAAGCAGAAGGAGCAGACTCCGCAATAACCGGAATGTCCTGTTCCCCGGGCTTGTAACCCGATCTGCCACGGTAACTCAAGCCCTTTGATGATGAGGGAGAAGATACATCAATCTTAACTCCGGGATTCAGTACTTCATATACGGCAGCTCCCACAAATCTGTGAATGTCATCAGGTCTCTCAAATTTCACTTCCCGCTTGGCAGGATGGACATTCACATCCACTATTGCAGGATCAATATCAATAAATACAAAGTACGCAGGATGTCTGTCTTTTGACATGACCTCCCTGTAGGCATGATAAACAGCATGATTGATGGTTGTGTTTTTTACAGGACGGTTATTTACAAAAATGGTCTGAAGACTCCTTGAAGACCTGGTATAATCCGGAGAAGAAACAAAACCCCG
>CALZJD010000160.1 GCA_945787795.1 Thermodesulfovibrionia bacterium | reverse complement strand
CGCCTTCGATCCCTCCTGCATTATTGGTTTTACGGTAAAATCCACCCGACGTTTCATGGGCACGGGGCCCCGTGCCCCTACGATATAATATCTCATCCATTACTTCTGAGCCGGGTTTGCTGGCAGCATCAAAACCAAGACCAATTTCAACTCCCTTGATGGCCTGGATGCCCATTATTGCGTAAGCGAGTTTTGCTTCCAGCTTCCTGTTCCACTGGGAGTAACTGCCAAGACCTGCAGGAACACCTGTAACCGCAATCTCAAATACACCGCCCAGTGTATCTCCCTTTTTCATGGCGTCTTTGATTTCGGCAATTATCTTTTTCTCAGCCTTTTTATCAGGGCACCGTACTGGAGAAGCTTCCGCATTGTTGAAAAGTTTGCGTAAATCTTTTTCGTCTCCCTGACTCCTGACTCCTGACTCCTGGCTCTTTATTCCTCCTATTTCTGATACATAACTTACTACCTGAATATCAAACTCAGCAAGCAGCTGTTTAGCAATAGCTCCTATTGCTACCCTGACGGCAGTCTCTCTGGCACTTGAACGCTCAAGTACATTGCGTATGTCCTGGTGATTATATTTAAGCGCTCCAATAAGATCGGCATGGCCGGGCCGGGGACGGGTCACTGTTTTTAGGTTTGAGTTTTGAGGTTTGAGTTTTGAGTTTTCCTGTGTCTGTCCCTCATCTCCTGTATCCTGACTACTGACTACTGATTCAGTGCTCATAACGTCCGTCCAGTTTTGCCAGTCCTTATTTTCAATAAGTAATGATACCGGTGAGCCAAGGGATTTGCCATGGCGGATGCCTGATAGAATCTGGGCTTTATCAGTCTCTATCTTCATACGGCCTCCCCTGCCAAAGCCTTTTTGCCGTCTTGCCAGCTCTTTATTGAGGTCATTAGATGATATGGACAGCCCGGCAGGAAGCCCTTCAATAATGCCGACAAGGGCCTTGCCGTGTGATTCACCTGCTGTGAGAAATTTTAATTTAGGCATAGTGATTATTAAGTATAAATTTTAATTACACTATGTTATTAAAAACTCTGGGGAAAGTAAAGGATAAAGAGCAAATATATTTTATATGAAAATAAAAAAACCCCCTGCAATAAAGCAGAGGGTATTTATTGTTTAGATCTTAAATTTTATTAATCAATAGTCCCCGAAATTGACCTCTCAAAATCAGTTCCCTTCCAGTTTACCTTTACCGTAATAGAAAACGCTTCAGGTCCCTTGGGTGATGAACCAGCATTATCACCCGCGTCTGAATCATCAAGGGTAACAGATGTTTCCATAGGACCATACGTAAACAGGTCAGGGAAGGTGTATGAGGTACTTCCTACAAGTTTACCTCCTCCTGAATGTGAAATAGTTATTTTTGATCCTCCTATTAAATGGTTAAGATTCGTATCAGCAACCAGTATCTTAAAAGTCAGAGAGCCGGTATCCGCTATTGCTAATCCAGAATTTTGATTAAACTCAATGTAAGCCGGACTGCCTGTGATAAGCATCGGAATATCTTTGAATATTGTTTTGTCGGCATCCCATACCCCATTTGCCATGTTATAGGTACTATTACCATCATCGTCATTAAATATTTCAAATGGCTCACCACCACTACCATCATCTCTTGTGTTATCATCGTCTACATCAATAAAGGCTTCCTGAGATGTATCCTGGGTTGCTATATCAAATTCTCCGGCCCCATCAAAGAGCCCATTGCCGTTTGCATCATTAAATGCCTCCTCACCCCGTGTGCTGACTACGACCGTTGCCCAGCCATCCCTCGGATTACTTGTTGCACCAAGAGCATAGCCGGCCGGCTTGGCCTGATTTACATATGCCTGCAAACAAACTTCCCATTCGCCTGCTGCATTCAATGCCGCACCTAAAGATGCGGGAGCTCCGCCGTCGCATCCGGGGGTAACGTTGTCAATAGGCGCGACATTTACGGGATCAGGAGACTGTGTTCTGTAAATGACACTTGTTGCACCTGTATTATCTACAGTGCTGCTTGTGTCTATGGCCCCTGATTCCGTATAAAATGATACAGAAGTGCCTTCAAGAACATTATAGTTTCCAAACCTGTCTGCCATGAATAAAGATACGGTCGATTGAATATTAACGAACGCAAGACCTTCCAGATTTACAGGTGTCCGAGCAATTGTTAAGTGAGCGTGATTCGGTACACCGCCGCCTATGGATATAGGCGTAGATGAAGAACTAGAACCAGTGGCGGTAATGGTTGCAATAATATTTGCTGTACCTGGCACAGTTCCGCTATTCAGAAATACATTAGCCTCACCGTTTACAGTAGACACTACTGCATGAAGCGGGCTATCATAAATGCTGTTTCCATTACTGTCTGTAAATGGTTCTCCCGTGTCATAACAGTTATTAGCATTAAGATCGGTGAAGGTTTCCTCAATATTTTCGATTTGTCCTATATACTCTCCTCCATCCTGAGGGAGTCTTCCCCCGCCAGGGCCAAGTAGACAAAAATCGATACTTGTGCCATCCACAACAGGATTAAAATTGACGTCCTTGACAATGAATTTAACTACTGACGTCTCCGGCTGACCGGTACCTCTAATCCCTATTAATGTTGGAGTAGCTGAGTCAAAATTGATACTGCCTGGTGAAAGAGCATCTATTAATATATCTACAGTATCACTGACATTCCCTGATGTGGCTGTCACAGTAACTGTTCCGGGTGTAGTAGACGCACTAAATGTGGCTGTAGCTATACCATTTGATGTAGTTGCCTGCGGGTTAATAGTCCCCAGATTTGAAGAGCTTAATGAAAATGAGACAACCGTTCCATCTGGCATATTAGCGCTGATGCTATCTAAAACAGTAGCCGAGAGGCTCGATGTTCCATCAACAGTTATAGAAACAGGGTTTGCTGTAAGTGAAACTGTTGCAACCTGAGTAGAGATAGTAATTGTAGCTGTGTTACTGGCGGTGCCGGATGTAGCAGTCACAGTAACTGATCCAGGCGTGGTTGAAGCGGTAAAGGTCGCAGTTGCAATTCCACTAACTGTGTTTGCCGTGGCATTGATCGTTCCCAAGGCTGGCGCACTCAGTGAAAAAGAAACTGATGTACCGTCAGGAACCAATGCACCACTACTGTCAAGCACTGTAGCTGTTATGGTGGATGTTCCGCTCACCGGAATTGAAGCAGGGCTTGCTGCAACTGTTACTGCTGGCGACCCTGATGTAGTACCGCCGGGTCCCCCGAGACTGCCTCCTGGTCCACCATGAGACGGTAAACCGTTTCCATCCCCGCAAGAGGATACCAGAAAAGCCATTGCCAAAAATATTAATCCATATAATCTCATTTATTCCTCCTAAGCCCCAGAGTCGCTTCCGGCACTAACATCAAACTCTGCAGTTCCGACAACAGCACCTGAAGTGACCTGTATTGTACCCGTATATTCGATACCGCCTCCCCGCAGATAATCCATGCGCAAGTTATATGCACCATTGGAGTCAGTTTTTACTTTCATGGGCGAATCCTCTGGATCGTCATCGTCATAGAGCTGTACAGCGGCGGCCGGGCTTGGTATTGCCCATGGATAGGTAATCCAGATTTCTACATCATCAAGGGGAACACCGCTTCTGTTCTTGACAACTATGAGAAAAAAAGCACTGTCAGTTGACGTTGATGCACTGCCATCCGTAATTGACTCGGGGCCAGTTATGGTAATAGTAGAAGTTTCAGGAGCATCGGGGCTTCCGCATCCGTACCATATAACAAAGGACCCCATTAAACACAATCCGATAATTATTTTCTTAATCATTACGCCTCCTGTTTTCGCCTGAAAAAAAACTCACTTTTATTTCTTTAATAGCATGTCCTTTACAATTATTCGTCACAATACGTTGAAATCTTAAATAATTCATCACTGTTATTTAACAATCCTTGGTGTTATGAATATCAGGATTTCTGTTACCTCATCCTGGCGACTGTCTGACCTGAAAATACGTCCAATAAATGGAATTTTGCTCAGTACCGGGACAGACACACGGCTTTCAGTGTCATTTGTCTTAAAAATACCGCCAAGGGCCAGCGTATCACTGTCTTTTATCAGGACCTGAGTCGAGACCTCATTTGTATCAATAGTCGGTTTGCCGCTTGTGCCTGAGGTCTGGTCAAAATTAGCATCATTTTTGTTAACATTCAGGTTCATGAGTATTGTGCCTTCAGGAGTGATATGAGGAGTGACCTTGAGTTCAAGGGCGGCGTCTACGAACTCTGTTTTTGTACCTTCATCCGAGACTGTTTCATAAGGTATTTTCTTACCCTGTCTGATGACAGCTTCCTGGTTATCCATGGTGATAATTCTGGGGTTGGATATAGTTTTTCCTTTGCCTGCATTTTCAATGGCAGATAGCTGAATGGTCAAAGCCCTCAGTGCTCCAGCTCCGATATATCCAAAGCCGATGGTGCCGGCTGAACCGGCAGCAGGAAGATTGACCATCATGGGTTTACCCGATGCAAAAGCAGTATCACTGGCAAGACCGGTGCCTGATATTTGGGTCTGGGGATTTGGCTTTCCAAGAACACCCCACTGGATACCAAGCTCATTTAAGGAATTGGTCCTTACCTCAACAATCCTGGCTTCAATGCTTACCTGGGGAGTAGGCATGTCAAGGGCATTTATTATGTTTTCATATTCCACATGCTTATTATCATTAATAGGATAAATTTTTGTTACAAGGTCTCCTGCCTTTTCCTTGGACTCTTTGGCCCTGGCGATTTCCTCTTCTTCCCTGGCAAGAACCGAGGTAGGGGCTATTCTTATGATGTTGCCTTCAATCGACTTGGACAGGCTGTAGTTTCTGAGAATAACATCAAGCGCCTGGTCCCAGGGAATATCCAGCAGCTTCATTGAAAATTTTCCTTTTACATCAGGACTGACAACCATGTTATATCCGCTCACATCTGAGATCAACCTGAACACATGGACCAGTTCAGCGTCCTGAAAATCTATGGAGATCTTTTCACCAGTATACTGTTTTTCCTGAACAGGCTCTTCCTCAGGCTGATCGTATTCCATCGGGTCTTCTTCTTCAACATATACTACTCTCTCCTCCACTGTTTCAGGTTCAATAATTTCTTCAGCTTCCTCCATGATGTCAGGATTATCAAATGCAAGGATCAGGGAGTTCCCAGTATATACAGGTTCAACATCTGCCGGAACCGTAAGTGCGATCTCCAGTCGTGCCATATCCGGTTTAGCACTGTCAGTAACGGGTGTTATCTCCAATACTCCTGCCTTATCAATGTCCATTTTTTCTCTGAACATGCCCAGGCTCATGTCCTGTAAATCAACCACTATCTTATAGGGATCAGCAGGTTTATAGATTGTGTAGGGGCCTGCCCGGTCATTGCCGGGACACCTGACAATAGTAAGACCATAAATATCAAAAAGGCTCTCCTGATTATCATTATTTTGTCTCTCCTTTACGAAACTCTAATATTATTTGTCTTTCTTTGGGTTCCCCTCTAAAATCTTTTGAATACTCGACCAGGATAACTCTGTCCCGCAAGATCTGATTAACCTTGCCCTTATTAAGTCCGATAACAGAGCCTTTATCAACAGTAAATGATCTGTTGTCCGGAGCAACGAGCAGTGCAAAATACTCTTTGCCCTTAGTAGCAATGGCCGATAATTTAAATTCGCTTATATCATAGCTTTCCACTGTTCCTAACTTACGCTGAACTATACCGCCAAGCTGCTTTGTAGCAACAACAAGAGGTACAAATGGATCGCGTCTGTCACGCTGCTGATACACATATCCTTCAAGTGCTGCCATGTCCTGTAGTGCAGCGTCTGCTTCAGGTGCCGCAGATGTGGTCACAGGCTGTACTGCCTTTGCAGGTGCTGCCTGTTTTACAGGCCTGGTAGGGGTTTTATCGCCGCATCCATACCCGGCTATGATAAGTATCGCCATGGCTGCAGCACATAACTTCATCTGATTTATATTTGAGATATTCATTTGGCTTTTTTACCCTGCGCAGCCTTGGAAGCATCTATATCCTGCTGACTTGCTGACGCAAATGTACGGGCGGTAAAAGTGGCGTTTATTAAGTGTCTGCTATGAGTTTTATATCTGATATATTTACCAGCCTGGGAAGACGGCTGATATGGCTGTAAAAATCTCCAAGCTTATGATATTCCGCCAAGACTTCAACGTTGACCGGAATTTCCACATACAGTCCTGACGGCTCTGTCTTTTTATTCTGGGGTTTCCATAAAAGGATCTCAAGGCCTGATGTCTGGCCGAGTTCTGATATCTGTTTTAAGAGCACCGAAACCTCTTTTTCTTCCGGCAGCTGTTCCTTAAGTGTTGCCAGCTTTGCCTGAAGCATCTTATTCTCTGCGATCAGATCATCCAGTTTCATTATTTTTGATTCACTAATGGCAATGTCTTTATCAAGCTTTTCAATGCTCTTATTGAGAGCTGCCAATTCTTCATTTTTAGGCATAAAAATAAAAAATATGAACAATGCAATGAAAAGTATGGGGAGAACAGCAGCAATCAACCCCTGATACAGTATGGGAAGTGATTTTATTTTGTTTAGCTGTGAAGTAATATTACTCGCCATGTATTGCTACACCTTTATTTTAAACGTCAGTTTAAATTTATAAAGAGAAAATTCTGCAATCTCATCCTGTCTTGATTCGATCAGGGCCACATTAGTGAAATACTTGGAATTCTTGAGATTCTGTACATATGCAACAAGGTCTGAGTTTGTAAATGCATACCCTTCAATACTGACAGAACCTAACCGGTCAGTGAGGTTGGTCAGCCATACGCCCTTGGGAAGCATCTCACTGGCCTCATCAAGAAGCCTGAGAGGTACAATCTGTTTTTTCTTCAGGAGCTCTATGATTTTGGTTTTCTCTCTGACTTCCTGGTTGTTTTTCTCATAATTCTGGACTTCCTTAAGTTTTGCCTGTAGTGATTGCAGCTTCTGTTCCTTTGCAGTAATGTCCCGTTCCTTTGCAGACACCTGTTTACCCAGATAAATGGTAAAGCCGATAATAAATATAATTGACAATACCGTAGCCAGAATGCCATATATAATGGAGGGAGGCAGTATTAAAGCCTTTTTCTTGCCTGATAGTAACAGGTTTATCCGTATCATTTGTCCCCGATTCTCCTTATGGCCAGACCAACAGCAACAGACACTATCGGTGCAACACTATTAATATAGTCATCATCAAATGAGTCCGGCACTACAACATTCTGAAAGGGATTTGCAATTTTTGTATCTATCCCGATCTTTTCTGACAATAATGTAGCAAAATTTTTAGTCTGGGCCACGCCACCACATAAAATAATTTCGTCTATGTTCTCATAGTTGGTAGTGTCCCTGAAATAATCAAAGGAACGGGAGATTTCTGAAATAATATCTGTTGACGCGGAATTTAACACCCCCGTGGCTTCTTCCAGAGAAATGCCTTCAACAGGCTCTTCCATTATTAATTTCTCCGCATCCTGGAATGAGACGGTGAACTCTCTCTGCAGGGCCTCTGTCAGGAGGTTGCCTCCAACAGAGCTGTCTCTGGTGAAAACAGACATTCCGCCTTTCAGAATATTTATATTGATCATGCTGGCGCCGATATTGACCAGTGCCACGTTTGATTCCTCACTGATGTCATAATTCAGTTCATACATGTTTTCAAGGGCAAAGGCGTCTACATCAACAATCACAGGCTCAAGCCCCGCGTCTCTGACAACTGATACATATTCATTTATCTTGTCTTTTTTGACCGCCACGATCAGCACATCCATCATGTTGTTTTCTTCAGCCAGTCCGAGTATCTGAAAGTCGAG
>CALZJD010000159.1 GCA_945787795.1 Thermodesulfovibrionia bacterium | reverse complement strand
TTACCAGAGAAGTTAAAATGAAAAAACTTAAAGAGGAAGTGGCAAAGCTGACTTTGGAACTGGATAAATGTAAAAAGTAATTCCGGGGCATGAAGTGAGAATGATGAAACGGGGCAGGGCCCGGCATAAGATGGTGATTTGAATAATGTTGCCCTTGACTTAGTTTTGACATTGCAATTGTAGTAAAATAATAAAGTTGTTTGAATGGCTGAGTTTCCGCAATTCCCCCGTACCACCTTTACTAAAGTAGCGACATAGGATGAGATATGAATAAAAAACATGATGTAAATATAAGAGGTGCAATTATATACTGGCTTGTTACTTTCGGGTATATGGGTATCATTTTTTTCCTCTCCTCCCAGCAGAGCCTGCACATTCACGGATTACCCCAAAACTTTGACAAGGCAGTCCATACGTTAATCTATATTCCCCTTGCTTTCCTGCTGTATCTCTCGCTTCACAAAAGCGGACTCAAGAAGTCATTATTTATAGCGGCGTTTATCTTTGCGGGTATTTACGGAATAACCGATGAGTTTCACCAGTACTTTGTTCCTGGAAGACACTCGTCAGCAGGGGATGTTGCCGCAGATTTTATTGGCGCTTTTCTGGGAAGCACCGGAGCAAAGCACTTTGTGAGAATAAATAACAAATATCAAACGTTACATAATAAATAAATTCCAAATAACAAATCCCAAAATTTAAATATACTTCAAAATATTAAATTTCGAAGATCGACGTTCGATGGACGACGATCATCGGAAAACAGATAACGATTATTGAGAATTGTAACTCGCTAATTGAAATTTTGTTGCACAGTCTCAGGTACGATGACAGTACGAACTTTCTCCACTCTCTCTTCTACATCGTGATAATACTTGAACCTGAAAAGTGCATCAAGACCATGACAGTCGATGCAGAGCAGGCTGTAAGTCTGCATCCTCAAGAAACTGTTTGTTGCATTACCCTCAATATTTTTCCCCGGTCCGATTTTTTTGAACTTGGGGTCCCACTGATGAACATTATGGCAGGAGGGGCATGAAATATTTCCCACAGACATATATTCACCTGAATGATCATTAAAGAGAGGGAAATAATTGGGTGTGTGAATTATGTCCCGGCCGATGTTGTTAATCAGCTGATTATCAGGATGGGAGTCGATAGCAGGTATTTTGTCTTTTGCCGATCCATCTTTGCCATGACAATAGTTACACATCCTGTCCATTATGGATGCACCGTTGCCAAAGCCCTGTGCCCATAAACGGGCTTTGTTCTTGCCGTTATGAACAGTATGGCAGACACCGCATGTGCCTGATTCAGCAGCTGTCAGTCCCATGGTATCAGATATGGTCATATCATGATCTGTCATTGTCACATAGGATTCATCTTTGTGGCAGTTTCCGCACAGCTCTGGAGAAGGTGAATTGGTCATCCTGAGAAAGCTGTTTCTTGCATTGCCCTCTATCTTGAAATGCTCTCCTGCTGTAATTTTGTCAGGTGACCATCGATGCGGATCATGACAGGTCTCGCATGTCATTAAGCCGTTATCAGACAAATGTCCCTGCTTATCAAACAGGGGCAGGGTAGTTGTAAGTCCTGATTCAGTGAGTGATATATTTACAGGGTGAGAATAGTCTTTTACGGTCTTTTCCTTTGCCATGCCCTGTTCATTGTGACAGCCTATGCACAGGTCCTGAATAACATTACCGGTCCCGGACACTGCCTTTCTTGCCCACAAATACCCCTTCTGTCCTCCATGTACGAGGTGGCATACCCCGCATATCCCTGACTCGGCAGGTGTCTGGTCAAGAGAGTTTTTTTCTTCAGGAGCTACCCTGGCTATATCATGTTCCGAATTTTCTATGAAAAATTTATTTGTGTGACATTCTCTGCATATCTCAGGCGCTGACTTTCTCAAAAAAGATGTTAAGTTATTCCCCTTTACATCCTCTCTGATTTCGCCCTCAGTGGAATCGGGTCTCCATTTGTGCGGATCATGGCATGTCGTACATGTCACATTTCCGTCATGGTCCTGCATACCGTTTTTATTGAACAGGGGCAGGGTGAATTTGCTTTCATCAATACCGGATGTTGCAAGATTAATCTTATGTCCATCACCGTTATTAAAGGGATTAACACCCAACGGGTGTCTGTAATCAACAGGTATGGCCTTTTCTCCTATCTTGCCTTCATTATGACAGCTCAGGCAGAGACGGGTGATAGCATCTTCACCTGTCCCGACTGCCCTTGCCTCCTTGTGAGGGAGATGACAGGGGGAGCAAATGCCGCCCTCAGAAACTGTCATGTCCTCAAGGTTCTTTTCCTCAGGTGCTGAGTGTTCAAGATTGTGCTTTGTGTCTGCCAGGTATTCCTTGTTCTTATGACAGGTCAGGCACAGAGATGACTTCTTGTCCTTCATTATTAAGAGCAGTTTCTGCTCGATATGGTTATTGTGAATCTTGTGACATGTCTGGCATATGATTTCTCCATCCCGGCCAAGCTTTGCTCCCTTATCAATCACATCTTCAGGTATTTTTACATTAACGGGTTTTACATTCACAACATGCTGGTGGTTCCTCTTGCCATCCGAATCAATGATCTTTTTATCAGTATGACACTCAAGACAAAGGACAGAATTCCTGGCGCTCTCAATAAGAAAGCTCTCATTGGGAGATCCATGAACAGTATGACAGGTTTCACATATGATCTCATTCTTCCCGTCACCCTTGCGGCCTCCATGGGTCATCAACGTTTCAGGGATCTCTTTTTCAGAGATGCCGATAGGATGGTTCCCTTTCTTTGCACCACCGTTTTTATCAACGTGACACATTTTACACATTGAAGAATTATTGTTTGATGTCCTGATAAAGATCGTCTTTTCAATTCCCATCTCGCTCGGCACACCATGTGCGGTGTGGCAGGTAGCGCACTGCATGTTACCTTTTTCATCAAGGGGAAAGATCTTTGGTATGTTCATATGCTCGGGAGGCGGCTTGTCTGTATTGTGATGCTTGTCATTATATACCTTCGCCCGTGAGTCAACAACACTGCCGTCATGGCAGGTAAAACACATTTCAATTTTTGCCACTACTTTTTCCTGCTGCAGGGGAACAAGGTCTGAACCACGGCCATCAAGATAAAATGTGTCGATCCACCGGTAATGGCATATGGCACATTCCTTTGCAGAGTCAGGGTTCCGGGGCGTTTCAACCAAGGCAGGGCACGGCGCTGCAGGTATTATAAAATACACAATTAAAAACAATAATAAAACTGATGTTCTCATTTCTCATGTCCGATGCTGTATACACTTACGCGGTTGGCAAACATCTCAGTCACATAGAGCCTGTTATGTTCGTCAATATAAATGCCAACCGGTTTATTGAACTTCTTTACCATCCCTTCATCAGAGCTGCTTAAGACAGAATCAAATTCACCGTTTGGTTTGAATACCTGGATCACCCCCATATACCCGTCGCTCACATACACCCTGTTATCTCTGTCCACGGCAACACCCTTTGGCCGGAAAAATTCACCCTTTTCAACACCCCATCCGCCGATAAACTGCACAAACTTTCCATCACGGTTGAGGACCTGTACACGGGTATTTATTACATCAACGATATACAGATAATTGTCCTTATCGGATGTCATTAAGAAGGGATAGCGAAATTGTCTTTTTTCCATTCCAGGGGAGCCGTACGTATCCAGCAGTTTCATCGTATCAAGGTCATACACCAGGATATGATGGTTATTATTGTCTGCAATAAAAATTCTGTTTGTAGACTCATCAACAGTCAGGTCTGTAGGGTCTGCAGGAACACCTTCAAAAGGGGGTATGTTAATCTCCGATGTATATTCACCAAAGGGATCAAATATCTGAATCCTGTGGTTTCCTGAATCGGCAAGATACACATTGCCGGCGCTGTCAATAAAAATGCCCAGGGGAAAGAGCATTTGTCCCCTGCCAGATCCTTTTTCTCCGAAGGCGAACAGGACCCTGCCCTTTTTATTGCTCACAACAACCCTGTTGTTTACCCCATCTACGATGTAGATCTGTCCGTTCTTTGAAACAGCCACATCACTTGGCTCATTCATGTCGAATGTTATGTCATAGAGGTGCTGTATATGGGTAAACCTGATACCATAGGCAGGAACTGCACAATACAGTGATGTGCAGAATATAACAAGAAAGATAATTAATATACTGTCCGGCCATTTAAGGAATATATTCTTTTTCATCGAATACCAGAGGAATTGTCCCTAACATTCCTGCAGAACATTCCGTTTACATTAATTGAACCGGCGGTACGGTTACAGATTAATACGTCTTTGTTATGGTTAATGGTTTCTTATTTTTTTTTATCGGTGTATGGTTCTGCCCACTTTCTTTTCCGTTTTTATCTCCGGGATGGAGCATTCTTGGCATATAGAACTTTGTATAGTTTTTAATAAGCCCTACAACTTCAGTGCTTAAAATCGATTCTATTCGTTTCTGTGGATATCCCAGCTCTTCAAGGGGCAGAACAGGGTCCTTGGTGTTATGGCAGTCTTCGCATAAATAGGGCTGTTTGCTTACTATCTTATGGATGATTTTTTTTGCCTTATTGCTCTGGCCCTCAGTCAGGGTGTCCTTGCTGGCCCGAAACTCAAGGGCAAAATTGATCCGTTCATCTGAATCTATCCTGCGGAGATTTCCGTTTACCCGTTCAAAGGGGATGATCTTTGACTTGTATGTGCCTGGTTCTTCAAATGCAACAGGACTGGGGATAATTACTCCGGTGCGCCTGTCATACCACCTGAACTCGCCTGTCCTCTGATCACCTTCCAGTTTTACATGGCAGGTCTGGCAGCCTACAAAAAAGGCATGCATGTTCAGGAATGCCCGGAGGTCCTTGATCTGGTCATGGGGCATGTCTCCATGACATTCAACGCAGTATGATCTATTGTCAGG
>CALZJD010000158.1 GCA_945787795.1 Thermodesulfovibrionia bacterium | reverse complement strand
GCTTAATTAAACCGGAGGAGCAATCAATATGAAAAAACTATCATTCATACCACTTTTAATAATTTTATTCATAAATATCCAGTGCGGAGGTGGTGGTGACAGGACCTATTCCGGAACAACCCCCGTAACCATAAAGGTAACTGAGGTAACACGAGGAACCGGCTCAGGAGCAGACCAGCTAAGTGGAGCGGTCAAGACAGGTAATCTGGCATCTGCTGTTGCGGACGCAGAGGAAGAAGGCAGGCAGCTGAGTTTGTGCAGAATTACCATAACCGGACCCGGCATGGCAGATATGGTACGTGAAGTGGATGTTGCAGGTAAATCTTCAATAAGAGAAACATTTATGGTGCCCAGCGGGGAAAACAGAAGCTTTCTCATCCAGATGTTTGTCGAACATATTGATAAAGCACTTTACCAGGCATTTAGTCCCGGCAATACCCTTATGGACAAGCCTGTCACAATCGAAATGAGGCCTGAATTTGAGGATGCGTATTATGAAGCCCCTGCATTCTCAGGAATTTACAGCATAGAAAATTCAGAGACTAAGTCAGTGATGCTGAAGTGGGAGCCGGCATCAGATAACATAACTGAACAGGACAGGATACGGTACCTTGTGTATCTTTCACATGAATCATTAAGTAGCAGGGAAGATGTAACGTGTGACAATCATACTGACATATATATGCGTGGCAAGGGTTTGCCCGGAGAAGATCCATCAATAACAATTAATGGAGAGACTGGCTTGATGTCATATGAATATGATGGTTCATTACCTGAAAGTGAAACAACTCCTTCACTTAATGGACAAAACACAGATAACGGCAAATTATCAACAGGTGTTGCATATTATTTCATTGTAGAAGCCCAGGATGAATGGGGGAATGTGTACAGAAAATGTGTAGAGTCAGAACCGGTCATTGTATACCAGATGGATGTAACCACTATAGGAAGCGGCAGGGTAACAACAGCGCCAAAGGGAATTGACTGCGGAACAAAGTGTTCAGAGGATTTTTTAAGTAAGAATCCGATTACACTAATTGCGGAGGCAGATGAGGGAGCAGTATTTGATGGTTGGGAAGGAAATGAGCAGTGCTATGGAACAGAGGACTGTATATTAACTCAAAAAAATAATGAATCAGTCACTGCGATGTTTAGTACTATAGGTAGCTGTACAAATGGGAAGGGAGAACCGGTAAATGAAGGGCAATCATGTGATGATGGCCTGTTCTGTTCTGAAGGGGAAACATGTCAGAATGGAACCTGTACAGGAGGAATTACGAGAACCTGTTCAGATGGAGTGGGGTGCACTGATGATTCGTGTGATGACATAAATGACACATGTTTAAATACTCCAAACAATGGAAATTGTCAGGATAACGGACAGTTCTGTGACGGGACCGAGATCTGTGATCCAGTCAATGACTGTTTAACTGACGGTGATCCATGTCTGCAGGGAGAGACATGTGATGAAGCAGAAGGCAAATGTATACCGCCTGAGCAGTGCGGTAACGGTACAATGGAACAGGGTGAGGAATGTGATGACGGGCAAGCCAATGGAACCACAGCCTGCGGCTGTCAAACAAATTGTACATACACACTGGCAAATACATCATGCGCTGATAATACGTTCTGTAATGGTGACGAGACATGTGACGGATCTGGCACATGCCAGCCGGGTACACCGGTTGACTGCAGTGACGGAGTGAGCTGCACAGATGATTCATGTGATGAAGTAAATGACACATGTCTAAATGCTCCGAACAATGGAAACTGTCAGGATAACGGACAGTACTGTGACGGGACCGAGTCCTGTGATCCCGTCCATGACTGTTTATCAAGCGGTGATCCATGTCAGCAGGGAGAGACATGTGATGAAGAGCAGAACAAATGTATTCCACCTGTGCAGTGTGGTAACGGTATTTTGGAACAGGGCGAGGAGTGTGATGACGGACCATCTAATGGCTCCACAGTATGCGGCTGTCAAATAAATTGTGCATATACACCGGTAAATACATCGTGCGCTGATGGTGCGTTCTGTAACGGTGAAGAAACATGTAATGGTGCAGGCACATGCCGTACAGGAACACCTCCTTGTCCAGCTGGGACCACCTGTAATGAATCCGATGATGTATGTCCAGTTGATTGTACGGACAAAGATAATGATGGATATGCAATTGAAGGAGGAGATACCTGTGGACCTGTGGACTGCAATGATAATGACAATACTATTTATCCAGAAGCAACTGAATCATGTGATGGGAAGAACAATGACTGCAACAGCAGTACCACTGATGGATCTGGAGAGGGCTGGTATGGTGATGCATGTGATGGGCCTGATTCAGACCTTTGCAAAGAAGGATCATTTGAGTGTAGCAGCGGCAAACAGACCTGTTCTGACATTACCAGCAGTACAAAAGACGTCTGTGACGGTAAGGACAATGACTGTGATTCATCAACACCTGACGGATCGGGGGAAAGCTGGATAGGAGACAATTGTGACGGTAAAGATACTGACAAGTGTAAAGAAGGCAAGTTTCAGTGTACGGATGGCTCACAGACCTGTTCTGACAATACCGCCAGTACAAAAGACGTCTGTGACGGTAAGGACAATGACTGTGATTCATCAACACCTGACGGATCGGGGGAAAGCTGGATAGGAGACAATTGTGACGGTAAGGATACTGACAAGTGTAAAGAAGGCAAGTTTCAGTGTACAGATGGCTCACAGACCTGTTCTGACAATACAGGTAATAATGAAGAAGTCTGTTACGACAAAATTGACAATGACTGTGATGGACAGATAGATGAATGCATAATAGCACCTGATTTGATAACAAGCATATACAATACAGGCGAAGGGGCTGTAAATATAAAGACAGGAGAACCAAAAATCAAAATTCGAGTGGTAGTGACAAATAGAGGTACTACTGCTGCTAAAATTTTCAAGACGTCGACAAGCTACACTTATTCTGGAAAAACATTTCTAATCGCTTTTGATGTCGATGGCGGATGGTATGCATGGACAAAGAGTTCATTAAGTGCGGGAGATAGTGTAACATTCATTGGCTGGTTAACTTTCAGTGAGTCGATGCAAGGTGAGGTTGTCTACATACGCGCTCTTGCAGATAGCTGTAGTGGCGATGAGTTCATTTCAGACCCCCCATGCCGAATTGACGAGAGTAATGAAAATAACAATGAATCTTCATCATTAAAAGTATTTTTACCCCAGATATTTATAATTCCTTGAGTAAACACATCATGGTGTCGGGTCTACTAATTCAGATAATAAAATGTAGACCTGGCACCAATTTTATTGATTCTGTCCTTATTCAGTGGATATTTCTTCTTTTTAATATGTAGGGGTATCCGGGGATTGATGATTATTCTCAATGAATATCAAGACTCATTGACCTTGCCAATATCTTGACCGGCCTACCGAAAAAACGTACCTGTACTGAAAGTCGACATCTTACTTTTAAACATAAAAAATCGAAACCTGATGAAATTCAATTAGTTATATAACTGGCAATCGAATTGCATTTATAAGAGTAGAACTCAGCAAGGGGGTAGATTTTTTACCCGTCAATTACCTGAGTAAAAGGAGATATGAAAATGAAAAATTCAGAAATAAATTCAAATACAAGAGCAGCCAGACTGATTCATGTAATCGGCAACAGGCAAATATGGGAAGTCCATTACCCGTGGCTCAATGGTACAAATCTTATGGTTATGGAGGGAAGCAATATTCTTTGCATACAGAGAAAGCCATAAATTCTAATAAAGGAAAGGAAATAATAAACATGGAACTCAAACCTTAGCGACCTTGAGGGTAATCAAGGCTGGTGGGAGGGGCCACTGTAAGAGTCAGGATACACCTGATTTGTTAGAGAGTTCAACGGGGGTAGCGCTTAGTACTGTAATAATGTTATTTTTTCTCAGTATTACATTACTTTGTTTATCTACAATGCATTAAACCTAGATTATTCATGATGTCAATTCAGGATAACAACAATTGAACAGAACCAGAATGACGGATAAGAGATGATCACCCTAAAACAATTGTACATACTTTTTTTGACTTGTTCGAAGAAGGAGCCCAGGTTTCCAGGGGCCAAGGATTCAAGTGAATTGAAGAATGATAAAAAAAATAATTAAAGATACTGAATTAAAATCTTTTATTTTAATCTTTGATCTGTTCACTTGAATCCTTGATCCCTTGGAACCTTTTTCAAAAAAGTCATTAATACCCTTTACATACAATGTAAATGCAAATCTAGACTTATACATTTTTAATACTTTCAATCATATACCTCGCCTGCATGTACTGAAGCAGCATGGTCAGCACCACCAGTGACACACCCGGTTTTTTGTGCAGTTCTCTTTGGATAATACTCCACATCTCTTTCTGGTCAGTGCTGTTTCGCCGCAGGTGTGACAGGAGTCTCGCGCTGTCCATTTCCACTGATCTTCCGGTGAATTGCTCAATAGTGCCATGTTCTCTGCCAAAATCATTTTCGGGATTGACCCGCGCATTCCTGATAAACTGAACAACGCGTTCTGCAAATGCAGCAGGAGTATAGAGTCTTTCGCTCAGGTCCCTGATTCCTTCAAGCATTTCCCTGCGTGTCATGAGCTTTGGAATAATATTTGTATCCCATGGGGTCATGGATGCTATGGCAGCATCTCCTTTGAGCAGACGCCCTTCAGATTTCATTCTGTCATACAGAGGAGTGGCAGCAGGTGCTACCAGCGCTCCGAGACTGAACATCGGCACAGGCAAAGATGATGCGAATTCATATTGCTTTTCAAATATATCCGGACCATCCGAGTCAAATCCGACGATCATACCGGCCATTACAGCTATTCCTTTTTCAACAAAACGTGAGATTTGACCGGTGAGATCCATCGAAAGGTTCTGCCTTTTCTTTGAATCTCTGAGGCTGTCCTCATTCGGTGTCTCAATGCCTATAAAGACATATGCCAGACCTGCATCAGCACACATCTGCAGCAATTCTTCATCTTTTGCTGCATCAATGGAGACCTGCGTAGCAAAGCTGACGCTGCCCGACTTCTGCTGCCTGTTCCATGCGCCCAGTGAAATGAGTACTTCCCTGGCACGTGATCTGGAGGCAGTGAAATTATCATCTGCAATAAAAATAACCCGGTAACCATGCTGATAGAGCTGGTCAAGTTCCTTTATAATTGAGGGTACAGGTTTATATCGCTGCCTGCGGCCAACATATTGTATGGTGTCACAAAATTCGCACTCAAAGGGACATCCCCTTGATGTCTGTATCGATCCGATAAGCGCTCTGTCATTTTTATACAGGTTCCACCTTGGCATTGCAGTCTCTGATAAATCCGGTCTTCCTCCGATATACTCATTCTTCCATACCCCCGTTCTAAGATCTTCAAAGAGCGCACTGCTTATCCCCTCGATCTCACCCCGGACAAGAATATCGCAATGAGGCCTTACTATTTCAGGACACAGCGTGGCAAAGGGACCGCCTATGATTACTGTCTTCCCCCGTTGTCTGAATTCATCGGCAATAGTAATCATACGGTTATGCTGGCTGACCCTGCCGGTGATACCAATGATATCTGCATCTATATTATAATTTACAGGAGAGATATTCTCATCAAGCAGTGATACCTGCATGTCTTGAGATACCATGCCGGCAATCGTAGCTATGGTAAGGTCTGCCACAAGTGCGGCAGGACTGCCGATATGAGCGCCAAGCACATCAGCTCCATAATACGATGGATAATCAGAGGCTGGATTAATTAAATGGATTGAACTGTTCATTTATGTTATGTAGTGTACTTAAATGATAATTATAATTCTCTTATACGATAATCCGATTCTCAATACTAATACCAAAAATAAATTATGTTACGAATTATCATTCATCAGACAATTTTCATATCCAAATATTCCTGCCTTGTAAACATTCAATAGCATAAATTGTAAATTATTTATCCATTGACAAATAATTTACATATATGTAATATTATATTATTTAATATAAAATTATTTTAAAATGTGTATAAAAATATTATATTTGACAAATTTTGAAATTTCAAAGACAATTACCTCATAGGATTGCTATTAAGTACTAAACGATATGAATGCCTCTGCAATAAATGAAATAGTCCATCAAATAGACGCGGTCACCACAAATGCGTATGCAAAATTAAAATCCAATCTTGGTAAGGAATTAATTAAGAAGGAAAAAATACCCTTTCCTCTCCAGACAATCCTGCATAAAACGTTTGATTTAATATGTACAATTCTCATTGTTGCATCAATAGTAGGCATATACTTGGCTTCTGGTCTTCATGATTGGTGGACCCAAATGGTGGGTCAACTTATCTAAATATAATAGATTTCTTTAGAAATTGAGTTGTTCGCTGTACTTCTTGCCTGTATAGAGATGATAGAAAAACGAGCTAATAAGAGGAAGACTGTTAATATACAGGCAAATATTGTGTATAATGATGAAATATATTCGGGTACAGTAACAAATTTATCGAAGCAGGGAGCTTATATTGAAACAGGATTAGGCTTGCCTTTTAAACTAAAACATAAAATCTTTTTTTATTTTAAGCCAAAATTTATTATTTTTATGAATTTTAACAGTGAGTGCATAAAAGTATTTGTAAAAACAAGAAGGTGGTTTAAAATAGATCACACCTATAATGGCATGGGGGTGGAGATTCTTAATCCGCCCCAGGATTATTTCAAACTTATTAATAATCATTGATCTACATGATAAAACTGGTCTACCAGTTTCAGTGCCGGCAATTCTCATTCAAATAGCGAGGGATATGGACTCGTAGCATTTGGATTTCAATAAACTTTAAAAAAAATAAATATTATAAGGAGTGATTGTGCTTTGCCGTTAATTGTACAATCCCTGTTCTTTTACTCCCTTACTGCTCTTTGATTTTATTCTGCCAGGATTTAGCTTTTGCCAGAACATCATCCTGATCAATGGTAGTTGGTCTGCCGTTTTCGATAAGGACTTTACCATTAACCATGACAGTCTCTATATCAGAAGGGTGCATGGAGTATGCAAGGTGTGAGTATATGTTATAGATCGGGGTCAGGTGAGGTTTGTTAAGATCAGCTATAACCAGATCAGCCTTTTTACCGGTTTTTATTGAACCGACTTTTTCGCCCAGACCGATTATATCAGCGCCGTTCAGTGTGGCCATTAACAGGGCTACTTTGCTGTCCACAACAGTAGCATCCTGTGCAACCGCCTTATGAAGCTTTGAAGCGGTGGACATTTCACCCAGGATGCTGAGGTCGTTATTGCTTGCAGCCCCGTCTGTTCCCAGACCAACTTTGACTCCTGCTCTGAGCAGCTTTGGAACAGGGGCAAAACCCGAGGCCAGTTTAAGGTTACTCTCAACACAATGAGAAACGCCTACTTTTCTATCAGCGAGTATCAATCTCTTTATCAGTAAGCCATACACAATGCGCAGCAGAAACTTTTTCGCATAGAAAGCCTATGGAGTCAAGATGCTCAACAGGTGTCTTGCCATATTTCTCCTTGCACTGGGCGACTTCAAACTGTGTTTCTGCAAGATGCGTATGTAAGAGAACATCGTATGTATCGGAAAGCTCTTTTGCACGCATATAATTATCAGGACTGCAGGTAAATGTAGCATGAGGTGCAATACCCGTAGTTATCAGTTCTTTTCTTTTCCAGTTTTTGATATACTCTTCAGCCTTGATAAAATAATCATCTGCAGATTGGGCATAATCCCGCCAGGGAAAATCAATCACTCCTGAACAGATAAGGCCTCTCATGCCTATCTGGTCAACCTTTTTTGCTGCAACATCCTGATAAAGATACATATCAGTATACGTTGTTACACCTGCCTTAAGCATCTCCAGACAGGCAAGTTCGATTGCGTCATTAACAAATTCTGCAGTGAGCCATTTAAACTCAGCAGGCCAGATATGCTTTTCCAGCCACTCCATTAAAGGCAGGTCATCAGCAAGTCCTCTGAAATAGACCATGGCTGCATGAGTGTGTGTATTGATCAGACCGGGAAATACAACCTTGTCAATACCGCCCAGGATTATGTCTGAATTGAATTCTGATGATACTTCATGGAATGTACCAACCGAAACAATGCTGTCACCCTTTACAGCGACAGCTCCGTCACTGATGACAGGAAGATCCTCGTCCATCGTTATCAGATGTTCTGCCTTTATTATATAGTCAACTTTTTGCATATTATTTTTTTGTCATTGCGAGTCTGTCTTACGGCAGGAAGGGTAGGGGTGTACTATTGAAATGTCCCCTCCCCTTAGTCCCCTCCCGCAAGGGGAGGGGATATATCAAGACTAACTATTTAGTCAATTATGCAAACTCTATCAGTTTTTCAGCTATCTGCACTGCATTTAATGCAGCGCCTTTTCTCAGGTTGTCAGCAGCAATCCACAAATTAATACCGTTTTCTATGGTGCTGTCCTCTCTTATTCTCCCTACGTAAACTTCATCCTTATCAGCACAGATTGTCTGTAATGGATAAATATTTTTTTCAGGTGCATCATAGACGATAATCCCCGGGGCTGATGATAAAACAGCACGCGTTTCATCGGCAGAGATTTTTTTCTCGGTCTCAATATTCAGGGCCTCTGAATGACCTTTAAACACAGGGACCCTTACGGTAGTTGCGGTTACTTTCACTGAATCATCACCGAGGATTTTTACTGTTTCATTGACCATCTTGATCTCTTCCTTTGTGTATCCGTCATCCATAAACCTGTCTATATGGGGCAAACAGTTAAAGGCTATCTGGTGCGGATATACAGAAGGAGTCACGTCCCTGAAATTAAGCAGGTCCTTTGTCTGGTTTAACAGCTCATCCATTGCTTTTTTCCCGGTACCTGAAACTGACTGAAACGTGGTCACAATCACTCTCTTAATCTTTGCAGCATCATGGATCGGCTTTAGCACAACTACCATCTGTATGGTCGAACAGTTTGGATTTGCTATTATGCCTTTATGCTTTTTAATGTCATCCGGATTGACTTCCGGAACAACAAGCGGCACTTCAGGGTCCATTCTCCAGGCGCTTGAATTATCAACTACAACACAACCTGATCTGGCAGCAGCAGGAGCAAATTCAGTGCTCCTGTCTCCACCGGCAGAGAACAGCGCAATATCAATTCCGTCAAATACCTTGTCTGTAAGGACTTCAACTTTTACAGGAGTCCCATGAAAGTCAAGGGTCTTTCCTTCTGACCGTTCTGATGCAAATAAACGCAGCTGATCAACCGGGAAATTCCTCTGTTCAAGAACAGATATCATTTCATTTCCTACAGCTCCTGTAGCTCCTGCAACAGCGATTATGTATCTATCTTTCTTCTTTAACATCGTGTCTCCTCAACTACTCTAAAGCGTATTTTGTAACCAGGTCTCCGACCCCGGTTGTGGTCATTCCCATCTGGCCGGCAGCAAGACTCTTTAGATGCTTGCCTGTAACTTTCATAACTGCATCTTCAATCTTTCTTCCGGCATCTTCTTCCCCAAGATAGTCCAGCATTAATCCGGCTGCTGATATGGCGGCAAGTGGATTGATCATGTTCTTGCCGGTATATTTCGGCGCTGATCCGCCAATAGGCTCAAACATTGATACCCCTTCGGGATTCAGATTGCCCCCCGCTGCTATACCCATTCCGCCCTGTATCATGGCTCCAAGGTCAGTAATAATATCACCGAACATGTTGTCTGTAACAATCACATCAAACCACTCCGGATTTTTCACAAACCACATGGTAATGGCATCGACATGGGCATAATCAGATGTTATATCAGCGTACTCTGTTGCTACGTCATTAAATGTCCGTTCCCATAAATCAAACGCATAGGTCAGAACATTTGTCTTGCCGCAGAGCGTAAGCTTTTTCTCCCTGTTGCGTTTTCTGCAATATTCAAAGGCATAACGGATGCACCGCTCAACACCTTTTCTGGTATTAATCGATTCCTGCACCGCCACTTCGTCTGCAGTGCCCTTTTTCAGAAAACCGCCTGCCCCGGCATACAGTCCTTCTGTGTTTTCCCTTACAACGACAAAGTCGATATGCTCGGGCCCCTTGTCCTTGAGAGGACAATCAATACCGGGATAGAGTTTAACAGGTCTCAGGTTAATGTACTGATCAAGCTCAAACCTTAACTTTAATAAAATACCCTTTTCCAGAATACCGGGCTTTACATCAGGATGGCCAATGGCCCCGAGATAAATGGCATCGAATTTACTGAGATCACTGACTGCGCCATGAGGCAGGACCTCGTTTGTTTTAAGGTAACGCTCACCCCCGAAATCAAAATTGGTCAAATTGATTTTAAAGTTTTCTTTCTCAGAGATGGCATTTATAACCTTAAGTCCTTCAGTAACAACCTCCGGACCGGTCCCGTCACCCGGAATTACTGCAATGTTGTATGATTTTGACATGTAATCTCCTAAAATTAAAAATTATGAAGCAGGAAGTCAACTTCATACCTTCAGTTTCTCACTACTGACTACTATCTACTTACTACTAATTTTTCATTTTTCACTTCTTACTTCTTTGTTCTTAGTTCTTAATTCTCACCTAATATTCTGGTGATCCCAACGGGACTCGAACCCGTGTTTTCGGCGTGAGAGGCCGACGTCCTAGGCCACTAGACGATGGGACCATGATTATTGATTATTCACCGATGAATTAATAACTTAGACAGATATATTAGTTGTTTTATTCTTTGAGTGTCAAGGATGAGGAATAGGGCAGCGATAGTCCCTTTTCAGGTTTCAATTCACATTAAAGCGCTATAAATGGAGATATACAAATTGTTGGAAGGACAAACACGTCTTCATAAAAGAAACATTTTAAATTCTATGGGTACATACTGAGGTCCATGGATTAACAGCAAACGTACCTTGCCTGCATCTGATGATCAACAATTGTTATATAAAGGAACTCCGACTCAACATGAAGCTGTTTTTTGGGCATCCATGTAGTTCATTATTCCCTCTGAATCACATGCTATACATATATCTAATCCCTGGATAATTTGCATGTCCTCACATAACATATAGGCTCTCCTGAGCGCATTATTTTTTAAACTTGCAATAACCTGTTTTTTCGATCTGAGGTAGACCTTACTGCAACTCATGCAGACCCAGATAAAATTATACTTTGCAGCTTCCAGGCAATCATCACAAACATAAATTTTTATACCAGGCATAATTTCAGTATGAATGGAGGTGTATTCATGCCTGCAAATTGTACACTGTTTATATTTGGTTTCAATATCTAACATTTCAACCTCGTTTCCATTTAGGATTACATTAACAAAGATTCACACTGGCTGATAAATAGCAAATTAATTACCAGTGCTTCAAGATACATTTTTTAAGCTGAAATTTTTCATTAAAACAGGAAGATATAAAAAAATGTTTTCAGACCGGATGCTGCGTATGGTGTTGAAATTGTTACTATTTGGTAACATTTCGGATTTACTCATCATTCATATTTATCATAATGAGATCTCTTTATATTCAGGGTGTTATAATATTAAAAATGCAATTTAATGTTACCGTTCTGTAACATTAAATTTTAAAGGCTTTAAACATTATTTATAGTAAAAGGCAATAAGCCATGAGTACATTTTCATCTCCTCATGCCTCTTCGGTATAAGTCGAGGCACAACTTCCTTCATCAAAATAAATTGATCTTATAAATCCATTGTTCCTGTCCTTCACATTATCTTCAGATTTAATTGTTATCTTTACCTATAACTTTAAATTAATGTAAAGGATGGTTGTTAATATGAATGGAGATACTCAGAGTCTTGTTTTTGGTTATTTGATTTTTGCGGCCTTATTTCTGTTTGTGATTAAAAGGTTTCGCGGGGGCTGCTGCGGCAGTCATTCAGATAAACAGGAGGGCCAGGTTTGTAAGGCCAAAGCCTGTACAGACAAGAATGTGAAGAAATGAGTTAAACGCTCACGTTCTGCCGGGTACGCTGTTTCTCATGGACTTGAGAAATGCCTTTGATTGGTTTTTTATTTTAATCAGAGATTCAACAGTCCTTACCTTTGCCCTGTTCAGTCCAGTTGCAAGTGATACTGATGCATCCTGAGATGCAAGAAACAGCATAATCCTTCCATCTGCACCACCAACAACAATATCGTCAAGACCATCATTGTTCCAATCAGTAATATCAAGACGTGACCTGGGAGCTTTGCCCGGATATTTCAGGGCATTGCCATTTTTTAAAAATAGTTTATCAGCTCTGTTAAAGACAGGGTTGTTTATAGTGCCGACATTTTTCAGTAAATACACATATCCAAGGACCTCTCCTACCAGGATATCTTTTAACCCGTCCTTATTAATAT
>CALZJD010000157.1 GCA_945787795.1 Thermodesulfovibrionia bacterium | reverse complement strand
TGGGTCATACCAAGACACATGTCCCTGTCGCCCCTGTCCTTTAACCTGAACATTTCATCCCCTATTTCGTCCCACCTGCCTGTTTTCTGCCAGATGTCCGCAGGGTGAAGCGCAGGCATGCATATCTCCTGGGCGCCAATGGCATCCATTTCTTCCCTGATGATCCGATGGATCCTGTCCATTACCTTCAATGCAAGAGGAAGATATATGTAAAGCCCGGCCGCAAGCTGTCTGACATATCCGGCACGTAACATTAATATATGGCTTATTGCCTCAGCCTCGGCTGGCGCCTCACGAAGTGTGGGCACAAACAAATTGGAAAATCTCATAAAGAAACCCGCCCCTATTTCTCCAGGCTGCTCTCAACCTCTTCTTCTTTAAATGATGAGTTTCGCATGAAAGTTGGTACATCAAGATATGATTCTTCAGGGATTTCATCATTTTCTTTTAAGGTCGCCGTACATCAAGATATGATTCTTCAGGGATTTCATCATTTTCTTTTAAGGTCGCCTTGGACAGCAGCCTGTGCGAGCCTTTGAGAGAACTGACATCCCGTGATGGTCTCCATCTGTCATAGGACGTCATTACAGACTTGGGTTTATCTTCAAAACCTGTTGCGATGACTGTTAACATAATCTTCTCATCAAGATCCGGATCAATAACAGAGCCGAATATAATTTCAGCTTCGCTGTCTGCCGAGTCCTTGATCAGGCTGGCAGCCTCATGGATCTCGTGGAAGGATAGGGAAGAACCTCCAGTGATGTTTATTAATACACCTTTAGCGCCATCAATGGAGGTTTCCTCCAGCAGGGGGCTTTTTATGGCCATCTTGGCCGCGGCAATTGCCCTGTCTTCGCCTTCTGCATATCCAATTCCCATCAAGGCCTTGCCGCTGTCTGCCAGAATTGTTTTTATATCAGCAAAATCCTGGTTAATAAGTCCCGGGACAAGTATCAAATCCGAAATACCTTTTACTGCCTGTCTTAAAACATCATTTGCAAGATTCAATGCCTGGAGCCAGGGAGTGTTCTTCTCGGTAATATCCAGTATCCTGTTATTGTGAATGATGATTATGGAGTCAACATGCTTTCTCAGTTCCTTGATCCCCTGCTCTGCATTTTTTGACCTTTTGTTTCCTTCAAAGAGAAATGGCCTGGTAATGACCGCGGTAGTAAGGATCCCCTGCTCCCTTGCGGCCTCGGCGACTATGGATGATGCACCGGTGCCTGTGCCTCCCCCCATTCCGGCAGTTATAAACACCATGTCCGCACCCTTGATCGCCCCGGCAATAAGGTCTCTGTCATCATGTGCAGCCTGTCTCCCTACTTCAGGATTTGCTCCTGCTCCCAGGCCCTTTGTCAGGGTGCTCCCGATCTGTATACGCTGATGTGCAAGTGATGACTCCAGTGCCTGCGCATCTGTATTAATGGCAATAAACTCCACACCCTGAAGACCTGATGCTACCATGCCGTTCACTGCGTTGCTGCCACCTCCGCCTACCCCTGTAATTTTGATCTTGGCAGTATTGTCCTGCACTTCTTCAATATCAAATATCTTCATCCTGACCTCCTTATCCTTTTAGATTTTCGATTTATTTTCCGTGCTTATTTATGTTCAAATTGTTCCTCTCTGTATTATTAAAACTTTCCGCTCATCCAGTTTTTTATTTTCGACATTGCACCAGTAAATATATGATCATCCTTATCATAGCTATGGTCAGGTGAGAACTCTTCTGCTCCGTAGAGCATAAGCCCCACTCCCGTTGAATAACAGGGATTGCCAATAACACCTGCATGCTCTCCATTCTTAACAGGGCTTCCTGTTCGTACCGGCAGTTCCAGGATGTTTTCAGCCATCACGTCCATTCCCTGCATCAGGACGCCGCCGCCTGTCAGTACGACTCCGGAATTCAGGCTCTTCTCCAGCCCCTTTGCTACAAGCTCTTCCTTTATAAGACTGAAAAGTTCTTCGGCCCTGGGTTGAAGTATCTCCACAAGATAACGTCTCGGGATTTGCTTTGTTGTGCTTTCCTCGTCATTGCCTATCTCAACCTCTTCATCGTCCTTTGTCATGGTCAATAAGGTGCATCCATATTTCTTCTTTATATATTCTGCTTCCTGAGTAGAAATTCTCAGCCCGATAGCAACGTCATTTGTAAAATTATTCCCTCCAATTGCCAGAACAGCTGAGTGGCAGAAACTGCCGTCCCGGAAAAAAGAAACTTCTGTGGTCCCCCCGCCTATATCGATCATTGCCACGCCCAGCTCTTTTTCATCTTCAGTGAGAATGGCATCAGCCGAAGCCAGAGGCTGGTACACAGCTTCAATCACCTCAAGCCCTGCTTTTTCACAGCTCCTTATCAGGTTATGAATGGAAGTTGCATCACCGCTTACGATCTGCACGTTCGTCTCAAGTCTGACCCCTCCCATTCCATGGGGGTCGGTAATTCCCTCCTGTCCGTTAACAGCATACCCTTCAGGAATAACATGCAGTATCTCCCGGTCAAAGGGGATGGCTACTGCCTTTGCAGAATCAATGACACTGTCAATCTCTTTCTGGCCTATCTCTTTTTCCTTAACAGCGATAACTCCATGACTGGATATACAGCTAATATGTCCTCCGGTTATTCCGAGGTACACAGCATTTATCTGAATGCCTGTAGTCTTTTCTGCATCCCGGACAGCCTCTCTGATAGATGCGGCTGTACTCTCTATGTTGGTCACCACACCCTTTCTGATCCCTTTGGAAGTTGATGTGCCAATACCCAGAATTTTTACCCCTCCGCGCAAATCTCCATTGCCATGATTAGAGCTGTTAAGCTCACCAACCACAGCGCTGACCTTTGTTGTTCCCACATCAAGGCCAACTATCAGTTTTTCCTGTTTCATTGCAACTTCTTTTATAAATCCAAAATGCATATTAAGAAGACTTTCCCTTCACTTTATTTAATGGTTTTACTATTACCGAGTCCTTAAATCTCAGATCAACATATTTAATAGGCAATCCTTTTTTTCTTATCTCCGGTTCAAGCGCCATCCACCGGTCAAATTTTGCCGAATAATCACCGTAACCGACCTTTATTAATTCTCCGTCCATATTTATTTTCAGGCCGTATGATTCAACCCCTATTTCTATGGAATCCCTGTTAGCAATTATGTTCTTGTCATTTAATATGGATACCAGTTTAAGAGCTTCTTTCATATCTTCTTTTTTCTTTGGATTTATATTCTTGATTACCGGCAGAAAAGGGACCCCGTCACCTTTTAACCTTTCAAGAAGTTCACCATCACCATCCATAAGATATAACCGCTTTTTTAAATTTAAGAGGGCCATTGGTTCGGCCTCTTCAATCTTTATGATAAGTGTATCGGGAAGTCGTTTTTTTATAGAGGCACTTTTGATCCAGGCGTTCTGTTCAAGCCTGGCTTCAATTTCACCAAGGTTTATTTTAAGCAGCGGTTCCCCTTTTTCTATTTTTGAACGGCTTATCACATCTTTCTTTTCAAGATGGTAATTCCCGATTATCTGAATATCATTTATTCCAAACTGATAGCTAAGGGCCTTCACTCCGAGAACAGAGGCAGCCATAATAACAACAGCCAGAAGTACCATAGTGCCCCTTTTGAAAAAGATGGCTGCTTTTTCTCCCTGCCTGTATGCTGCCTTGCGTTTCTTTCTCTTTGGCTTTCTGTCTCCTCAATAATATCGTTAAAACTCATACCCTCTGCTTTTGCGATCTTGGGAATGAGGCTTGTTGTTGTCATGCCGGGCAGGGTATTTACCTCAAGTACGTACGGCGCATTTTTTTCATCTATCATGAAATCCACCCTGCTGACTCCTGAACATCCCAGGGCCATATGTGCTGTTAACGCCAGTTCAGATACCTTTTTGTACACCGCCTCATCTACCTCCGGCGGAATTATATAATCGGTCAGACCTGATGTGTATTTGGCCTCGTAGTTATAAAACTCCAGTGATGGTCTGACTTCTACCCCCCCAAGCACCCTGTCGCCGATTATTCCAATATGAAGCTCCTTTCCCTTAATGAATTTCTCGATCATCACTTTTGCATCAAGGGAAAATGTCTTTTCCAGACTGGGAACCAGTTCAGCCTCCTCTTTAACTATGGACACTCCGATGCTGGACCCTTCAGATACCGGTTTGACAACCCAGGGCAGATCAAAAGATGGATCTGGAAAATCAGGATAGTCAAAAACACCGGTGACCACTGCATTTGCAGCCAGTACGCCTGAACCTGTGTAAGGCAGTCCCAGTGTTTCAAGCAGTCCCTGTATCGAGCCGTTTTCTCCGATGCCTCCATGCAGGGCAAGGAATGCCAGTTTCACCTTTTCCTTTTTAATCACATTGGCTATGTCCTTGCCAACATCAATAAGAACAGCGTCATAGCCCATCTCCTGAAGGTTCTGGTATATTGCCAGCCCGCTCCTCATGGATATATCACGTTCAGCAGAAAGCCCTCCCATTAAAACTCCGATTCTCTTTTTCGTCACCAGTCCCTTAGTCATACATCCACCTTATCTCAATTGAAATAAATGCTTTTAGTTCCATAATTTGTAATTTGTAATTCTTATTTTTTTTATACCTCTCCCACAATATGAATCTCAGGTTCAAGCATAATGCCGCTGCTCTGCCTGACCTTTTCCCTGACTGAATTCATAAGTTTTATAAAATCACTGCATGAAGCTCCGCCCTGGTTAATAAAATAGTTGGCATGCACGGTGCTCACCTCAACATTGCCCTGCTTCATTCCCTTGCAGCTCGCATTATCTATGAGTCTTCCTGCATAATTTCCTTCAGGGTTCCTAAATATACATCCGGCTGATAACCCGCCAAGGGGATGGGCGTCTTTTTTCTTTGCCATATATTCTTTTATGCGTTTTTCTATTGCCTCGGGTTCATCCTTTTTCAGGCTTATGTTGGCGCTTAATATCAATGAGTCATCAGGAAGACCTGATGTTCTGTATGCAAAGTTCAGTTTATCTTTTTCAAGAATTATTAAATGTCCCTCTTTACTCATAATCGCAACAGAAACAATAACGTCCTTCATCTCTGTACCAAAGGAGCCGGCATTCATATAAACAGCCCCGCCCATGAGACCGGGAATGCCGGTCAGTGCTTCCAGCCCTGTATACCCATTCTTCCGGGCATAATTAATAAGTTTTGCAAGGGGCACTCCTGAACCCACAAAAAGTGTCACGTCCTGTTCTTCCGATTCTTCATCAGCACTTTCTGTTGCTGAGGATGTACGGGAATGAACAGCCTCAATGCTTCCAAACGCCTTGAGTGATATGGCCAGCCCCTTTATCCCTTTGTCACTGACCAGCAGGTTTGTGCCTCCACCGAAAACATGCACAGCAAGCCCTTCCTCTTTGGCAACAAAAAGGATGTTCCTTAATGAGAGAGGGTCCTCGGGAAATGCCATTACCTCTGCAGGTCCCCCTATTTTCAGAGAAGTATGTTCGGACATGGGTTCATTGAACCTCAGCTCACCGTTAAATCCCTGTTTAAGTTTATGTTCCAGATCAAGCATTCTTAATTTTTTCTCTTCTTTTTGTTGAGGCTTTTGCAAAAGGCATTATTCGTCTAAAAAATTTCCTGTTCATAATGTATCATTCACTGTTTTTGATTCTTATAAACTCCTCCCCTTCCTTCCATACATCACCTGCCCCAAGGGTAAGCAGGATATCACCGCTTTTTAATTCCATATCAAGGCAGCTCTGTACCTGTTTCCTGTCTTCTATATATTCAATATCTACGTTTATCTCTTTAATTCCCCTGTACAGCAGATCTGAATTTACTCCTGGTAAAGGCTTTTCCCCGGCAGGATATATGTCCATTAACAACACCTTGTCTGCATCTCCAAAGGCATCGATAAATTCTCCCAGCAGGTCCCTTGTCCTTGAGTACCGGTGAGGCTGGAACAGGACAAACAGCCTGCCGTTGTCCGTCGTCGGCTGTCCGTCGTCCGTGGCTTCAGTTTTGTAGTCTGTGTTCTGTTCTCTGTTCTCTGTTCTCTGGCTCAATGCCTCTTTCACAGCCTTTAGCGTCGCCACAATCTCAGCCGGATGATGTCCATAGTCATCAATGACATCAATGCCGTTTACCGACCCCTTCATTTCAAGCCGCCTCTGAACACCGCTGAAATTTTTAAGCGCCTTTTGAATATCCTCAACGTTCATCCCCAGTTCGTTTGCAACAGCAACAGCAGCAACACAGTTGCTTATGTTATGCTCCCCTGCAAGCGGCACCTCAAAGGTTCCCAGCAATGTTCCGTTCAGTTCCGCATCAAACACGGCATTGAATCCCCTGGAACTGATATTTTTTGCAACAAGGTCCAGTCCGTCACTCAGCCCGTAGGTGATAAACCTTCTTCCCACTTTAGGCATCAGTTCTTTCATATATGCATTGTCGCCATTCAAAATACAGAGCCCGTAAAAAGGCACTTTATTTATGAAAGAGAGAAAGGCATTCTTTATTTCATCAATGTTTTTAAAATAATCCATATGCTCTCTGTCGATGTTGGTCACTATTGCAATGGTAGGGGAGAGTTTCAGAAATGACCCATCACTTTCATCTGCTTCAGCAACAAGAAATTCTCCCTGCCCCAGCTTTGCATTGCTGCCTATTCCTTTTAACTTTCCTCCAATAACAACTGTGGGATCAAAGGCCCCGTCTCCAAGCACACTTGCAATCAATGAAGTTGTGGTTGTCTTGCCGTGAGCGCCCGCAACCAGGATGGCATATTTAAGCCGGGCAAGTTCAGCGAGCATTTCAGCTCTGGGGATTACCGGTATGGAGAGCTTTCTGGCCGCTTCCACCTCAGGATTGTCCGCAGAGACAGCAGAAGATGTTACAACAACATCAGCATTGGTAAGGTTGTTTGCATTGTGACCTGTTTTGATGTTGATGCCCAGTTCTCTTAATCTCCTGGTGGTCTCCGTAACACGCAGATCAGACCCATGGACTGTATAGCCGAGGTTATGCAGCACTTCCGCGATGCCGCTCATCCCGATTCCGCCAATCCCTACAAAATGTACACTTTCAAATTTTTTATACATTAAAAATCCGTTTTATCTCATTAAATTATGAGTTCATCCGTTGTCTGTGTTCTTTTATCTGTTATCTGTATTCTTTTTGTCACCTTTTTTTTTAAAAGACCCATGATCAGTTCAATAATTTTTTTTGTGGCATCAGAACTGCCAAGTGACTGGCTTGTCCGTTCCATTTCTCCTATTGCTTCAGGATCCTCCAGCAGGTATCTGATCATGTCTGACAGGGTCTTGCCGTTCAGTTCCCTGTCCAGGATCATCTGTGCCGCTCCAATATCCCATAGTTTTCTCGCATTTATTTCCTGATGGTTTCCAGCTGCATACGGGTAAGGAACGAGTATGCCAGTCTTGCCGCAGGCGGTTAACTCAGCAAGGGTTGTTGCTCCGGCCCGTGATATAATCAGGTCTGCTACTGCATATGCATCTGCCATTTCATATGCAAAAGGCAGGACCGTACCTTTAAATCCTTTTGAGCTGTAAATCTCCTTTACCGCATCAAAGTCCTTTTCCCCGGTCTGGTGTAAAAACTGTATGTTCTCCCTGAACTGCTCCAGATATACAAGGGACTCATCTACGGCCTGGTTTATATTGTGTGCGCCGGAACTGCCTCCAAATATGAATATGGTAAAACGCTCCTTATCAAGACTGAAGGTTTTACAGCCCCTGTCCCTGTCACCTTTCAGTATGTCTTCCCTTACAGGGTTACCTGTCAGATATGTTTTTTCATCTGGAAAAAATTTCATACTTTCATGATAGGTGACAGCAATGGTGTCTACAATTTTTCCCAGCAGCTTGTTCGTAAGACCGGGTAGCGTGTTCTGTTCATGTATGCATGAAGGAATGCCCATCAGCCTGGCACTTAAAATGACCGGGCCTGAACTGTATCCTCCCACCCCCATGACCAGATCGGGATTAATCTCCTTAAGTATCCTGCGGGAGTCCATTAATGACAAAGGCAGTCTTGATACAGACCTTATTGTGCTGAACAGGTCCCTGCCTACCAGCCCTTCTGATCTGATAAAACGGATGTCATACCCCTCTTTAGGGATTATCTTTGACTCAATCCCCCTTACAGTCCCTACAAACGTAATCGAAACATTGGCAATAGTTTTTTTCAGCTCTCTTGCTATGGCCAGGGCCGGGAAAATATGCCCTCCGGTACCGCCTCCTGCAATAATAATCTTCATCTCATCCTTCTCATATAATTGTTTCGCAGCGAATGACTGTGCGTGGTCGAGTCCATCTCGACACGTCCTGCATTATTTCTCTGCGCTATATTTAAAAGTATTCCGGCTGCTGCCATATTAATAAGCAGGGCTGATCCTCCATAACTTATAAAAGGCAGGGGAAGTCCTTTTGTAGGCATCAATCCTGTTGAAACTGCAAAATTAATAATGGCCTGCACCCCTATCATCATGGTCAATCCAATGGTAAGAAAATAACCGAATGGGTCCTCAGTCCTTGCCGCCAGTCTTATCCCCTTGATAAATAACCAGACAAAAACACCGACAACAGTAAACACGCCGACCAGTCCCAGTTCCTCTCCAATTATTGAAAAGATAAAATCTGTATGGACCTCGGGCAGGAAATAGAGTTTCTGCCTGCTTTCCCCCAACCCGACACCAAACAGGCTTCCGCTTCCAAAGGCAATAAAAGACTGGACAAGCTGAAACCCGCATCCAAAGGGATCTTTCCAGGGGTCGGTAAAACACATTATCCTTTTCATCCTGTAGCCTGATGAAAAAACAAGAACATAGATCGCAGGCAATGACATAAGGAGCAGAAGTCCTACATGCCTCAGTCTTGCTCCTCCAAGAATAAGAAGACACACGGTGAGAATACCCAGGCTCATGACAGCACCAAAGTCAGGCTGTATAATTATTATCATCTGAAAGACAAGCATCACGCCAGCAGGAATCAAAATGCCATATGTAAACTCCCTCATACGGTGAATATGTTTGTCCATATAATCTGCGAGGAAGATAACCATGACCACCTTTGCAAGCTCTGAAGGCTGAAAAGTGGTTGGCCACAGCCTGAGCCACCTTCTCGCCCCGTTTGCCTCAATCCCTATGCCCGGAATAAATACAAAAAGCAGCATGAGCAGAGACACCCCCAGCAGCACGTACACGAG
>CALZJD010000156.1 GCA_945787795.1 Thermodesulfovibrionia bacterium | reverse complement strand
ACCCTGTCTTCCAGCACAGGACATTCTCTAACCTGCGTCTTTTTTATACAGTGAATTCCTGCCGCAATATCAAGAACTCTTTTATACATGTCCTCTATTTCCTGTTTCGTCCTCCTGCATTTAAAAAAACTGTAGAGCGATATGTCCCCTGCATCTTCAAATACAGCCTGCATCTGCTTTGGGTCTGCGCTTTTAAGCTCAGGAACAGGAATATCATGGCTTCTGAAAAACTTTGTATATTCTATATGACGCATAAAGTCAGGATCATCATTAATGCTTTGCATAAGCACAACACTTCTGCTGTCTTTCTTAATCCGGTAATATTTCCTGTCAGATCCGCCTGTCCCTATTAGCTGTCTTTTATCCGGCCCTGACAGCTGATGGATGTCTGCCTTATTAAGATGAATGGTAAAGTCCGGACCTATAATGCAGTTCTCGTTCAGGGTTGATTCGTGAATCACCCCTACCTTGGTGCCAGTAAGGACAATACAGTTCTGAAGTGTAACCGGACCACTAAAGGCACACCTGTCTTCAATGACCACATTCCCCTTATAATCGATATCACCGCATCCCTGCATCGCAGGATGGATATAAACCGTTTCTCCTTCATGTCGCAATGCATGGAACACTGAAGCAGCATATGAATCAGCAGTACCTATATCGCTCCAGTAGCTTCCGCTTACGTCAAGTGTCCCTATGCGATGTCCATCGCTAATAGCTGTCATCCATGCATCAACTATATGTGATACACCATCAGGCAAATACGATAAGAATTCAGGCTCGTAAACTGCCACTCCTGTATATGCCATCAGCTTTCCTGTAGATTTCCTGTCCACTTTTATCAGGCAGCCGTTTCTGTCAAGAATCAGGCTGTTAAATTGGGTATAGTCATGCACCGCAAGGGTGACGAGATTTTCTGATTTCCTGTGGTGTTCCAATAGATTATCAAGATCAATATTACTGAGCACGTCAGAATTGTGTACGAGGAAAGGCCCCTGATTCAGCAATCCCTCAGCATTTTTTATTGCACCGCCGGTCCCGAGCACTTCCTCTTCATGAAACAGATCGATTTTATTTTTATTGGGATATTGGGCTATCCATCGTGAGAGTACCTCGCTTTTATAATGAAGATTGATTCCGATTCTGTTAAATGATATTTCTGATACTCTCTCAAGCACATGCTGCAAGACCGGTTTTCCAAGGACCGGCATAAGAGGTTTTGGAATATGGTCTGTAATCGGTCTCAGCCTTTCGCCCCGTCCTGCAGCAGGGATAAAGATATTTAATGGTTGGCTGTTTGGCATAGGTAATTATTAATTTAACATCCGGACATTCATCCTTTTTCTCCCCCTCTTTGACAAAGAGGGGTTAGGGGAGATTTTACAATCATAATTTTCTCCATATTTCTTCCACAACTGTATCGATTCGCTTCAAAACATCTCGATCTGAAAACCTTAGAACATTCATTCCTTTTCTCTGCATGTAATCATCTCTCTTATGATCTTTGTTTTTTCCTTCATCGCTGTAGTGCTGTCCGCCATCAACTCCTATAACCAACTTTGATTTAGGGCAGTAAAAATCAACAATATAATCACCTATTATTTTTTGCCTGTAAAACTGCAACCCTTTTAATTGCTTACCTCAAATTCTTGACCATAGCAATCTTTCAGCGTCAGTCATATATGTTCTGAGGCTTCTCGAAAACTGTTTAAAGCTTTTATTGTATGAAAGCATTGCTAATACCAGGAGTATTCAAATCCCCCCTAGCCCCCCTTTTCTAAAGTGGGGAATTCCCTTGAATTAATTAAATATTGATACGTGAACTTTACTTATATATAAGATATTTCTTTCTGACATTCTTTCCAAACTCCAGACACTCCTCCTTCCACCAGTCTTCCATTTGATTGATCGGTGTGCCTTCCTCTATATCATTTCTCAGCCTGTCTGTTCCGGCAAGAATATCTAGGCATCTTCTTTTCTTCATATTCATAGGGAGGTTGTTTCCACTCAAATTTATTGTTATAAAGATCATGAATTATTTTAATAACAGCTACCCCGGTTTTAAAAGATTTATATTTTTTTCTATTGATTACATGAATCTGAGCTCCTCCGCATATTTGGTCTGCAAACTTCTGAAACGTGGGCAGGAAATAAACGGGTCTGAATACAACCCCGGGAAGATTAAGAGACATCAGCTTCTTCACAAGGTATTCCGGATCAATAAAAGGCGCTCCAAACAGTTCAAATGGTCTTGTAGTCCCCCTGCCCTCGCTTAAATTCGTCCCTTCAAAAAGACACATGCCGGGGTAAACAATGGCCGTGTCCAGTGTCGGCATATTCGGAGAAGGCATGATCCATGGCAGTCTTGTTTTATCAAACCACATTTTCCTTTCCCATTCCCTCATAGGTACGATGTGTAAATCCAGTGATGGATAATATTTATCTCTCAAATATCCTGCTATCTCGGCAATGGTCATGCCGTGACGCACAGGCAAAGGGCGCAGGCCTACAAATGATGCGAACTCTACATCAAGGACAGGACCCTCCGTGAGGTTACCGCCAAGAGGATTGGGCCGGTCAAAGATGACAACAGATTTTCCCGACTCATGACATACCTGCATGCACAACTCCATGGTCCATATAAATGTATAGTAACGTGCCCCCACATCCTGCATATCAATTACTATCACGTCAATATTCTTTAACATGTCAGCTTCAGGTTTTCGTGTATTGCCGTAGAGGCTATAAACAGGAAGTCCTGTTTTTTTATCTTTAAAACCTTCCCACTCTATCATGTTGTCCTGTGTCTCTCCCCTGATACCATGCTGGGGCCCGAAGAGCGCCTTTAGCTTAAATCTCCTGGAACTGGCACAACAGTCAACTGCATGCTCAAGCCCGCTGTTAACAGAAGCAGGATGAACCACAAGACCAACGCGCGCACCGTTTAATTTTTTAGGCCATCTTTTGTTAAATATATCCAGTCCGGTCTGCATGGGTAATCGCCTTTCCCGATTTAAAGTAAGTTCTAATGTACGGTAATTCAGGAAATTCTTCAACTTTAAAGGCTATGAATGGTATGCAAAGATTATTCATATAGGAAATCTTAAAGTATTGACAGAAGGAGTTTGTTATCCGAGTATTCATTACAGATGCTTACTGGCAAACTGAAAACAAGAGTAATAGTGATGATTTTACCGACAACTCTTCAAAATGGGAGGGATCGTCAGGGCATTGATATATACATGTTATCTTCAGACCAAATGAAGAGACAATGTTGAGGATAAATCATATTTATCGTTGAAACTGTATTCTATGAGACTTAATGATATACAGATGAAAGAGACAAAATTGGAACACTTCGGAGATTACCGACTTCACCCACTTATATTCATTCTGGATGTTCACAGAAGCGTATTGACTACATCATGATCTTCAGAATGAAGAAAGATCCAAGTTACCAATAACGTCTAACTATCAACAGAGATTGAAGTCCCTGAGATTGAGGATTGTACCTGCAAAGTTTACTTGGAAAGTATTTATCATTAACTTTATTGTGCTTTCCTGTGATTGAAGTGAAAGTCCTTGAATAATCTGTCCTTTATTAACTCGTAAATCATGTATACGATTAACCAAACAAAACCCACACCCCAGAATATTAGCGGTATAAGCAGTACCGTCAGAACTAATATTTCTGAAAAACTGAGACCAAACATATCCTCTTCCCTCCTTATAGAAGATGAAATATATTCTCCCTCAATAAAAAAGCCGAACTTACCAAGGGATTATCCTTCGGCAGCTCGGCCATCTTTACTCCTCAGACCCGCCGCTTTCCGTCCCCTCCTCACAGAGGGTTTGGCTTTGTCAGACAAAAAATACTTTATATAATATTATTATCACTTATTGCTTTTCTTTACAATTTAAAAATATTTATAAGATGGATAAAAAAACCTAATAATAGTCAATTTGTCCAAATATTAATGTTACTGATTAATATTTAAAATCTTGCATTATGAGGTAGGATTAAAAAATAAAGATACAAGGAAAAAAGTGAGAAAGAATGACAGTGCTATACCCTGCTGATATTAAGTGGTATTCGATAAAACATCGCTGACTGAGGATTTATATCGTTTGTCGGTAGATTTCATTCTTGTCAATCTCGGATTAAAAAATAAGTGACCGGGCGCTGGGCTTTCCTCTGGCAGAATTTATTTTATCATATACCTTTTGAAGTGTATTAAGTTCTTTTATATCTAAACCTGATCTCATCATTACTTCCTGATTACCAATATAAAGTGCGAATACTTTATCTTCCTTTTCGGGGAACTCTTGTTTTTCAATGATTTCTATCACCGGTTCAGCCCCAATTTTAACTGTATTCGTGTCAAATTTATTTGGGGCTATTCTCCAATAAGGTTTTTTTGGTTTAGGTTTTTCCTTCGACTCACCCTCAATATATAAATGCCGGATATAATCATCTGAGGATTTATAATCTTCCCCAGGCTCTATGAATGCCAGCAATTCTGTTTTTTCTGTATAAGATCCTTCTCTTCCCCTGAAAGTCGGGATGATATTGAGCCATTTATCAAGTTTATCCTCTTCCTTGACATTTAATTCTCTGATATATGCACCGTTTTGAAACCTCAACTTCAAATAATACTTATCACCAGCAATGTCATATTCATATCCCACTTCAAGGGGACTACTGTCAATAATTCCCAATGCGGCCACACGGAAAGGGATATAGCATCTGTCCTGTTCATTCAACTTATTTATGAGTAAATTGTAACTGGTATCATGAATAAGGATAAATTCGTTCGCTGCATTTTTTAACACATCTCTTAAACGCACTAATTGATCATAATTATCTTTAAATTTATTCCCAAATTTAAAAATACTTAAATCTTTGAGCGGATCACCGGTAAAACTGGTTCTGGCTCTTGCGCGATCTAAAATCTGCAATCTAACTTTCGCAAGTTCGGCATTCAGTTTTTCTTCAGTAGGAACCAGCTCTTTATTAAGATGTTCGTACTTATCAATAAGCTCTTCAAGCTTTAATGTCTGGTCAGAAGTAATCATGGCATTAGTCAATAAGATATTTATGGATAGTTTTACATATAAATTATTGCCTTTCATATGATTTACATCATATGAAAATAAAGACCTACATATTATTGATGTTCATGAGATACATATTCTTAAATATGGTTTTGAAAATAACTCTCCTCAAATCAGTTAGCTCTTCTTCCTCCTCTTTGGTGCATCCAGAAATCCCAGGAATTAATATCCCGGCAATGAGAATTATAAAGGATAATATACTTCTCTTCATGGCTTATTTCTTTTCTTTAAGACGCCGTAGTCTTTACTTATTATCCGGAAAGCTTTACCGCTATTTCCTTGGCATTCCATGCAGTATCCTTTATTGCCTCTAGCATTTTCACAAAGATCGATGCCGATTCAGGCATGCATTCACCGGTTATTAACCTGTCTTCATGTAATGTAGCGTATTCGTTTGCCATTTTTTCCACACCTGCCTGTGAATACACTATATACTTGCTCAGGAATGTATTTCTGGCAAGTATCATATCTGCTGTTGGCCGCAGAATTTCAATCAGTCTTTGAAGAAGAAATATTGTTTCGTCTGCAGCCTTGTCCGAAAAGAGAATATTCCCTTCGATTTTTTTTGCTGTGAGTTCAGAGAGTTTCTCCAGGCTTTTCCAGACACGTATGATATGTGCAGGCACTGGTATATATGATTTCAGGTCAGTATCATCCATTGCATAGGCAGTTATGATTGTTGAAAGCTGATCAGTTTCTTTCCTGCTGTTTTCCGCTTGTGCCTTACACCCTTGTAGAGGCTTTGATGTGTTGTAAATGAATGCAGTTTGTATCAATGATATAAAATCACCCGTATTATTCGCCACGTCATATAAAGATATTATCTTCTTTTTAGTGTCTATTATTGTTTCTACTTTCATATTTCTATCCCCTTTCAAATGTATTTCAATCTATATTCAAAAAGTATCACATTATACTGAGCTCTGCAACTGTTAATGAGGTCGTTTGTAGAAGCATATTTACAAATCTTATGCGATCTATAAATATTTTAAATTAGCTATTTAGGGCGTTAACTGATAGCATAAAAAATAGCTTACATCCTGAGAAACATACTGATTAATTAAACTACAAAAATAATTTCTATTAAAGCCTACTGTTTATTACGACGTTATCTTCAGAGGCAAGTTTTATATGGAAAAAAGATATTTTAAAAGAATTGACACAACCTTAGAATTTCATTCTGTTGATATAAAGTATTTTGGAACTGTGACGAACATCTCAGGCAATGGCATGTTTATCAGATCTTCAAAAATAAACTTTCCTCTTGGTCTGCAATTTGAAATTACTATTCCTTTTAATGAAGAGATTTTCAATGTACCAATAACAATTAAGAGGCTTACCAAGTCAAATGGATATTATGATGGGATGGGAGTTGAGATTTTGAAATTACAAAAAGAATACTTAGAATTGTTAATCAACCTTAACCTTGGTTCTAAGCCATAACGCATGTCTCTTATAATTCTTTATTTCTTCCAAGTATAAATAATTCAGCATCTGTAATAAATTCTTTTCATATATAGTCCCCAACCTTACCCTCACTCCAGATCTATTTATATTATGATGCAACCCTCAACTCCAGAATCTTTGTGAATCAACGATAATTTAGATAAAGTGATATTCAGTCAATCCCATCCGTATAGAAGATTTGTCAGTGAAATCATCAGTGTTTTTCTTCATTATTTTTCTCACTATCTGAGGTGTTATCAATGACTCAATTATGCCTTTAAAGTAGTGAGTTGAGGTAGTAGTCGGTAACTCCCAGACCTTATCAATAATCACGATAAGAACACGTTTCGTGATATTGGCAAGTCCCCTGAAAAACGAGATAATTGCCAGTTATCCTTAAAGATCAGAGTCACCGAGAATCACTGACAATTAGATATTAGATTCAAATTTGAAATAATTTCC
>CALZJD010000155.1 GCA_945787795.1 Thermodesulfovibrionia bacterium | reverse complement strand
ATCTCACCCCACGGCAGTGTATACTGTCCCTGAAACAGGGCGATCCCAACCGGAAGCGTCTGAAAACTCTGCTGGGTCATCATCAACAGGGCAAAGAAAAATTCATTCCATGCATATATGAACACAAGAATAGCTGCAGTAAAGACTCCGGGGGCAGCCAATGGCACCATTATTTTAAATAGCGTAGCGAAATGACCGCAGCCGTCTATCCTTGCCGCATCTTCAAGCTCCTCCGGCAGTTCCCTGAAAAAGCTCGCCATGATCCAGACACCAAGCGGAAGAGTCAATGTGACATATGGAACTATCAGGCCCTGATAACTGTTCAGCCAGTCAAGGGTCTGCATTATCCGCCAGACCGGACCGGCTATGGATATCTGGGGAAACATTGAAACAAGAAGTAGACTGCCCATGATAAGCCCTTTATGTTTCAATCTTAAGCGGGCAAGGGCATAGCCTGTAAATATGGATATTAACATTGTGATCACGGTGGTAAGGCCGGCAACAATAAGGCTGTTCTTTACAAAGTGCAATAGATTGTAATCCTCAATAGCTGACTGATAGGACTCGATCGAGAATGACGGCAAAAGTACAGGGGGAATTGCAGTGATCTCCAAAGGGGTTTTAAGAGAGGTATTTATAAACCATGCAAACGGCAATAGGCTTATGATAACTATTACACCTGTTGTTAAGTTAAATAATATTCTATTCATCTCAATACTTCGTTCAATAATAGTTCAAAATAGTTCAATGGTGGTTCAATAGTTGTATAATCTCGAAATTGTTAGTTCTTATATTTATCTCCCTTGAATCCGCCTTTTTTGAGAACACCAATAAAGTTGATGAGTTTCACAGGTATAGTTATAGAAAGCCCCAGAAAATCCATATGTTTTTTCTATTATTAAACAATGTTGAACTATTTTTTAACCATCATTGAACCATTGTTGAACTATCTTCGAAATATTTTGAACTATCATTGAACTTATTAATTTATTTAAACAACCCTGTTCTCATCACTTTGATATATATCGCCGATATGATAAGAGTAATCACAAAAACAGAAACCGAAATGGTCGAACCATACCCCATCATTCCCTCAGTAAACATTTTTTTATACCCATAAAACTGGAGCACATTTGTGGAATCAGCAGGCCCGCCCTGGGTCATTACAAAAACAAGATCAAAAACCCTGAATGCGTCCATGGTGCGGAAAAGAAGAGCAATCAGCAGGGCTGGCTTTATAAGAGGGAGGGTTATCTTCCTGAACTGCTGCCATGGAGAGGCCCCGTCGATTCTGGCAGCTTCATAAATTTCATCCGGTATAAGCTGCAGTCCGGCCAGGATAAGAAGTCCTGCAAATGAAGAGGTCTTCCAGACATCAGCTATTATTATTGCTGAAAAAGCATAAAAAGGATCTGCCAGCCATGCCATGTATGCAGATGTGTCCGACCTGAAAAGGGCAAAATTAAACAGACCATAATTATCATTAAATATAAACCTCCACATCTGGGACGAAACAACAGTGGGGATTGCCCACGGAACGAGTATGGCAGCTCTCACCAGCCCCCTGCCCATAAAATGTTTATTCATTACCAGCGCAATCACAAGTCCGAAGCATAACTCAAGGACAGTTGAAACAATGACAAAAATAAAAGTGTTTATAAAGGAATGAAGAGCAATTTTATCGTTAAACAGTTCCCGGTAATTATCAAGCCCGACAAATGGTTGTCCAAGATGGGGCAGGCTGAGAATGATTTTATGAAGGCTCAGGTAGACGGAGTAGAGAATGGGATAAAATGCAAAAACAATGATAAAAACAAAACACGGGACCAGTAATGAGACAGCAAACATTCTTTCCCGTGTAATGAGTGATAAGGTCACTTAATTAATAGAACACTTTTATTATTAAAACCTAAGGTACGTTTAAAGTAAGTTCTCTTTGTTCTGAAGGGAGTTTTTTATAAACTTAACAGTTCTTTTAATGCACTATTCAGGGCATCGTTGTCATCCGTCGAAAGAACGCCAAGTTACCTGACAATCAATTTCTGCTCAAGAGTAGAAACAGCAGACTTTATGGCCGATGGTTTCAGCAGTCCTTCAGCTTTCCAGTCTTTAAGCCTTCGTTCTCCAATGTCGCTTATATGCTGGATCTGACTGGTGATCGCCATAATAATAACATCAGAAGACGTGTTAATGTAATTATCCGAACTGATTATAACTGCGGGCCGTTTTTTTATTGCGGACTGGTTGCTGAAAGGGAAAGGTGCAAGGATTACCTCACCGCGCTTATAAGCTGTCATAAACAGCGTCCTCTTCATTGTCCCAGATCTTTTCAAAAGATTTTTCGGACAATGACTCTGATGCCTGCTGAAGCAGTTCTCTCTCCTGTTTGATCTCTAAAAACTTAACAAAATCGTATACTTCAAGCAGTTTATTTTCAGGAAGTTTGTCAATTTCCTTTTTAATCATATCCTTGACTGACATAATTAAGCTCCTTTCACAATCCCCTTAATTTATATATCTCATATTATAGCAATTCAATCACTTATTTTTATGTAAGTAATCTTTTCCTACTTCCCGCTTTTTTCCATAGCCAAAATTTTCCCGATCTCCTCTGAAGCTGACTTTGCCTCCTTTTCTATATCAACCGAAGGATCCGAAATGGCCTTACTGAAATATCTCTGCAAGACATTTGATACAGAAGGATAAAGAGGTGTCCTTGGTCTGGGATAGGCCGTAAGGAATACATCCTTCATCTCTGAAAAATGCGGGTAGGCCTTAAGAATCTCTTCATCATTGTATAGCGCCTTTCTGGTCGGGGCCCTTCCTGCTTTTAAAGTTTCCTCCTTCAAAATGCGGCAGCCTCATAATCCCCACCTTGCCGGCAATCTTTGAACGTTCAGGATCATTTGAAACTTCCCATGCATAGGGCCAGTTCCGGTGAAACACCGCTTTCCCCTGGATAAACAGGTCAAGTGATTCAGGCTCCTGGTAGGTCAGAACTCCCTCTGGCGCTGCCTTACCAATAATATAGTCTCTTACAAATCTGACCGCCTCAACTGCAGGCGGGCTGGCAAGGGCCGGTTGCCCTGAGTCCGGATCTAATATGGCCCCGCCATTGCTTAATATATATTCCATCATATCGCACACCAGCCCTTCATACTGCTTGAACTGGCCTGAAAAACCATATATCTCATTTTTTGCCTTTGCTTCTTCCGAGACAATAACCCGTGCCTGGTTCACCATATCATGCCAGGTCCTGGGCAGGACCGGTCCGTAATGCTTTTCCATTAGATCTTTGCGGTAATACAGAATGCCACTGTCAACAAAAAGCGGGACACCGTAGATCTTTCCTTGATACGTATTTGCCAGAATGGACCCATCGAGAAACATCCTGCGTTCACTTTCAGGGAACAGATCATCAAGGGGAGATGCCCATCCTGCAGCAGCAAATTCAGGCGGCCAGATAACATCCATCAGGAAAACATCAACATCAGCGCTTTTGTTCTTAAGCTTCTGGGTAAGCATATCATGGAATGCAGTGGAAGAGTGAGGGCCTGTCTCTCTTTGAACAACTATATCAGGATTTTCTTCTTCAAAAATTCTAAAGATCTCATCCCATGCTGCAGGGATATTGGCTTTCCATGTAACAACATGAAGCGTGGTTTTGCTGTCCTCTGTTTTTTTGGTGCACCCGGTAAGGGATAGTGTAAATATCAGGCAAAAACATGCAAAAGAAACCACAGACGTCTTTAATGTATTCTTGCCAAAAGTTCCATTTTGCATTCCTGTCATCTCTAACTCTTTTCTCATATGAACCCCCTGAACTTATATGGACGGTTTTTATTAAGGTAAAGCTGTCCTTTTTCCAATCTTCAACGTTTCCGTTTATTTTCAGATTATATATGATTGTTTATTATTTGCAAACCAGTGGTTCCATTCTCCCCTTATTGATGCATGTATTTGTAATTGCCTCATATTAATGATGTATATGTGCCCCTGCTTTACAGGCTCTTTTAAGCTGTGATAGTATTATGATTGCCTTATTAAGGCATATTATTACTATTATACATTCTGGAGATGTACGCATTGAGGATTGCTATTGGCATAGATATTGGCGGCACAAATACCAAGACCGAAATACCAAGACCGTTCTTGCTGCAGAAGACGGCAATGTTTTGAGCAGTCATCAAAGCCCAACCCCTTCTACAACCGATGAGAGCGCTGAGAGCATAGACGACCTTTTAATTAATAACCTGAAAGCTTTTCTGGACAGTGATGAAACAAAGAGCGCACTTTCAGGAAAATCAGCAGATATTGCCGGAATCGGAATCGGTGTGGCTGGTATCATCGACAGGCATAACGGTTTAGTAATCCAGTCCCCTAATATTTCCAGCCTGAATGGCGTGCCGTTAAGGGAACGCTTTGAAAAGGAACTTAATCTGCCTGTTGTTATTGAAAATGACGCGAATGCTTACGCTTACGGAGAAAAATGGGTCGGTGCAGGAAAAAACCTTGATAATTTTGTCGTTCTTACACTAGGCACAGGGCTGGGAGGCGGCATAATTTATAATGGTGACCTGTTTGAAGGGCCTGTTGAAATAGGTCATATGACTATCGTGCCAAGCGGACGCTACTGTACCTGCGGCAGTTACGGATGCCTGGAGTCGTATGCGTCAGGCAGGGCAATTGTTGAACGAGTAATATCTTCCCTTGAAAAGGGTGCAGACAGTATGCTGACAGAGCGCTGTAACGGTAATTTTTATAAAGTCACCTCAAAGCTCATTTATGAAACAGCCCTTGACGGAGACAGCCTGAGCAGGGAAGTCTTCAGGGAAGCAGGACAGTTCCTGGGTATAGGCATAGCAAATCTTATAAATATTCTTGGTATAGACGCTGTCATAATCGGTGGCGGTCTGATCGGCGGCTGGGATATGTTTGTTGAAGAGTTGAAAAAAGAGTCACTGAAGAGGGCATTTAAACCTCTCTCTGCCAATATACAGATTCTTAAAAGTTCTCTCAAAGAAAACGCCGGTTCCATAGGCGCTGCCGGATTTCTTTTACATAAGATTCCGTCACCTGTAATTGGAGATGCAAACTGACCTTCCTGTTTATATTCCATGTCCGAAAAAAATATAAGAAATTTCTCGATTATCGCGCACATTGACCACGGCAAGTCCACTATTGCCGATCGTATCCTTGAGTTTACAGGGGCCCTTACCCAGCGAGAGATGACCACAAAGCAGGTGCTGGACACCATGGATCTGGAACAGGAGCGGGGCATTACCATCAAGGCCCATGCTGTGACTATTAATTACACATCAGAAGACGGGCAGGATTATAAATTAAACCTGATAGATACTCCCGGTCATGTTGATTTTTCTTATGAAGTCTCCCGCAGTCTTGCCTCATGCGAAGGGGCCCTGCTTGTAGTGGACGCTTCACAGGGAGTCGAGGCACAGACCCTTGCCAATACCTATCTGGCTGTTGAAAACAATCTGGAAATTATTCCGGTAATAAACAAGATCGACCTTCCCAGCGCTGAACCGGAACGGGTGAAACAGGACATTGAAGATTCCTTAGGCATAGACTGCAGTGATGTAATCCTTACATCTGCAAAAGAGGGTACAGGCATAGCAGAACTGCTGGAAGCGGTTGTGAAGAAGGTCCCCCCGCCGGTGGGAAAAGAAAGCAGTCCATTAAAGGCCCTTATATTTGACTCATGGTTTGATAACTACCAGGGGGTCATAGTCCTGGTGAGGGTCTTTGAGGGTACGGTGAAAAAAGGCTCAAAGATCTTTTTTATGGCCACAGAAAAGATGTTTGAAGTCCAGGAAGTGGGCATATTTACTCCCAATAAAAAGACCGTGAAAACGCTCAGGGCAGGAGAGGCAGGGTATATAATAGCCGGCATCAGAAATGTAGGTGATACAAAGGTGGGAGACACCATTACCGATGCAGACAGCCGCACTGCAGAGCCCTGTCCCGGATACAAAGACATAAAACCCATGGTATTTTCAGGTCTGTACCCGATAGAAACAAACCAGTATGAAGACCTGAAGGACGCCCTTGATAAGCTGAGGCTTAACGACTATTCCTTTAATTTTGAACCTGAATCATCTACTGCCCTTGGATTTGGTTTCCGTTGCGGTTTTCTCGGCCTGCTGCATATGGAAATTATAAAAGAGCGGCTTGAACGGGAATTCAAGCTTACGCTGGTAAACACGGCCCCTACTGTTGTTTATAAAATAACTGAACCTGACGGAAATGTCCTTTATATAGACAGCCCGGCAAAACTGCCCGAGAAGTATGAATCCATTGAAGAGCCGTTTGTAATAACCACGATTCTTGTCCCTTCCCGTTTTATTGGCCAGATACTGGAATTATGCCAGGAAAAACCTTAATGAGATTTTGTGGGACTTTTATGATAAACTAAAGTCTTCGTCAAGCGGGTATGCCTCGATGGACTACGAATTTCTGGGCTACAGGGAATCAAAACTGATAAAGCTTGATATCCTGTTGAATGGGGAATCTGTTGACGCCCTTTCAATGATAGTCCATAAGGACAGGGCATATTACAAGGGCAGACAGATCGCTGAAAAGTTGAGGAAGGAAATTCCCAGACAGATGTTTGAGGTCATTATTCAGGCTTCAATCGGCAGCAAAATAATTGCACGCGAGAGCATCAAGGCCATTAGAAAAAATGTGCTGGCCAAGTGCTATGGCGGTGATATTACAAGAAAAAGAAAGCTCCTTGAAAAGCAGAAAGAGGGCAAGAGGAGAATGAAGCAGGTCGGAAGGGTCGAAGTCCCCCAGGAGGCCTTTCTTGCAGTGCTGAAAGTGAAATAGATACATGGCAAAAACACATACTACGCATAAATCCAAATTCAGGGAATATACTGAAGCGATACTCATTGCTGTATTGCTTGCCCTTCTGATCAGGGCTTTTGTCGTGCAGGCATTTAAAATTCCTTCAGGCTCCATGCTTGAAACACTTCAGATCGGCGATCATATACTGGTTAATAAATTTATCTACGGGATAAAGATCCCTTTTACAGACAGCAGGTTCCTGATCTTCAGCCCCCCAAAAAAAGGTGACATTATCGTTTTTTCCTTTCCCAAAAACAAGGAGCAGGAAGAATGTACAAGCGCATACAGCAATATCTCATACAGGTTAGGAAATGCATTCAGCAGCGGCAACCCGGCTTATCTGTTTAAGGACAACTGCAGGGATTTTATCAAAAGGGTTGTTGGAGTCGGCGGGGACAATATAGAGGTTAAAGACAAGACCGTGTTTGTTAATGATATACCCATGACCGAAAAATATATCATTCACAGAGACCCCGGAACAGAGGATTCCCCGAGAGATAATTTCGGCCCCTTTACTGTTCCGAGAAAGAGCTTCTTTGTAATGGGGGATAACCGTGACCAGAGCTATGACAGCCGTTTCTGGGGGGTAGTAGATATGAAAGAAGTAAAGGGCAAGGCCTTTATCATGTACTGGTCATGGAACAGTGAAGGAAGCCTGCTGGGAAAAATCCGCTGGGATAGAATTGGTAAACTTATCAAATAAAAGTCGGCATAATGTTTACAGGTCTCGTAGAAATTCAGGGAACAGTTACATCAGTTAAGGAAACAGGCAGCGGCATCGGCCTTTCTTTAAAACCCTTGTCTGATTTTGAGCTTATGCCGGGTGACAGCGTAGCGGTAAATGGTGTGTGCCTGACCGTAACAAGGCATAAGGGAGTTATATCTTTTGACGTCTCTCCTGAAACAATGAGGAGTACTAATCTGGGGGAATTGAAAAACGGTGATGGCGTAAACCTGGAACGTGCACTTCGCCTGTCAGACCGGCTTGGCGGACATATTGTATCGGGTCATGTTGATAATACGGGGTCTATAAGGGAAATCAGAAAGGCCGGTGAATATACCTTTTATACATTTGATGCACCAAAAGACATTTTAAAATATGTCGTAAAAAAAGGCTCTATAGCGATTGACGGGATAAGCCTGACGGTTGTTGACCTTGACAGGTCATCATTCAGCGTTGCTATTATTCCCCACACCCTTACAGCCACTACTATAGGGCAGAAAAGAATTGGTGACCGGGTAAACCTTGAGGTGGACATAATCGGGAAATATGTTGAAAAACTTCTTGGTAAAAATGAAGATATCAGGGCAGGAAAAATGGTCATACTCATCGATGATGAGGACAGGGAAAACGAGGGTGACCTCACTATTGCAGCTCAGAAAGTAACTGCCCAGACAATAAACTTCATGGCCAAGCATGGAAGAGGGCTCATCTGCCTCTCCCTGACTCCGGAAAAAGTCGATGAGCTTAAGCTGCCCATGATGTCTGAACTGAATACTTCAAGCTTTGGCACAGCTTTTACCGTATCCATAGAAGCCAGGAAAGGAGTGACCACCGGCATATCAGCCTCTGACAGGGCCAGGACCATTAAAACAGCAATTAATCCAAAATCCAAACCTGAAGATATTGCTCGCCCGGGACATATATTTCCTCTAAGGGCTCAACCGGGCGGTGTGCTGCAGCGTGCGGGTCAGACAGAGGGATCGGTAGATCTTGCAAGGTTGGCAGGCCTGAATGCTGCAGGTGTTATCTGCGAGATCATGAATGATGACGGAACAATGGCAAGAGTGCCCCAGCTTGCAAAATTTGCAAAAAAGCATGGGCTTAAGATGGTCACCATTAAAGACCTGATCCAGTACAGGATGCGCAACGAATGCCTGGTACAGCGTCTGGCCATGACCAACATGCCTACTTCATTTGGGGGTGAGTTCAAGGTAATGATATTCGGCAACATGGTAGACAATACCACACACATTGCTCTGGTCAAAGGTGAAATATCTCCTGATGAAGAGACCCTTGTTCGTGTCCACTCTGAATGTCTGACCGGAGATGTATTTGGTTCAAAGAGATGTGACTGCGGAGACCAGCTTCACAAGGCAATGAACATAATCAAAAAAGAGGGCAAAGGCGTCATACTCTATATGAGACAGGAGGGAAGAGGAATCGGGCTGGTTAATAAGCTGAAAGCCTATGCTCTGCAGGATGAGGGTCTGGATACGGTTGAGGCCAATGAAAAACTGGGATTCAAAGCTGACATGAGAGACTATGGCATAGGCGCCCAGATTCTGGTAAGCCTTGGTATTCACAAGATGAAATTATTGACCAATAATCCAAAGAAACTGATCGGTCTTGAGGGCTATGGACTTAAAGTTGTTGGCAGGGTTCCCATAGAGATCAAACCTCATGATAAAAATATTAAATATCTTTCCATTAAAAAGGAAAAGCTGGGACATATGCTGAAAAATGTATAACCTGAATAAAGCAAAATTTGAAAAATAATTTAGTTGACTCGATGCATTTATTATTAAATCATACGTGTTGTTTTAATCAAACACATATACGTTTGACAGTAAAAAATGTGTTAAAGGTATCGAAAACTAAATTATTTTCCAAACCCTGCTTTATTCAAATGAATTGTTCGGGTTTTAATCAGCAACAATTTACAGGAGGAGCGCATGAAAACATTTGAGGGAGAGCTGCAGGCCAAAGGTCTTAAATTTGCAATTATAGTCAGCCGTTTCAATGATTTTATTGGAAGCAAGCTGCTTGATGGAGCTGTTGATGCTTTAACGAGACACGGAGCATCAGAACAGAATATAGAGGTCATAAAAGTGCCCGGAGCATATGAGATACCGCTTGCTGCAAAAAAGGTGGCTTCAAAAAAGAAACACGATGCCCTGATATGCCTGGGAGCCATCATTAGAGGCGCAACACCCCATTTTGATTATGTTGCTGCAGAGGCTTCAAAGGGAATCGCCCAGGCATCTCTTGATACAGGGGTTCCCATAGCATTCGGCGTCCTTACTACCGACACGATTGAGCAGGCAGTTGAGAGGGCCGGCACAAAAAGCGGGAACAAGGGCTGGGACTGCGCAATGGTCGCCATAGAGATGGCACAGCTGTTTAAAAAGTTATGAGTCACGAGTTACGGGTAACAGGTATAGGACAAATAAAAGAACCTGAAATTAAATCTTTAAGCTGTTTCTTCAGGTTTCTTCTCGTCACTCCTTACTTGTCACCTGTCACAGTCTTATGAAACGACGACGATCAAGAGAGTATGCCCTCCAGATTCTCTTTCAGCTTGAACTGACCGGCAATAAACTGTGCGATGCGGTGCTCGATGAATTCTGGGAAGATAATAAAGAAGACGATGAAGTAAAAAAGTTTACGTACGATATAGTAAGCTCTACTCTTGAAAACCTCGAAACAATAGACCGGACAATCCAGAAAGCAGCCGAGCACTGGGTCATGGAAAGAATGGCCGCGATAGACAGAAATATTCTCAGGGCAGCTACATATGAGCTTCTTTATAGAACAGATATCCCCTCAACCGTCGCAATCAATGAGGCCCTGGAAGTGGCCAAAAAATATTCAACAGAAGATTCAGCCCCTTTTATTAACGGGATCCTGGACAAGATAGCCGCAGAGGCATTACCCGCCTCTTCAGGCAACAAAGAGTAAGCACATATTCCAGAGGCCTGCCATGCGTTCTTATGCAATAATTTCAGATGTCCATTCCAACATTCAGGCACTTAACGCTGTATTAAAAGAGATCGATAAAGAAAGCATTGCAGCCCTGTTTTTTATTGGCGATGCTGTTGGATACGGGTCTGATCCCAACACCTGTATTAAACGTCTCCGCAGTGTATCACGTGTTTTCATTGCAGGCAATCATGATCGGGGGGCAGTCGGTCTTTCTGATGTATCTTTTTTCAATTCCTACGCAAGGATTGCCATAGACTGGACCAGGGATGTTCTGACAGAAGAAAACAAAGATTTCCTCAAGTCAGTTCCTCTTACCTGTGAAAGTGAAGAAGAAAACATATTTCTGGTCCATAGTTCGCCAAAAGACCCTGAACGGTGGCATTACATAGAAGATAAAAAAAGTGCTGTGAAAAACTTCCCCTACTTTCAGCAAACATGCTGCTTTGCTGGACACTCCCATATACCCTTTATTACTGAACAGTCACATAATGGGAAAACAGTCATGTACTTCACATCAGCAGAGATAAAGGAAGGGTGCAGGTACATAATTAACACCGGAAGTGTCGGACAGCCCAGAGATGGAAATCCGGATGCATGCTATGTCATCTTAAGCAGTGATGTCATAAAAATAAAAAGAGTCCCATATGATATATTATTAACTCAGAAAAAAATGAAAGCCGCCGGTCTTCCAAATTATCTCATTACAAGGCTGGCAAAAGGAAGATAGATTTATCTGATGACACAGATTAACAGACTTGATTACACAGAAGAAATACAATATGATTTGTCATCTGTGAAATCGTCTGTCAAATCAGTGTAATCAGGTTTAACCCCGTTAAACCAGGAGGATATATTGATACCACGTTATTCAAGGCCTGAAATGGCAAAGATATGGGAGCCTGAAAACAGATATCAGAAATGGCTTGATGTTGAAATAGCCGCCTGTGAGGCATGGGCAAAAAAAGGGGAGATCCCAAAAAAAAGTCTGGCCACAATAAAAAAGAAGGCAGGTTTTAATGTCAAAAGAATAGATAAGATCGAAGAGAAGGTTAAGCATGACGTCATTGCTTTTCTCACCTCTGTGGCTGAACATATCGGTCCTGATTCCCGGTTCGTGCACAAGGGGCTGACCTCTTCAGATGTCCTTGATACGGCCCTGGCTGTGCTGATGAAGGAAGCGGCTGATATTATTATTCTGGATATCCAAAACCTGTTGAAGGTGCTGAAGTCCAATGCCATGAAATATAAGGCAACGTTGCAGATGGGAAGGAGCCATGGTATTCATGCAGAACCCACAACCTTCGGCCTGACCTTTGCCCTGTGGTATGCAGAGATGAATCGCAATCTTGAGCGTATGAAGACCGCAAGAGAAACCATCAGTTATGGTCAGCTCTCTGGTCCAGTCGGAACATTTTCCAGCCTGCCTCCGGACATTGAAATCTTTGTGTGCAAAAAACTGGGTTTAAACCCTGCGCCGGTGGCAACACAGGTGATACAGAGGGACAGGCATGCAGAGTATATGAATACCCTGGCCCTCATAGCAGGGGCTATCGAGAAGATGGCAATCGAAATAAGACATTTGCAGCGGACCGAAGTGCTTGAGGCAGAGGAACCGTTTTCAAAGGGACAGAAAGGCTCATCAGCAATGCCTCACAAAAGAAACCCCATTGGAAGTGAAAACCTGAGTGGTCTTGCCAGGGTGGTCCGGTCTAACGCATTGGCTGCAATGGAGAACATTCCTTTATGGCATGAAAGAGACATAAGCCATTCATCGGTTGAAAGGATCATAATCCCTGACAGCACTATCCTTATTAATTATATGCTCGTGAGACTTGCGGGAATTCTTAGAAACATTCAGGTCTATCCCGAGAGAATGAAGGAGAATATCAATCTTAGCAACGGCCTGTTCTGTTCACAGAGGGTCCTTCTTATGCTCACTGAAAAGGGATTGAGCAGGGAAAAATCCTACCGTATTGTACAAAAAAATGCCATGAAGAGCTGGGAACAGGGCAGAGACTTCAAGGATCTCCTTCTAAAAGATAAGACCATCGCAACGTATCTGTCTAAAAGGGATATTGACACACTCTTTGATCTGAATTTTTATACAAAAAATGTGGATTACATTTTAAAGAGGGTGTTTAAAAAGACTGGATAAAATCTACCCGCTTTTGCCGTGCCCGCGCATGCATTATCTCTTCAGTGTTTTATTTCCCGGCAGATCACTTAGAAAGTGATGAATCAATAGGCGTACTAACCCACATTATTCACACGGTCAGGGAGGTAAGCTTTAATAAAAGTTTTGGGAGCGGCTTTAGGAGAAGATTACTGGATTACACTTTGTATATTGATCAACATCAGTGAATGTTCATATTTTATCGCATCTTGCCGTATTCAAAACTTTTTTTAAAGCTTACCTCCCTGGCTTACATATGTATGAATAATGAGGGCTAATTGGAATGGCTCAGGGTCTTGTCAGTAAGTAAATTTTTTATATATTCCGGTTTAATGCAGTTGCGAAACATGGTTGATTTAGTTATTAATCCCTGTTTATATAAATCCGCCAATGCTCGATCCATGCTTATCATGCCGTGTTTCGCGCTTGATTCAATTGTACTGGGGATAAGGTGTGTTCTTCCCTCACGAATTAATGACCGGACCGCATCAGTGGCTACCATAACCTCACAG